>NZ_JBIXJQ010000009.1:0-243548 GCF_052871255.1 Streptomyces sp. LARHCF249
GGAAACGCCCGGTTACATTCCGAACCCGGAAGCTAAGCCTTTCAGCGCCGATGGTACTGCAGGGGGGACCCTGTGGGAGAGTAGGACGCCGCCGAACAATCATTGCGGAAGCCCCGCACCAAACCCTCCGGGGTTCGGTGCGGGGCTTTTCTGCGTTTCCGGGTCGGTATTAGGATCTTCGATCATGGATCAATACGTGGTGCGTCCGGTGCGCGGCGACGAGTGGATGAAGGTCAAGGAGCTGCGGATCACCGCGCTGAACGACCCCGCGGCGCCGCTGGCTTTCCTGGAGACCGTGGCGCAGGCCGAGGCCAGGCCCGATGAGCACTGGCAGGCCCGGGCCGCGGGGGCTTCGCACGGGCGGGCGGCGCGGCAGTTCGTTGCCGAGGGGGTCGGGGGTGCGTGGGCCGGGTCGGTGACGGTGCTCGTCGAGGAAGCAGGGACCACGGACATCTTCGAGCAGGTCATCGAGCGGCCCCAGGGGCATCTCGTCGGCGTGTTCGTACGGCCCGAGCAGCGCGGGACAGGGCTGACCGAGGCGCTGTTCGCGGCCGCGCTGGACTGGGCCTGGTCGTTGGACGAGCCGGCGCTGGAGTGCGTACGGCTCTTCGTGCACGAGGACAACGCGCGGGCCGCGGCCTTTTATCGGCGGTTCGGGTTCGAGGCGAGTGGGAAGGTCGTGCCCGTGCCAGGGAACGCGGGGGCGAAGGAAATGGAGTACGTGTTTCCGAGGATTTGATCAGGCTTGGGGGAGGAGCGCTTCCGGCCAGCGGGAGCGGGCCTGCTCGCGGCTGCGGCACAGGGCGAGGAGGGGGAGCGTCTCGTCCGTCAGCAGGTCCGGGAGCTGGGGGATCGGGGCGACCGCCGCGATGTCGTCGAGGATCAGCGCGAGTGGTGGGTCGAGCCGACCGTGGGATGACCGTGCGGCCATGCGGCGGCCGTGCTCGACCACGTCAGCGGCGAGTGCGGTGAGCAGAGGCATCGCACCCGGGTGGGTGCGGGGGTCTTCCAGCGGTTCGCCCACCATGTAGAGGGTGCCCCCTTCGGTGACGAACGAAGCCAGCGTGAGGGAATCGGTTCGGTTCGGGTTGCAGGCCTCGCGGATGTGGATCGAGGTCAGGCAGGAGAGGGACCGGGCCGTCAGGTGCTGGGCCAGCTCACGGCGTTCGGGGTGCGCGGTGAGGGCGCTCTCCAGCTCGCCGGCGGCGCCGGGGGCGGCCTGGGGGTGTGTGCGCAGGATGCGGACCGGGTCTTGGGCATTGTTGCCCTGGGTCCAGCGGTGGAGCTGCTTGAAGGGGCGGTCGTCGAGGGCGGCCGCCTGGAGCCAGCTGCGCAGGAGCGTTTCGGCCGTGTCGGCGACCGCGGCGTCCATGCGGGCCTGGGGGCGTACGGGGGCCAGCAGGGCGATGGCGCGGGCGGCGGCGGTCTCGCGGTCGGCGCAGCCCTCGGCCGGGTTCCAGTGCATGCGGGCCGGGGTGTCGCACAGGTGCTGGGGGTCGTAGAGGAGGACCGGGCCGAGTTTGGCGCGGGCGTCCTTGGTATCGGCCCAGAGGGTGGGCGAGGAGGTCACGATCAGGGCCGCGCCTTCTGCCTCGCGGATGCGGTGTGCTGCCGCGCGGAGCCGGTCGTTGGGGCCGCCGTACGCGAGGCGGGCCTGCGGGGCCGTGGTGGGGGCGATCGGCGGGGCGCCGTTGCCGGGGCTCCGGCCCGGGTCCCGCGCCTCGAACGCCGGCGGTGCTGGATGTGCCGAGGCCGGGGCCGGGGCAGCGGCCGGGACGTGGGGCTGGAGGTGGTGCTCGGGTGCCGGTGCCGGTGCTGCGGGTTCGTACGGTACGGGGGCCTGTGCGGCAGCCCGTCTGGCCAGGGCGCGGCGGGATTTGGTGCGGGCGATCACGCCGATGGCGAAGACGGTGAGGACGAACAGCACCAGGAGCTGGCTGAGGAACAGGCCCCAGAACAGGCCCCAGCCGGAGAGGGCCGCGGGGTCGGTGTCGGGCCAGGCGCCCGGGACGTCGTGCGGTTGCGCTATCAGGGCGCGGACGGCCTCCGGGGTGCGCGTGAACGTGACGGTGTCCGGCCAGGCGCCCTTGGCGAAGAACGCGGCGAGGCCGGTGGCCGACCAGACCAGGACGGCGAGGCCGAGGAGGAAGGCCAGCAGGCCGATCAGCAGGCCGTCCGGGATGCCCCCGGCGCGGGCGGGGGGCTCCGTACGCCGTGCGTCGTGCATGGTCAGGCCACCGTGGTCGCGGAACCCGGGCCGCCGTTGCCCCGGCGGCGTTCGATGGACAGGGCGCGTTCCTCCGCCTCGATTTCGGCGGCGAGCATGTCGTCGTGGAGCCGGTCGGGGGCGGAGGACTCGGTCATGGCGCGGTCGGTGTAGACGAGGGGGCGTTCGGCCTCGGTGATCAGGTGTTTGACCACCTGCACGTTGCCGTTGACGTCCCAGACGGCGATGCCCGGGGTGAGGGTCGGGATGATTTCCACCGCCCAGCGGGGGAGTCCCAGGACCAGGCCGGTGGCGCGGGCTTCGTCCGCTTTCTGGGCGTAGATCGTGCGGGTGGAGGCCATCTTCAGGATGGCCGCGGCTTCGCGTGCGGCCGCGCCGTCGACGACGTCGGAGAGGTGGTGGACGACGGCGACGAAGGACAGGCCGAGGCGGCGGCCGAACTTCAGGAGGCGCTGGAACAGCTGGGCGACGAAGGGGCTGTTGATGATGTGCCAGGCCTCTTCGACCAGGAAGATGCGCTTCTTGCGGTCCGGCCGGATCCAGGTGTGCTCCAGCCAGACGCCGACGATCGCCATGAGGATCGGCATCGCGATGGAGTTGCGGTCGATGTGGGAGAGGTCGAAGACGATCAGCGGCGCGTCGAGGTCGATGCCGACGGTGGTCGGGCCGTCGAACATGCCGCGGAGGTCGCCGTCGACGAGGCGGTCGAGGACGAGCGCGACGTCGAGGCCCCAGGCGCGGACATCGTCTATGTCGACGTTCATGGCGAGCGCCGATTCGGCTTCGGGGTGGCGCAGTTGCTCGACGATGTCGGTGAGGACGGGCTGGCGGTCGCGGATGGTGTCGACGACGTAGGCGTGCGCGACCTTGAGGGCGAAGCCTGCGCGCTCGTCGAGGCCGTGGCCCATCGCCACCTCGATGATGGTGCGGAGCAGGGCGAGCTGGCCGGTCGTGGTGATGGCCGGGTCGAGGGGGTTGAGGCGGATCCCGTCGTCGTTGGCGGCGATGGGGTCCAGGCGGATGGGGGTTATCCCCAGCTGCTGGGCGATGAGGTTCCATTCGCCGACGCCGTCTTCGCCCTGGGCGTCGAGGACGACGACCTGGCGGTCCTTGAAGCGGAGCTGGCGCAGGACGTACGTCTTCTCGAGGGCGGATTTGCCGTTGCCGGATTCGCCGAGGACCAGCCAGTGGGGAGCGGGCAGCTGCTGGCCGTACAGCTGGAAGGGGTCGTAGATGTAGCCCTTGCCGCTGTAGACCTCGCGTCCGATGATCACTCCGGAGTCGCCGAGTCCGGGGGCGGCGGTGGGAAGGTAGACGGCTTGCGCCTGCCCGGTGGAGGTGCGTACGGGCAGGCGGGTGGTCTCGACCTTGCCGAAGAGGAAGCTGGTGAAGGCGTCCGTCAGCGCGGACATGGGATCTCGCATGGGCGGCACTTCCCTCCAGCTAGCGTCGGATGCCGGTGGCGAACGGCAAGGTGTTGACGAAGGCGCGGTGGTGCTCGCGGTCGCACCATTCGAGTTTGAGGTAGGACTTGCCGGCGGAGGCGCGGATGGTGCGCTTGTCGCGGGCGAGGGCTTCGGGTGATCGCGAGGACACCGTGATGTACCCGACGAGGTTGACCCCGGCAGCTCCGCTGGCGAGATCTTCACCCCTCTGGTCGAGCCGGCCGTGTGCGGCGATGTCGCGGGGGTCGACGGTGCGGTTCATCTTGGCGGCGCGGCTCGCGTCGGCCTCGTCGTTCGTCTTCTCCGTCAGCATCCGCTCGATGGCGATCTCGGTGGGTTCCAGGTCCATGGTGACGGCGACCGTGCGGATGACGTCGGGGGTGTGGACGAGGAGGGGGGCGAGGAAGTTGACGCCGACGGGGGTCATGGGCCATTCCTTCACCCACGCGGTGGCGTGGCACCAGGGGGCGCGGGTGGAGGATTCGCGGGTCTTGGCCTGGAGGTAGGTGGGTTCGACCGCGTCGAGTTCGGCGGGCCAGGCGTTGCGCTTGGTCATGGCCTGGATGTGGTCGATGGGGTGGTCGGGGTCGTACATGGAGTGCACGAGGGAGGCGAGGCGGCCCTGGCCGAGGGGCTGGCGGACGCGGATGTCGGCTTCGGCGAGGCGGGCGCAGATGTCGGTCAGCTCGCGGGCCATGACGATGGCGAGGCCGGCGTCGCGGTTGAGCTTGCGGCCCTTGTGGGGAGTGGCGGCGCGGGCGATGGTGTGGGCCTCGGCGGCGAGTTCGCGGGTGTAGTGCATGCACGCGACGAGGTAGGCGCGGTGCTGCTCGGAGGAGGTGGACACCATCGACTGGAGCTGGTCGTACGAGTCGCGCAGCCAGCCGGGGGCCTGGGTGTCGCCGCGCAGGGCGACGTCCTTGGCGTGCGCGTCGGGGTCGGCGGGCAGCGTACGGGCGAGCATCTGGAGGCGGGTGACGAAGCCGTCGCCGTTGGCCACGTGCTTGAGGAGGGTGCCGAAGCGGTCGACGAGGGCCTCTTGGTCCTCGCTGTCGCGCAGGCCGACGCCGGGGCCCTCGATCTCGATGGCGGCGGTGACGGTTCTGCGGTCCGCGTGGAGGAGTACGGCGATCTCGTCGGGGCCGAAGGGGGCGGCGAGCCAGTTGATGCGTCCGATGCCGGGGGGTGGGCCGACCTCGACCTCGCGGCCGTCGGCGCCGCGGACGCCGGCTTCCATGGCGCCCGAGCGGTAGGTCGTACCGCGTCGCAGGGTGCGCTTGTAGCTGCGGCTGATCTCGAACCAGCGGTAGAAGGTGCGGCCCTTGTACGGGACGTACACGGCGGCGAGCGCGAGCATGGGGAAGCCGGCGAGGCTGACGATGCGCAGGGTGAGGTCGGGGACGAGCAGTCCGCTCATCATGCCGAAGAACGCCCCGGCGATGATCAGGGCGATCTCGCCGGTCTCGCGGTTCTTGCCGACGATCGCGTTCGGCCGGGCCCGGCCGATGAGATACGTGCGGCGGGGCGCGACCGGGTGCATCTGGTGGGACTGGGTCGTCAACGCCCGTCACCTCCTGTGTTCCTCGTACTCGAACTCGTGCTCGTGCGGGGCGGGGGTGCGGCGGAGGGGACAGATCCGCCGCCGGACCCGCCGCCGGAGGTGGGGCGGCTGCTGTGGGCGGCCACGCCTCCGGAGATGGGGTTGGCGGGGCGGGGCGTGCTGCCGCCGCCGTCGCCTCCGCGGTGGGCGCCGCGGCTGCTGTGGGTCTTGATGCCCTGTGAGACGAGGGAGGCGGGGGAGCTGATGACGGCGGCTGCCTGGGCGCCGTCGGTGGCCTTGCTGCGGTTGGAGCGGGCGGAGACGATCTCGTCGCCGAAGCCGGGTACGAAGCGGTAGATCATCGCGGAGGCGAAGATCGCCAGGAGGATGATCGCGAGGCCGGTGACGACGGCGGAGAAGGCGTCGGGGCCCTTTTCGCCGGCCAGGGCTCCGGCGAGGCCGAGGACGATGACGATGACCGGCTTCACGAGGATGACGGCGATCATGATGCCCGCCCAGCGGCGGACGTGGCCCCAGAGGTTCCGGTCGACGAGGCCCGCGTAGACGACGACGCCGAGGAGGGCGCCGACGTAGAGGAGGGCGGCCCGGATGAACAGCTCGAGGAAGAGGATGCCGGCGGCGAGGACGGTGACGAGGGCGACCACGATCAGCATGATCGGGCCGCCGCCGATGTCGTCGCCCTTCTTGAGGGCTTCGGCGAAGGAGCCGAAGAAGACGTCGGTCTGGCCGCCGGTGGCGGAGGCGATGACCTCGGTGACGCCGTCGGTGGCGGAGACGATCGTGTAGAGGATCAGGGGGGTGAAGGCGGAGGCGAGGACGGTGAGCCAGAGGAAGCCGATCGCCTCGGACAGGGCGGTGGTGAGGGGGACGCCGCGGACGGCTCGCTTGGCTACGGCGAAGAGCCAGAGGACGAGGGTCAGGATGGTGGAGGCGGCGAAGACGACGGCGTACTGCTTGAGGAAGGTGGGGTTGGTGAAGTCGACGTTGGCCGTGGCGTTGACCGCTTCGCTGAGCTTGCCGACGATCCAGGCGGCGGCGTCGGCGCAGCCCTTGGCCAGGGAGGCGAGGGGGTTGAGGGCGTCGGCCGGGTCGCTGGGTGCCAGGCCCGTGCGGGGGGCCTGGCCGGAGCCCCGGTCGCAGTACTCCCGGGCCGGCCCGGCGATCAGGGAGCACGGGTCGTTGCTCGTGCTCGGCGCCGGAGTGGGCGTAGGAGTCGGGGTCGGGGCGGCCGCGGCACGCGTGGCCACGAGAATGACCGCGGTCTGGATGACCGCGGCGGTGGCGCCGATCCTTCGGAGCGGGAGCCGGTGACTACCGGGCATAAGTGAACCCTCCGAATTCGGTGACCGCGCTGCCGATCTCGTCGGAGGTGGATACGGGGTTGTCGCCGGTGACCGGGGTGGGGCCGTCCTTCTGCGAGGATTCGACGACCTTCCAGTCGGAGCCGTTCCACTTGAGCGTCAGCGAGATCGTGAACCAGCCGCTGGTGACGGGACGAGTGGACTTTTCGCCGGTCAGGCCGAACATGCCGATGCACCACACGTCGACCGACGCGGCGCCACCTGCGAAGTTCTTCACCTTGGTCCCGGCCGGAACCGTCCGGTTGACGAAGGTGGCGCCCGCCGGCGCCAGTCCGTCCTTTGTCAGGCCGATCTGGGAGAGCAGGCCGGCCGAGTAGTCGGCGTCGAATCCCGCCTGCAGCTTCGTCCGGCTGCTTTCGTCCGCGACCGCGTCGACGATGGCGTGCCGGCGAGCCGGGTTGAACATGCCGTCAGAACCCAGTGCCACCGCGTAGTTGGCGGCGGCGGACTGGGCGCCCTGCTGGTCCTGGGCGAAGCCCGACGCCACGCCGCCGTTCTTGCCCGTGACCGGGGTCGTGCCCGTGGGGGTCGTGGAGGAGGACGACGGGGCGTTGTCCGTCGGGGGGGAGGTCGGGGTGTCCGGGCCCTGGTTCGCGAACGCGATGGCCGCGATCAGGAGGACGACCACGCCGACGACCGTGATCAGGCTGCGGGGGGTGCGCGGGGTGCGGCGGGTGGGGCCGTACGGGTCGGCGGGGGAGTCCGGGAGGCGGGTACGGGTTTGGCCCGTGCCGCCGTACTGGTCCTCGCTGCTCATTCCGTTTCGGCCCCCTCCGCGTCGTACGACGGTAGTGCTGGTTCGCGCGTAGGCGCGGTGTGGTGATTCCTGATCAGGTACGGCCGAGGTGGCCCGGCTAGACGGCCATTCCGTAGACGATGGTGAAGAGGGTGCCCAGGGAGCCGATGATGAAGACGCCCGTGAGGCCGGCCACGATCAGGCCCTTGCCCTGTTCCGCGCTGAACGTGTCGCGCAGGGCGGTCGCGCCGATGCGCTGCTTGGCCGCGCCCCAGATGGCGATGCCGAGGCAGAGGAGGATCGCTACGGCCATGACCACTTCGATCATGACCTTCGCTTCGTTGCCGAGACTGCCGAACGGCCCCCAGTTCGGGGCGATTCCGCCGATGATGGTGGTGATGTCGCCCTTTTCGGCTGCCAGGATCATGTAACTCACCGCCCCTGTATGGGTAGTTCCGGAAGCCCGTGCCCGACGGCAGGGGTCACGCACTATCTTCGCTGATGAAACCGCCGCCGTCGTCGACTTGACGGCTCTCTTTACCCGATCTCCCGGCCCGCTTCCCGCCTCTGTGCTCTGACCTGCGCAGGTGCGGTGTGTATGCGAAAGAACGTATGGTCACTCTGTGTATCACGGGGGGTGACGCCGGGCAATGATTGCCGTCCCGCCGTGCGGGGGGTGAGTGGAGGGGCCGCCGTTCGGCGCAGTGGTTCGCGTGTCGTTGGACCGTGTCGGTGAGTTTTGTCCGACATTTCGTCAGTCTTTCAGGGCGTGCGGGGTGTTGCGGCGCTCGAGGGCGGGCCGACACCGGCGGGCATGGAGCGGGGACTCGCGTACGAGGAAGAGCTCGTCGGCGGTGTGCGGCACTGCCGGATCCGGCGGGGGTTGGGGCCGGCGGTGCCGCACGCGCATGTGCTGGATCGGTATGAGCGGGCGTTGTCAGTGGGGTGGGGCACGCTGGGGGCATGACGACGACTCCGTGGAGCCTTGCCGATGTGGAGGCGGCCATCCGGGCTGGATGGTCGGCCGAGACCTGCTCGCCGGACGATGTGGAGCGGGCGCCCTGGACCGCCGACAACCCGGCCTGGGGGCACTGCGACATCACGGCGCTGGTGGTGCAGGACATAGTCGGCGGCGAGCTGATGGTCGGCGAGGTCTGGCTGGACGGGGAGCAGCACGGGTTCCACTGCTGGAACGTGATGCCCGGGGGGATACAGGTCGATCTGACGCGGGAGCAGTTCCGGCGCGGGCAGACGGTGACGCCGGGGCGGTTGATGGGGAAGCGGCCGGGCGGGCGGCTGCCGAGGCGCTGGGAGGAGTACCAGCTGCTGCGCCGGCGGGTCATAGACAAGCTGGGGCCGTTGCCGGGGGCGGTGCGGATGCCGGACGGGCGGCGGCTGGCCTATACGGACTTCGGCGGTCCGGGGGCGCCGCTGCTCGCGCTGCACGGGCACTTCCAGGACGGCAGCAGCTTCGGGGACCTGGCGCGGGAGGTGGGTCCGCGGTGGCGGGTGATCGCGCTCGACCAGCGGGGGCACGGGGAGTCGGACCGGGCCGAGGCGTATACGCGCGAGGGGTACGTGGCGGATGCGGCGGCGGTTCTGGAGCACCTGGGGCTGGGGCCCGCGGTGGTGGTGGGGCACTCGCTGGGCGGGGTCAACGCGTATCAGCTCGCGGCGCGGCGGCCGGATCTGGTGCGGGCGGTGGTGGTCGAGGACGTCGGGGCGGTCGTCGACGACGACCTGTCGTACGCGCGGGAGTGGCCGCGGCGGGCGGCCACCGCGGCCGGGTTCCTCGCGGGGGTGGGGAGTGCGGCGCCGTACCTGGCGGGGGCCTTGCGGGAGTACGCGGACGGGTGGGGGACCGCGTGTGTCGTGGAGGACGTGGTGGAGTCGCAGCGGAGGCTGAACGGGGACCACTGGGGGGACTGGCTGGCGGTGCGGCGGCCGACGCTGCTGGTGCGGGGGGATCGGAGCGGGGTGCTGTCGGGGGAGCACGCGCGGGAGATGACCGTGCGGAGGGCGGGGGTGCGGTTGGTTGAGCTGCCGGCCGGGCACTGCGTGCGGCTGGGGGATGCAGTGGGATTTTATACCGCCGTGCGGGGGTTCTTGGCCCGGGTGTAGCCGGCCCGCCGCGGCCGTCGCGGGTGCGGCGCCGTTGCGGGGGCTCCGCCCCCGGGCCCCCGCGCCTCAAACGCCGGCGGGGCTGGAAAGACCTGGGGCTCCGCCCCCGGGCCCCCGCGCCTCAAACGCCGGCAGGGCTGGAAAGACCTGGGGCTCCGCCCCAGACCCCGCGCCTCAAACGCCGGCGGGGCTGGGATCGCCGGGCGGGCTTGGGGTGTGCGGCTGGTGCTGGGCTGGGCCGGAGGGGCTGCGGGACAGGAGTGGGCCGACGCGGCTGGGATGGGCCGCGGGACTGGAGTGGGCCGGCGGGGCTGGAATGGCCGGGCGGGCCCGGGGTGTGCGGCTGGGGCTGGGATGGGCCGGGGGCTGGAGTGGACCGGCGGGGCTGGATGGCCGGGCGGGGCCGGGATGGAGTGGCGGTGGGGGGTTAGGTCCAGTGGGTGGGGTGGGTGAGGTGTGGGGGGATGCGGGTGGTGGGGGTGCCTTGGGCTGCGTTGAGTTGGGGTTGGGTGAGGAAGAGGGCGTGGCGGAGGTCTGCGTCGCGGAGGTTGGCGTCGCGGAAGTCCGCGCCTATGAGGTCGGCCGTGCGGAGGTCGGCGCGGCTGAGGTCGGCGGCGATCAGGTAGGCGCCGCGGAGGTTCGCGCCGCGCAGGTCCGCGCCGGAGAGGCGGGCGCCCATCAGGTCGGCTCCGCGGTGGTTCTTCTTGCGGCCCGGCACCTTGGCCCGTACGAGCTCGCTGGTCTTCAGGAGCAGGGTGTTGATCTTCTGGCGGAGGGCGCCGACGTCCAGGTCCGCGAGGGTGGCCGCGTCCGCGCGGGTGCACTCCTCGGTTTCCGCGAGTGCCTCGCGGAGCTGGGGGTGGAGAGGGGCGGCGGGCGGGAGGGTGAGGGCCTCGGCCACGTAGAAGAGCAGCTCGTGCAGCTGCCGCATCACCGGGAAGACGTCGAACATCTGCGCCCGGGTCTCGGGGTGGGTCCGCCAGTCCCGGCCGTCGAAGGTGACCTGGGACACCTGCTGGCCCGCCCCGAAGCAGTCGAAGACCGTGCAGCCCTGGAAGCCCGTATCGCGCAGCCGGGTGTGGATCGAGCAGCGGAAGTCGTCCCGGAGGTTCTTGCACGGGGTTCCGGCGGGCTTGTTCACGGCGAAGTCGTTGGACTTGGCGAAGGGGAGGGCGACGCAGCACAGCGCGAAGCAGTTCGCGCAGTCGGCTTGGAGCACGGGGAGGACGGGGAGACGCGTGGACACGTGTTCCATTGTTACCGGTCGGGCGGCGTGAGTCGCATCTGGACGGCGGTCCACGGGACGCCGTCGACCTCCTCGACGCCCGCGAGGCGCTCGACGGTGCGGAAGCCGAGCGTTTCGTAGATCTGCAGGGCCGCCGCGTTGTGGGCCCAGACGCCGAGGCTGATCTCGGGCAGGGCCAGCTCGCCGAAGCACAGGTCGACGGCCCGGGAGACGAGGGCTCTGCCGAGACCCTGGTCGCGGGCCTCCGGGGCGATCAGTACCCGGCCGAGGCGGGTGCCGGAGACGGAGACGTGTCCGACGCGGTGGTTGCCGGCGGACACGGCGGTCCAGATGCGGCGCTCGGGTTCGGCGGCGTAGGCGGCGAGCTGCGCGTCGTCCAGGGGCCAGGAGAAGGACGGGCCTGCCCAGGTGATCAGCTCGGCGCGGGTCGTCACCCACCTGCGCAGCAGCGGTGCGTCCTCCGCGGGCTGGTAGGGGAGCAGGGAGAGGAGCTGCGGCGAGGTCATTTCTCAAGTATGCGGAGAGCGCACGGGGTTGATCCGGGAAGGGCCGGCGGTGAGCATCGGGCCATGACAGAAGTGATCGCAGTCGCCGTTATCACCCTGCTCGCCGTGATCAGTCCCGGCGCGGATTTCGCCATGGTGGTCCGCAACAGCTACCTGTACGGGCGGCCCACCGGGCTGTTCGCCGCCGCCGGGGTCGCGGCCGGCGTCCTGGTCCACGTCTCCTACACGATGCTCGGGGTCGGTCTGCTGATCGCCTCCTCCACCACCCTGTTCACCGTGATCAAGCTGGCGGGCGCGGCCTATCTGGTGTGGATCGGGATACGCACGTTCCGGGCGCGGGCCGAGGTGGTCGTGGATCTGGAGTCCAAGCCGCAGTTGACCCGGCTCGGGGCGATGCGGTCGGGGTTCCTGACCAATGTGCTCAACCCGAAGACGACGCTGTTCGTGGTGTCGACCTTCACCCAGGTGGTCAACCCGGGCACCCCGGTGTGGCAGCAGGCCGGCTACGGGCTGTTCATGTCGGCCGCGCACCTGGGCTGGTTCGGGGCGGTGGCGCTGTTCTTCTCCAACTCCCGGCTGCGGGACCGGATGCTGAAGGCGCAGAAGGCGCTGAACCGGGCCATCGGGTCGGTGCTGGTGGGGCTGGGAGTGGGGTTGGGATTCGCCCGGTGATCGTCCGCTGATGGCTGACCGGTGATCAGGCAAGGGGTGGTGGTGCCGGTTACCTGTCGGTAGCGTTGGACTCATGGGTGCTGCGGAGGGGTTCTTCGAGCGGGTCGACGACGGCCGGTTCCTGGCCACGGAGTACACGCGCGGGCCGTGGGACCCGGGCTCGCAGCACGCCGGTCCGCCGGCCGCCCTGCTCGGGCGGGCCGTCGAGGAGCGGCCGGGCGCCCGCGCCGACATGCGGGTGGCCCGGATCACGTACGAGATCCTGCGGCCGGTGCCGATCGGCGCGCTGGAGATCACCACCAGCGTGCTCCGGGCGGGCCGCGGTACCGAGGTGGTCGAGGCCTCCCTCACCCCGGCGGGTGCGGCGGCGCCGGTGATGGTGGCGCGGGCCCTGCGCATCCGGGTGGCCGAGGAGGCGGTGCCGGCCGTGGCGCCGGGTCCGCAGCTGCCGCCGCCCGGGGAGGCCGAGGCGGTGCCGTTCTTCCCGGTGCCGTGGGAGACCGGCTACCACACGGCCATGGAGGCCCGTTTCACCGAGGGCGCCTTCGTGGAGCTCGGCCCCGGCACCTGCTGGATGCGGATGCGGGTGCCGCTCGTCGCCGCGGAGGAGACCCGTCCACTGGACCGGGTGCTGGTCGCCGCCGACTCCGGCAACGGCATCAGCTCGGTTCTGGACTTCGCCCGGTTCGTCTTCGTCAACGGGGACCTGACGGTCCATCTGCACCGCCACCCCGTCGGCGAATGGGCCTGCGTGGAATCCCGTACGAGCGTGGACGCGGCCGGCATCGGGCTCGTCGACGCCCGGCTGCACGACGAGAAGGGCCCCATCGGGCGCAGCGCGCAGAGCCTGTTCGTCGCTCCGCGGTAGCCGGTGCGCCCGTCCGCCTCGTCCGCCTCGTCCGCCTCGTCCGCCTCCGTCCGCCGTCCGTCCGCCGGCCGCCCGTGCGCCGCCCGTGCGGACTGGACGGTGGACTGCGGTCGCGTCGAGGATGAGGCGGTGAGGTGCGCCCGCATCGCCTGTTCGGGTTTCCGAGTGGGGTAGTAGGACATGCGACACGGCCGAATCACACGTTGAAGTGACGGGAATGGGGGAGGGTTGACGGGTGCGCAGATTCTGGATGGCCGGTGGGATCGGGATCGGGCTGTGTCTGACCTTCGTGGCGCTGCTCGTCGTGGGGACGTACTCGGCCGCCGCTGGCCTGGTCGGGGCCGCCGGGGCGGGCGGCCGTGCCGTGGGCCTCGCGAAGGGGGCCGTGCCCGCCAAGTACCAGGCTCTGGTGGAGAAGTGGGGCAACCTGTGCCCCGCCATAACCCCGGCGCTGCTCGCCGCCCAGCTGTACTCGGAGAGCGGCTGGAACCCGAGTGCCGTCAGCCCGGCGGACGCGCGCGGCATCGCGCAGTTCATCCCGGGGACGTGGGCGGGCCACGGCATCGACGGTGACGGGGACGGGGACCGCGACATCTGGGACCCGAGCGACGCGATCCCCTCGGCGGCCTCGTACGACTGCGAGCTGGCCAAGGACGTGGCGGGCGTGCCCGGTGACGCGACGTCGAACATGCTGGCCGCCTACAACGCGGGGGCCTACGCGGTCATCAAGTACAGGGGCGTGCCGCCGTACAAGGAGACCCAGGGCTACGTGAAGACGATCACGACCCTCGCGAAGAGCTTCGCCCGGCCGGTCGGGCGCGTCGCGCCTTCGCAACAGGCCGCCGGGGCCATCTACTTCGCGCAGAAGCAGCTTGGCACGCCGTACCTGTGGGGCGGCAACGGAACGCCCGACCAGGGCGGGCGGTTCGACTGTTCGGGGCTGACCAAGGCCGCGTACGAGACGGTGGGGATCGAGCTGCCGCGCGTGGCGAACGACCAGTACAACGCCGGTCCGCATCCCTCTCGTGACCAACTGCTGCCCGGTGACCTCGTGTTCTTCTCCGATGATCTGACGAATTCCCGGGAGATTCGGCACGTCGGGCTCTACGTGGGCGGCGGCTACATGATCAACGCCCCGTACACCGGAGCCGTGATCCGCTTCGACAAGATCGACACGCCCGACTACTTCGGCGCGACGCGCGTGACGAAGGACGGTGCGGAGGCCCTTCCGGACCGTGCCGGAGCGAGCAAGTCGCCCTAGCCACGCTCCGTTAAGCCAAGGCCCTGAGCTGCGACGATGAGTCTCTCTTCGATAACGTTGGAGTGATCATTCGGTGGAGAGTGGAACGTAGTTGCCAGAACGGGCGTTCCATGGACACGGGGGTTGATCAAGCGGGGGGCGAAGGGGCGCACACCGGCGTGCGCCCGCAGGGGAACCACGGCAAGGGCAAGGGGCCGCATCACCATGGCTGGACTCACGACCGGTGGGCCGAATGTGGATGTCAGCCTGCTGTACGAGATCAACGGACTAGCCCTGCGCGCGCCGGACTGGGTGGACCGGTCGGTCGGCCTGGTCGGTGAGTACGGGATCCCGCTGGCCCTGGTGCTGCTGGTCCTGTGGTGCTGGCGCGGTGCCCGCCGCCAGGACGAGAGCACGGCCGTCGAGTCCTTCGCGGCCCTGGTGTGGGCCCCGCTGGCCGCCGGGCTGGCGCTGCTCGTGAACGCGCCGCTGCGTGAATTCGTGGGACGGCCGCGGCCGTTCCGGGAGAACGAAGGGCTCCAGGTGCTCGACACGGCCCCCGGGACGGGGTTCGGAGCCGAGCTCGCGGGCGCCGACTACTCCTTCGTCAGCGGCCACGCCACCCTCGCGATGGCCCTGGGCGTGGGCCTGTTCGTCGCCCACCGCAGGATCGGGCTCATCGGGATCGCGCTGGCCGTCGCCGAGGGCGTCTGCCGCGTGTACGCGGGCGTCCACTACCCCACGGACGTGATCGGCGGGTTCGCGCTCGGCACCGCCGTCGTCCTGGTGCTCGCGCCGCTCGCGATGGCGCTGCTGACCCCGGTGGTGCGTGCGGTGGCCGGCTCCCCGCGCCTGGGGCGCCTCGTACGGGCGAAGGGCGGGCTGCTGCCCCGGCCGGTCGGCCTGACGCAGACCCAGACCCCGCCGGCCGGCCAGCGCCCGCACGAGAGCGACCTCGCCGCCTAGGCAGGGACGAGGGCGAGGTCACGCCCCGTACGAGTCCCATACGGCGAGCAGCAGGGCCGCCACCAGGCACAGTCCCGCCGCGCCGAAGCACAAGCGCACCGCCGCCGGGCGGGCCCGGGGCGTCACCGGTCGCCGCCGTCGGCCTCGGCGTCGCGGCGGTAGCGGGAGCGCAGCCACACCCCGGTGGCTGCGGCCGCGGCGCTGGTGAGCCCGATGGCCAGGGCCACGTCGGCCGGGCCGTCCGCCGAGCCGACCGGCCGGGCCCAGGCCGCGGCGGCCGGGGTCAGCGAGAGGAGCAGGGCCCAGAGAAGGGCCGCGACGCGGGCTGCGGGTCCTGGCATGAGTCCAGGGCATCCGCTCCCGCGCGCCCCGGCCAGCCGGGCCGTCCGAACGGGCTACCCGCGGCCGTTCCCGCGGTATCCCGGCTACCCCGCGGCGTGTTGGGCGGCGTCCTTGCGGGCCAGGTCGCGGGAGCGGCGCGCCGGGCCCTTCCAGCCGCAGCTGCAGACGGCAAGGCAGAACGATCCGCGGTCGGCGGTGGAGGTGGCGTGCCCGGTGGTGGGCGGCTGCGGCTGGTGCGGCTGGTGCGGCTGGTGCGGCACGGCGGAGGGGAGCGGAGGGGAGGAGGGAAGCGGAAGGGCGAGGGGCGCCTTGGTGTGCGGTTCCACGTCTCCACGGTACCTGGGTCGCCGCCGGGGGGCGGAGTACAGCGGGCCGTGACGGGAAACCCCTGACCTCGTTAACCGGAGCGGGTGGGGGCCTCGGGCAAACAGCGGTCATGCGTTGGGGGTTGGCAGGCGATGGTGGTGCACCAGCACAGGCGGCGGCGCGAGCGTGCGGGTGAGGCGGTGTGTGCCCTCGGCGTCGCCCTGGCGGTCACGGCGATGGGCGGGTGCGCGGGCGCCGGCAGCGACGACCGGCCCCCCGCGGACGCGGCGGCGGTGGTCCGCGGGGCCGCCGACGCGCTGACGAGGACGGGCAGCGCCCGGGCCCGTACGGCCATGGAGATGGCCACCGGCGGGACCCGGGTCACGATCCGCGGCGAGGGCGGGGTCGACTTCAAGAAGCGGATGGGCCAGCTGCTGGTCATGCTCCCGGCCGACGTGAAGGGCAAGGCCGAGCACCGGCCCATCACCGAACTGCTGGTGCCGGGCGCGCTCTACATGAAGAACCGGGGCGCGGGCGTCCCCGACGACAAGTGGGTCCGTGTCGACACGACGACCCTCGCCGACGGGAACCTGGTCACGGGCGGGGCCACCGATCCGCTGGTCGCGGCCGAGCTGCTGCGGGGCGTGCAGGAGGCGACGTACGTCGGGGAGACCGAGGTGGCCGGTACGAAGGTGCGGCACTACCGGGGGACCACCGACATCGGGCGGGCCGCGAGGAGTGCGTCGGCGGAGGCGCGAGGGGCGCTGGAGGCGGCGGCGAAAGGGTTCAGCACGGACACCGTGCCGTTCGACGCGTACCTGGACGAGGAGGGGCGGCTGCGGAAGGTCCGCCACCGTTTCACGTACGTCAACAATGGCGTGATCGATGTCTCGTCGACCACGCTGCTGTACGGGTTCGGGACGCCGGTGACCGTCGTATTGCCCGCAAGCGGGGACATTTACGCCGGGAAGATCGCCGATTAGCGGTGCGGTCGGGGCCGTGGCGGCCATCGGTCCCGGTGGATGGGGAGCTGGAAATGGTCCATCCGTGTCATGCGCCGCGCGCCCTGCCCTCCCTACGCTGAGAAGTCGAGCGCCGACGACCGAAGACGGCAGATTGAGGTGACACGCGTGACTCCCGCAGGCGGTACGACGGTGCAGGATCATGTGGCGCTCGCCGAGATCGAGCTGTGCGGTGAGCTGATCATCGCGGCCTCGGCCGCTGCCGAGGAGCGGCTGAGCCAGGACCGGATCGACGAGGTGCTGATGGGCATCTGGTCCGGCTGACCGCCGTGTCTGGGACCGGTGCGGGTTCAGGTGCGCAGGAGGCGGGCGATGGCCTTGGTGGCCTCCTCGACCTTCGCGTCGATCTCCGTGCCGCCCTTCACGGCCGCGTCCGCGACGCAGTGGCGCAGGTGCTCCTCCAGCAGCTGGAGCGCGAAGGACTGGAGCGCCTTCGTGCTCGCCGAGACCTGCGTGAGTATGTCGATGCAGTAGACGTCCTCGTCGACGAGCCGCTGGAGGCCGCGGATCTGGCCCTCGATCCGGCGCAGCCGCTTGAGGTGCTCGTCCTTCTGGTGGTGGTAGCCGTGGACGGCGCCGCCGTCGCGGGAGCCCTCCGCCTCGATGGTCGTCATGCGTCCTCCCGTGGTCCGGAGCGAGGGGTGCATACCCCTCATGGGTATAGGGTACTGGGCCCTGGCCGCACCGGCAGGGGTCGTTCATCCTCACTCTGCCTGATGGAGGACACTGGGGAACCGCCGGTTAGCCGTGGCCGGGGGATGCGCCTAGCATCAGCCTGACCGAATCCAATGCACCCCGAGGACCTCACGTGCGATTTCGTCTGACCCCCAGGGAGACGAGCTTCTACGACATGTTCGCCGCATCCGCGGACAACATCGTCACGGGCTCCAAGCTCCTGATGGAACTGCTCGGAGCGGACTCCTCCGCCCGGGCCGAGATCGCGGAGCGGATGCGGGCTGCGGAGCACGCGGGAGACGACGCGACCCACGCGATCTTCCACCAGCTGAACTCCTCCTTCATCACGCCGTTCGACCGCGAGGACATCTACAACCTCGCCTCCTCGCTCGACGACATCATGGACTTCATGGAGGAGGCGGTCGACCTGGTCGTCCTCTACAACGTGGAGGAGCTGCCCAAGGGCGTCGAGCAGCAGATCGAGGTGCTGGCGCGCGCGGCCGAGCTGACCGCCGAGGCCATGCCGCACCTGCGGACGATGGACAACCTCACCGAGTACTGGATCGAGGTCAACCGCCTCGAGAACCAGGCCGACCAGATCCACCGCAAGCTGCTCGCCCAGCTCTTCAACGGCAAGTACGACGCCATCGAGGTGCTGAAGCTCAAGCAGATCGTCGACGTGCTCGAAGAGGCGGCCGACGCGTTCGAGCACGTTGCGAACACGGTGGAGACCATCGCGGTCAAGGAGTCCTGAACCTCGTGGACACCTTCGCTCTGGTCGTGACCATCGGTGTCGCGCTCGGCTTTACGTATACGAATGGTTTTCACGACTCCGCGAACGCGATCGCTACCTCCGTCTCGACGCGGGCGCTGACCCCGCGCGCGGCGCTGGCGATGGCCGCCGTGATGAACCTCGCCGGGGCCTTTCTGGGCAGCGGGGTCGCCAAGACGGTCAGCAAGGGCCTGATCGAGACGCCCCACGGCAACCGGGGGATGTGGATCCTGTTCGCGGCGCTGGTCGGCGCGATCGTCTGGAACCTGATCACCTGGTACTTCGGCCTGCCCTCCTCCTCCTCGCACGCGCTGTTCGGCGGCATGGTGGGCGCGGCGCTGGCCGGGGGCATCGGCGTGCTGTGGGACGGCGTGGTCGACAAGGTCGTCATCCCGATGTTCGTCTCCCCGGTCGTCGGCCTGGTGGCCGGCTACCTGGTGATGGTGGTCATCCTGTGGATCTTCCGCCGGGCCAACCCGCACAAGGCCAAGCGCGGCTTCCGTATCGCGCAGACGGTCTCGGCGGCGGCCATGGCGCTGGGCCACGGCCTCCAGGACGCCCAGAAGACGATGGGCATCGTGGTGATGGCGCTGGTCATCGCCGATGTGCAGGCGGCCGACGCCGCGATCCCGATCTGGGTCAAGGTCGCGTGCGCCGTGATGCTGTCGCTGGGTACGTACGCGGGCGGCTGGCGCATCATGCGCACGCTCGGCCGCAAGATCATCGAGCTGGACCCGCCGCAGGGCTTCGCGGCCGAGACCACCGGTGCCTCGATCATGTTCGGCTCGGCGTTCCTCTTCCACGCGCCGATCTCCACCACCCACGTGATCACCTCGGCGATCATGGGGGTGGGTGCGACCAAGCGGGTGAACGCGGTGCGCTGGGGCGTCGCCAAGAACATCATCCTGGGCTGGTTCATCACGATGCCGGCCGCGGCCCTGGTCGCGGCGGTCAGCTTCTGGATCGTGAACCTGGCCTTCGTCTAGCGACGAGGCAGGCAGGGCAGAACGAAAGCGGGCCGGCTCCCCCCACCCAGGGGGAGCCGGCCCTTTTCTTTCTTTCGCCTTGCGGTGGCACCGCCATGCAGCACCGCAGGACGCCTGTGACATCTCGCGGTTTAGCCGAAGCGGCCGGAGATGTAGTCCTCGGTCGCCTGCACGGACGGGTTCGAGAAGATCCGGTCCGTGTCGTCGATCTCGATGAGCTTGCCGGGCTGGCCGACCGCCGAGAGGTTGAAGAAGGCGGTGCGGTCCGAGACGCGGGCGGCCTGCTGCATGTTGTGCGTCACGATGACGATCGTGAAGCGCTCCTTCAGCTCGCCGATCAGGTCCTCGATGGCGAGGGTGGAGATCGGGTCGAGGGCCGAGCAGGGCTCGTCCATCAGCAGGACCTGCGGCTCGACCGCGATGGCGCGGGCGATGCACAGGCGCTGCTGCTGGCCGCCGGAGAGGCCGGAGCCCGGCTTGTTCAGGCGGTCCTTGACCTCGTTCCAGAGGTTGGCGCCCTGGAGGGACTTCTCCACGATCTCCGCGAGCTCGGACTTCTTGAAGGAGCCGTTCAGGCGCAGGCCCGCTGCCACGTTGTCGAAGATCGACATGGTGGGGAAGGGGTTCGGACGCTGGAAGACCATGCCGACCGTGCGGCGGACCGCGACGGGGTCCACGCCGGCGCCGTACAGGTTCTCGTCGTCCAGCAGCACCTTGCCCTCGACGCGGCCACCGGGGGTGACCTCGTGCATGCGGTTCAGGGTGCGCAGGAAGGTGGACTTGCCGCAGCCGGACGGGCCGATGAAGGCGGTCACGGAGCGGGGCTCCACGGTCATCGAGATGTCGTCGATGGCCTTGTGGGTGCCGTAGAAGGCGGACAGTCCGCTGACGTCGATTCGCTTCGCCATGGGGGTCACTTCGCTTTCATGTGGTCGCGTCAGCGACCGGTCTTCGGGGCCTTCCAGCGGGCGATGCCGCGGGCCACCAGATTGAGGATCATGACGAAGGCGATCAGGACGAGCGCTGCGGCCCATGCCCGGTCGTAGGAGGCTTCACTGCCGACCTTGTACTGCTCCCAGATGTAGAGGGGGAGCGAGGACTGGGCGCCTTCGAAGGGGTTGCCGTTGATGAGCTGGGAGCCGAAGACCAGCAGCATGATCGGCGCGGTCTCGCCGGCGATACGGGCCACTGCCAGCATGACACCGGTGGAGATGCCGCCGATGGCGGTGGGGAGCACGACCTTGAGGATCATGCGCCACTTCGGCACACCGAGGGCGAGGGCGGCCTCGCGCAGCTCGTTCGGGACGAGCTTGAGCATCTCCTCGGTGGAGCGGACCACGACGGGCATCATCAGGATCGACAGGGCCATGGCGCCGGCGAAGCCGGAGGGGCCGAAGCCGAGCATCAGGTTCCAGGTCGTCAGGATGAACAGACCCGCGACGATGGAGGGGATGCCGGTCATGACGTCGACGAAGAACGTCACGGCCTTGGCGAGCGAGCCCTTGCCGTACTCGACCAGGTAGACGGCGGTCAGCAGGCCGATGGGCGCGGCGATCAAGGTGGCGAGGGCGACCTGCTCGATGGTGCCGAGCAGGGCGTGGTAGACGCCGCCGCCCTGGTCGAAGCTGGTGACGCCGTTCATCGAGTGGCTCAGGAAGCTGCCGTCGAGGAGCTTCACGCCGCGGCTGATCGTGGTCCACATCAGGGACAGCAGCGGGACGACCGCGAGGATGAAGCAGACCCACACGACGGAGGTCGCGACGCGGTCCTTGGCCTGGCGGCGGTTCTCGATGACCGCGCTGGCGGTGTACGTGATGGCGACGAAGAGCAGGGCCGCGATCAGACCCCACTGGACCTTGCTGTGCAGGTCGAAGACGAGGCCGATGCCGCTGCCGAGGGCGAGCGAGAGGACCGCGATGCCGGCCGGGGCCCAGCGGGGCAGGCCGCCTCGGGTGAGGCTGCTGGGGGCGGCGGACTTCGGGGCCCGGACGGGCCGCTGGTCCTGGAGTGCGTGGCTCATCAGGCGTTCGCCCCCGAGAAGTCCTTGCGACGAGCGATGATCAGGCGAGCTGCGCCGTTGACCAGCAGGGTGAGCAGGAAGAGGACCAGACCGGAGGCGATCAGCGCGTCCCGGCCGAACTCGTTGGCCTCGTCGAACTTCGCCGCGATGTTCTGCGCGAAGGTGCCGCCGCCCGGGTTGAGGACGTGGAACGAGATCAGGAAGCTCGGGGAGAGGACGGTCGCGACGGCCATGGTCTCGCCGAGCGCGCGGCCGAGGCCGAGCATCGAGGCGGAGATGACACCGGAGCGGCCGAAGGGCAGCACGGACATCCGGATGACCTCCCAGCGGGTCGCGCCGAGGGCCAGGGCGGCCTCCTCGTTCATGCGCGGGACCTGGAGGAAGACCTCACGGCTGACGCTGGTCACGATCGGCAGGATCATGATCGCGAGCAGGATGCCGACGGTGAAGAGCGAGCGGGCCACGCCGATCTGGGTCTTGTCGAAGACGTAGGTCCAGCCGAGGTACTCGTCGAGCCACAGGTTCAGGCCTGCCAGCTGCGGGACGAGGAAGAGCGCACCCCAGATGCCGTAGATGATCGACGGCACGGCGGCCAGCAGGTCGACCACGTAGGCGAGGGGGGCGGCCAGCTTGCGCGGCGCGTAGTGCGAGATGAACAGGGCGATGCCGACAGCGATCGGAACCGCGATGGCCATCGCGATGATCGAGCTGACGACGGTGCCGAAGAGCAGGACGGCGATGCCGAAGACGGGCGGGTTGGCCGACGCGTTCCAGTCGAAGGTGGTGAGGAAGTTCCCCTCGTTCTCCGACAGGGCGATCGTGGCGCGGTAGGTGAGGAAGGCGGCGATCGACGCCATGATCACCAGAAGCAGGATGCCGGAGCCCTTGGAGAGCCCGGCGAAGATCTTGTCACCGGCGCGGCCGGTGGATCCCTTGCTCCTGGAGACGGGCGGAGCCGCGTCTATCTGGGTGGGTGTGGTGGAAGCCATGGTCTTTCCGGTCTGTGTGGGGGGCAGGCCCCCTGGCGGCGGTGCACCGGATTCCCCCGGGTGGAGGGGGAGGGTCCTCGGGCGCCGGGCGGATCGGACAGGATCCGCCCGGCACCGGGAGGGTCAGGAATCAGCCGAGCTTGGAGATGGCCTCGCGGACCTTGGTGTTGATCTCGGCCGGGATCGGCGCGTAGCCGTTCTCGAGGAGCACCTTCTGGCCCGCGTCCGAGGCGGTGTAGTTCAGGAAGGACTTGACGGTCGGCAGGGTCTCCGCCTTGTTGCCCTTGTCGCAGACGATCTCGTACGTCACCAGGACGAGCGGGTAGGCGCCCTCGGCCTTGGTGGTGTAGTCGAGCTTCAGCGCCAGGTCGGAGCCGGTGCCGGCGATCTTGGCGGCGGCGATGGCCTTGGAGGCGTTCTCGCCGGTGGCCTTGACCGGGGCGGCGGCGCCCGTGTTCAGGTCGACCGTCTTGATGCCCTGCGAGCTGGCGAAGGAGAGCTCGAAGTAACCGATCGAGCCGTCGACCTGCTTGACCTGGGCGGCGACACCGGCGGAGCCGGACGCGGCCTGGCCGCCCGGGGCGGCCCACTTCTTCGCGGCCTCGTGCGGCCACGCGTCGGGGGCGGCGGCCTTGAGGTACTTGGTGACGTTCTCCGTGGTGCCGGAGTCGTCAGAGCGGTGGAAGGCCTGGATCGCGGTGGAGGGAAGCGTGACGCCGGGGTTCAGCTTCTTGATCGCCTCGTCGTCCCACTTCTTGATCTTGTCGTTGAAGATGTTGGCGATCGTGGCGGCGTCGAGGTTCAGCTTCTCCACGCCGGCGATGTTGAAGCCGAGGGCGACGGGGCCGCCGACCATCGGCAGGTTGATGCCCTGGCCGCCGGTGCAGATCTTCTTCGATTCCTCGACCTGCTCCGGCTTCAGCGCCGAGTCGGAGCCGGCGAAACCGACGGTGCCCTGGTTGAAGGCGACGATGCCCTCACCGGAGGAGGACGACTTGTAGTTCACCTCGACGCCGGGGCAGGCGGCCATGTAGTTCTTCACCCACAGCTCGACCGCGTTCTTCTGCGCGGAAGAGCCCGAGGCCAGGAGCTTGCCCTTGGCGTCGTCGCACTTGATGTCGCCCGCGGCGGCGGACGGCTTCGCCGTGCCGTCCGCGGTCTTCGTGTTGTCGTCCGAGCCGCACGCCGTGAGGACCAGGGCGCCGGACACGACGAGCGCCCCGAGGGCGGAGGCACGAAGCATGCTCTTGCGCTGAAGCTTCACTTTCGGGTGTTCCTTCCAGAAGCCGCCGGCCGCTTTCTGTATCGGGGCGGCGTGCGAAGAGGACTACGTCTTTTGCACGGCCGAGTCGCTCGTACGCCGGGCGGCTCGCACCGTGCACAGCCGAAATTAGTCAGATCAGGTGAAGCGGCCGACCGGCCCGAGTGAACGGACGGTGAACCGTGGCGGACGACCCGGTGCGAACCGGAGCGGTCGCCCACGGCCGTAAGCCTCCGTTACCCGGCCGTTATCTCGGCGTGGCCGCGGGCGCCCGCGGGAGCGTCCACGGGAACGCCCGCGGCAGCGTCCACCGGGGCCGGGACCCAGATCTGCCGGAAGTCGAAACGGGCGGACTCCACCGCGTGGCGCTGGTCCGCGTGCAGGATTCCCAGGGCGTAGGCCGTCGCCGGGGCGATCCGCGGGGTACGGGCCGCCGTCGCCGAGGCCGCCGCCGCCTCCGACGCGTCGCGGTGGCGCTCCAGGGCCTCGCCCGCGGCGGCCGCGCGCGTCACGTCCTCGCCCAGCGCCTCCCGCGCGTACCGGTGGACCCGCAGCAGGCGGCGTACCTCGTGCCAGGGCCCGTCGCAGTCCGCGTCGTACGGGTGGGTGTCCTCGGGCGACGGCAGCGCCGCGACCGCCGCGGACAGTCGGGTTTCGGCCACCGCGGCCAGCGGCACCAGGACGTCCTCGATGCGGCCCCGGGCCGCGATCGGATCCAGCGGGACCTCCGAGGCCAGCACCGCCACCGCGTCCGCCACCGCGTGGAAACGGGCGGAGCCGAGGGCCTGGAGGGTCGCCGAGTGGGCGCGCGTACGGGCCAGGGTGAGCTGGCGCTCCAGCAGCGCGCCCGCGCGCGCCGAGCCCACCGTGAGCGCACCGGCGGTACCCCGCGGCGCCGGGAGCTCGGCCGTGCCCGACAGCCGGTGCAGGGCGTCCATCAGCCGCGCCAGCCGGGCGGCGTACGCGTGCTCGTCGGCCAGGGTCGAGGACAGCCACACCAGCTCGGTGCGCAGCCCGTCCGCCCAGGACGACTCGGTCACCACCCGGAAGGTGGCCAGGGATCCGCTGATCCGGCGCGCGGCCCCCCGCAGGCTGCGCGCCGCATCGCTTCGTTCCGAGGCGTCGGCCCCGCCCCCGGACTCTCCCCCGGCTGCCGCCGGGGGCACCCCCGTCCGGGGGGACCCCCCCTCCTCGTGCAGGCGCAGCCCGCGCAGGAAGGCGGTGGCCTGGGTGCGCAGGTACGCGCCGAGCACGTCACCCGCGCATCCCGTCATTGCCATCGGGTCATGGTTTGGCTGAGCCACGCCGGCGCCTCCGGGCGTCTATGAGCATCTCCTGTACGTGCCGCAGCGGCTGGCCTTCCGCGTCCGTGCTGTGCCGGGTCCATTCGCCGTCCGGGCCCAGGTGCCAGGAGGAGGTGACGTCGGACATCCCGGTTTCCAGCATCCGGTCCAGGGCCGCGCGGTGGGCCGGGTCGGCGACCCTGACCAGTGCCTCGATACGGCGGTCGAGATTGCGGTGCATCATGTCGGCGCTGCCGATCCACACCTCGGGTTCGCCGCCGTTGCCGAAGGCGAAGACCCGGGAGTGCTCCAGGAAGCGGCCGAGGATCGAGCGGACCCGGATGTTCTCCGAGAGCCCGGGTACTCCGGGGCGCACCGCGCAGATGCCGCGCACCCAGATGTCGACGGGCACTCCGGCCTGGGAGGCCCGGTAGAGCGAGTCGATGAGGGCCTCGTCGACGATCGAGTTCATCTTCAGGCGCACGTACGCGGGGCGGCCGGCCCGGTGGTGGGCGGCCTCCTTGTCGATCCGGGCTATCAGCCCGTCGCGCAGCGAGCGGGGCGCCACCATCAGCCGGCGGTAGGTCTCGCGGCGCGAGTAGCCGGACAGCCGGTTGAAGAGGTCGGAGAGGTCCGCGCCGACCTGCGGGTCGGCGGTGAGCAGGCCGAGGTCCTCGTACAGCCGGGCCGTCTTGGGGTGGTAGTTGCCGGTGCCCACGTGCGAGTAGCGGCGCAGCTGGTCGCCCTCCTGGCGGACGACGAGGGACAGCTTGCAGTGGGTCTTGAGGCCGACGAGGCCGTAGACGACGTGGCAGCCGGACTCCTCCAGCTTGCGCGCCCACTTGATGTTGGCCTGCTCGTCGAAGCGGGCCTTGATCTCGACGAGTACGAGGACCTGCTTGCCGGCCTCGGCGGCGTCGATCAGGGCGTCCACGATCGGCGAGTCGCCGGAGGTGCGGTACAGCGTCTGCTTGATCGCGAGCACGTCCCGATCGGCGGCGGCCTGCTCCAGGAAGGCCTGCACCGAGGTGGAGAAGGAGTCGTACGGGTGGTGCAGCAGCACGTCCCGCTCGCGCAGCGCGGCGAAGATGTCCGGCGCGGAGGCGGACTCGACCTCGGCCAGGTCCCGGTGGGTGCCGGCGACGAACTTCGGGTACTTCAGCTCGGGCCGGTCCAGCGAGGCGATCCCGAAGAGGGCCGTCAGGTCCAGCGGGCCGGGCAGCGGGTACACCTCGGAGGCGTTGACCTTCAGCTCCTGCACCAGCAGGTCCAGTACGCCCGGGTCGATGGACTCCTCGACCTCCAGGCGCACCGGCGGGCCGAAGCGGCGCCGCATGAGCTCCTTCTCCAGGGCCTGGAGGAGGTTCTCGGCGTCGTCCTCCTCCACCTCGAGGTCCTCGTTGCGGGTCACGCGGAACATGTGGTGCGCGAGCACCTCCATGCCGGGGAACAGCTCCTCCAGATGCGCGGCGATGACGTCCTCCAGCGGGACGTAGCGCTGCGGGGAGGCCTCCAGGAAGCGGGAGAGGAGCGGCGGGACCTTGACCCGGGCGAAGTGGCGGTGGCCGCTGACCGGGTTGCGCACGACCACGGCCAGGTTCAGCGAGAGGCCCGAGATGTACGGGAACGGGTGCGCGGGGTCGACCGCCAGCGGGGTCAGCACCGGGAAGATCTGGTTGCGGAACAGGGTGAAGAGGCGCGCCTGCTCCTTCTCCGTGAGGTCCGGCCAGCGGATGAGGTGGACGCCCTGCTCGGCCAGGGCCGGGGAGATGTCCTGCTGGAAGCAGGCGGCGTGCCGGGCCATGAGCTCGCGCGAGCGGGTCCAGATGAGGTCCAGCACCTCGCGGGGCTGCAGTCCTGAGGCCGAACGGGTGGCGACGCCGGTCGCGATGCGGCGCTTGAGGCCGGCCACGCGGACCATGAAGAACTCGTCGAGGTTGCTCGCGAAGATCGCCAGGAAGTTGGCGCGCTCCAGCAGGGGCGTCGTCGGATCCTCGGCGAGCTCCAGCACCCGCTCGTTGAAGGCGAGCCAGCTGCGCTCCCGGTCGAGGAACCGGCCGGGCGGCAGCTCGCCGCCGTCCTTGTCGTCGTAGGCGTCCAGGTCGGCGTCGAGATCGGGCTCGAGGTCGACGTGCGGGCGGTGCGCGCTGATGGAGCCTATGCGCGCGTGGGCGCCCGTGACGGCCATGTTGCCCGGCGTTCCCGCGGGGGCGGCGGACGTGTGGGACGGGTGCTGGGCGGGGACCTCGGTGGGGCCTGCGCTGGGCTTGTGGCTCATGACTCCATTCTTCCGCGCGAGCGGGAGGACAGGCGCGTCGGAAGTGTCGGCCGTCAGTCGGAGTCGGGGGTGCATGCGGGGAGAGTCGCAAGCGCGTCTGAATGCCCGGTTAATGGCGTGTGGCTTCCCGGCTCCGCCGGGGTGCCGGTCCGGATCCGGGCCCGGGTGCGGGTCCGCTGCCGGGCTCCGCCCCGGACCCCGCGCCCCGATCGCCGGCGGGGCTGGGTTCGGCACTGCGCCGGCCGGCCTCCGGCCCTGTCAGCTCTCCGTGCGGTACATCAGGTCCACCTCGTGGGTCGTGAAGCCCATGCCCTCGTAGACGGCCAGGGCCGCCGGGTTGTCGGCGTCCACGTAGAGCATGGCCGTCGGCAGGCCCGCCGCGGCGAGGTGGCGCAGGCCGATCGTCGTCAGGGCCTTCCCGAGGCCGCCGCCCTGGGCGCCGGGGCGGACGCCGAGCACGTAGACCTCGCCCAGCTGCTCGGCCCGGTGGATCTTCGTCCAGTGGAAGCCGACCAGTTCTCCGGCGCGCTCGGCGAGGAAGAAGCCCTCCGGGTCGAACCAGGGCTGCGCGATCCGGTCGTTCAGGTCACGCTGGGTCAGCGCGCCCTGCTCGGGGTGGTGGGCGAAGGCGGCCGCGTTCGCCGCGAGCCAGGCCGCGTCGTCGGTGCCGGGCACGAAGGTCCGTACGGTCACACCCGCCGGCAGCACCGGCTCCGGCAGCGGGTCGGCGTCCGCGCCGAGCGGCCGGCGCAGCTGGCGCAGCTCGCGGAAGAGGGTCAGGCCGAGCACCTGGGCGAGGTGCCGGGCGGCCGACTTTCCGCCGTGCGCCCACACCCGGATCCGCTTGCCGGAGGCGGCCAGCAGGGCCGTGCCCAGGGCCCGCCCGTGGCCGCGGCCGCGCAGCGCCGGGTGGACGACGAGCTCGGCGGCCGGGGCCTCCACCGGGTCGGTGTCCTCCAGTTGCCCGTATCCGGCGAGCCGGCCGCCCTCGGTGAGCAGGAAGTGCCGGATGCCCGCGCGCGGCCCGCCGCGCAGCTGGAGGCGGCCCTGTTCGGACACGGCGGTGGTGCCGTCGGTGCGTGCGGCGTCTTCGATGAGGGCGAGTACGGTTTCGGCCTGTTCCTCCGTCAGCTCGTCGAGGGTCTCGATCTGCCGTCCCGGCTCCAGGGCCGCTGCTGCGTCAGTCATGCCTTGAGCCTACGACCGCGGCGGGCGCCGGGGCGGGTGCGGCCCCGGGCAGAGGTCCGTCTTCTGCGCGTAACCACCTCGATACCCGATACCCCCTGTCGTGCTACGCGCGTTGACCATAGGCTGCGGCGGACCTCCCAAGTTTGTCTCGCTGTCCACAAAGGGGACTAAATGTCAGCGACGCCACAACGGCACCGCCGCACCCGCCGGTTGACCCTCACCGCTCTGGCCATCACGGCGGGGGCCGGGGCGATGGTCGCCGCCGCTCTGCCGGCCGGGGCCGCGAGTGGTGGCGGTGCCGCCAAGAGCCGGACCGTCGACGTGCAGATGCTGTCGTTCAACGACTTCCACGGCACGCTGGAGCCCCCGCAGGGCTCCTCCGGCAATGTGACCGAACGTCAGGCCGACGGCACCACCAAAGCCATACCCGCGGGCGGGGTCGAGTACCTCGCGACCGCCCTGCGCGAAGCCCGCAAGGGCCACGAGTACTCCGTCACCGCCGCCGCCGGCGACATGATCGGCGGCAGCCCGATGCTGTCCGGGCTCTTCCACGACGAGCCGAGCATCGAGGCGCTGAACAAGCTCGACCTGGACGTCACCAGCGTCGGCAACCACGAGTTCGACGAGGGCAGGGCCGAGCTGCGCCGCATGGCGTACGGCGGCTGCCACCCGGTCGAGGGCTGCTACGAGGAGGGCAAGGAGTTCGCGGGCTCCGAGTTCAAGTTCCTCGCCGCCAACGTCACGGACGAGAAGACCAAGCGTCCGATGATGAACCCCACCTTCATCTGGAAGAAGGGGGACGTGAAGATCGGCTTCATCGGCGTCACCCTGGAGGGCACTCCGGACGTCGTCACCGCCGAGGGCGTCAAGGGCCTGAAGTTCAACGACGAGATCGAGACGATCAACAAGTACGCCGCCGAGCTGAACAAGCAGGGCGTGAAGTCGATCGTCGCGCTGATCCACGAGGGCGGTCTGCCCGCGAGCGGCGCGTACAACTACGACTGCGACGTCCCGGGCGCCGGCGCCGGCATCTCCGGTCCGATCGTGGACATCGCCAAGAGCCTGGACCCCAAGGTCGACGCGCTGGTCACCGGCCACACGCACCAGGCGTACGCGTGCAACATCCCCGACCCGGCGGGCAACCCGCGCATGGTGACCTCGGCCGCCTCCTACGGCCGGCTGTTCACGGACACCACGCTGACCTACGACCGGCAGACCAAGGACATCGTCCGTACGCCGGTCAGCTCGCCCAAGCCGGTCAACAAGGTCGTCACCCGTGATCTGGCCAAGGCCGGGGACATGACCGAGCTGATCCAGCGCTGGAACACCCTCGCCGCCCCGATCGCGAACCGCCCGCAGGGCTTCATCTCCGCCGACATCGCGGGCCGCGGCTCCGAGGCGCCGGAGAAGCCGCTCGGCGACCTGATCGCCGACGCGCAGCTCGAGGCGCTCGCCCCGGCCGACAAGGGCGGCGCGCAGCTGGCCATCATGAACCCGGGCGGCATCCGTGCCGACCTCGCCTACAAGGCTTCCGGGGCCGAGGGCGACGGTGTCGTGACGTACGGCGAGTCGTACACGGTCCAGCCGTTCAACAACATGATGAACATCGTGGACCTGACCGGCGCGCAGCTGATCACCGCCCTGCAGCAGCAGGTCAGCGGCCCGGTCAACGGGGTGAACCCGAAGATCCTCCAGGTGTCGAAGGGCTTCACGTACACCCTGGACATGACCAAGACCGGTGCGGACCGCATCGTCGTGGACTCGGTGAAGCTGAACGGCGCGGCGATCGACCCCGCCAAGACCTACCGGGTCGCGATGAACGAGTTCCTCGCGGGCGGCGGTGACGGCTTCACCGTCCTGAAGGAGCACAAGAACAAGCTGGTCGGCGCGCCCGACCTGGACTGCTTCAACGCCTACCTGGGCAAGTCGACGGCGGCGAACCCGATCGTCCCGCCGGCGGCGGACCGGATCACGGTCATCAAGTAGCACCGGCAACACCCGCGTACAGCACGCCCGGAGGGGCGGTGGGCCCGACGGCCCGCCGCCCCTCCGGCGTGTGCGGAGGTCTTCAGAGGGTCGCGAGGAAGGCGCGGACGGCCTTCGCGAAGCCCTCCGGGTCCTGGAAGGGCACGAAGTGCTCGGTGTCCAGGGCGGCGTACGAGGTCCCGGGCCGCCGGGAGACCATCGCGTCGGCCTGCTCCTGCGAGAGGGCCTCGCTGCGCAGGCCGTGGATCAGCAGTGCCGGGCAGTCGCTGGCGAGCCAGACGTCCCAGCGGTCGCCGTACGCGCCCGCCAGGGTGGCCAGGGTGTCCTGCGGGTGGAACGGCAGCCGCCAGCCGCTGCCCTCGGGGCGCAGGGCGGGGGCGTAGGTCGGGCCCATCGGGCCGAGGGCGGTGATGAGCTCCTCGCGGGTCGGCGCGGTGTACGGGAGGTGGTGGAGGAAGGCCCAGAAGTCCGGGCCGTCCCTGCGGACGACCTCCACGGGGGAGTCGACGTTGATCAGCGCGGACGCCAGGTCGGGGCGGGCGGCGGCCAGGTGGTAGGCGTTGGTGCCGCCGAGGGAGAAGCCGAGGACGGGCACCGGGCCGCCCAGGTCCAGGTGTTCCAGCAGGGCCACGGCGTCGCCCACGTATCCCGCGCGGTCGTACGCGGGGGTGCGGTCGGAGTCGCCGTGGCCGCGCTGGTCGGGGGCGATGACCCGCCACTCGCCGCGCAGCGCGGCGGCCAGGTCCGCGTAGGAGGCCGCTTCGGAGAGGCCGCCGTGCAGGGCGAACAGCGGGCGGCCGGTGCCGCCGAAGTCCAGGTAGGAGAGGGTTCGGTCGTCGATCTTCAGCTCGTGGCGCTGCATGGCGGTCTCCCGTTCTTCGATCTTCCGATGACCGCAGCCTGCCAGGATTTGGGCAAGCGCGCAATACGCATGTCTTGGGCGCTTGCCCAAAAACCTCCGCGGCTACGATCCCGGCATGGGAAATCGCGAGGACCTGCTGGCCGGAGCGCGCCGCTGCCTGGAGGAGAAGGGCTACTTCCGCACGACCGTGCGCGACATCGCCACGGCGTCGAACGTCAGCATGGCCGCGATCGGCTACCACTTCGGATCGCGGGAGGCGCTGCTCAACCAGGCGCTCTTCGCCGCGATGGACGAGTGGGCGGCGGGCGCCGGCCGGCTCGCCGGCCAGGGGGACACCGCCGCGGAGCGCTACGCCGACACGTGGGACCGCAAGATCCGGGACTTCGGCGACATGCGCTGGCTGTGGATCGCCAACATCGAGGCCTTCGTGCACGCGCAGTCCTCGCCCGAACTGCTCGCGACCCTGGCCGAGGGCCAGCGCCGGTCCCGGCGCATGGTGGCGGCGCAGCTGCGCGGGGTGTCCGAGGACGCGGTCGGCGAGGAGGACGTACGGGCCCTCGGGTCGGTGCATCTCGCACTGCTCACCGGGGTGATGGTCCAGCACCTGACCGACCCGGAGCACACGCCCGACGGGCGGGCGATCGCGCAGGGGCTTCGTGCGATGGCGGAGCTGCTGGACGGCTAGGTCCGTCCCAACTGGACGTAATCGCAGGGGGGTTGCTCCGAACTTCGCCTCTACCGACGGGTAGTAAAGGCTGGTTCCGCACGCCATAATCCGGTCCCACCACTGGGTCGGCAAAGGGGCGGGCATGGGCATGGGCACGGGACTGGACCGGCGGGCGTTTCTGGTCGGAGCACTGGCCGCGGGCGTTGCCGTCGGGCTGGGAACACCACCCGCCGCAGCCACGGCACTCGGCACCCAGGACTGGATGGCGGGCCTCGGCGACGCGACGCCCCTCCAGCGGATGACCATCCCCGGCACGCACGACTCCGGCGCCCGCCAGGGCGGGCTCTACGTCGCCTGCCAGAACACCTCGATCGCCGAACAGCTCGACTCCGGCATCCGCTTCCTCGACGTCCGCTGCCGCGTGACGGGCGGCTCGTTCGCCATCCACCACGGGTCCTTCTACCAGAACCTGATGTTCGGCGACGTGCTCGCCACCTGTTGGAACTTCCTCGCCGCACGCCCCTCCGAGACCGTCCTGATGCGGCTCAAGCAGGAGTACTCCACCGACAGCGACGCCACCTTCCGGGCCGTCTTCGACGACTACCTGGACAACCGCGGCTGGCGCCCGCTGTTCCGGATCGCCGACACCCTGCCCACACTCGGCCAGGCCCGCGGCAAGGTGGTCCTGCTCGCCGACAACGGCGGACTGCCCGGCCTGCGCTACGGCGACGGCAACGTCTTCGACATCCAGGACGACTGGAACGCCGAGCCCTTCGCCAAACGCGGCAAGATCGAGAACCACTTCCGCAAGGCCGTCCAGCAGCCCGGCAAGCTCTTCGTGAACTACACCAGCACCTCGGCGTACATGCCGCCGCGCTGGAACTCCGACCGGCTCAACCCGCAGGTGCACGCCTTCGTCGACGGCGGGGAGATGGCCGGCCGGACCGGGCTCGGGATCGTCCCCATGGACTTCCCCAACACCCGCTCCGGCCTGGTCGCCTCACTGATCCGGCACAACTGAGGGCCCGGGCGGCGGCGGGGACGGGGCTCCCGGGATGCGGAGCACCGCCTCCGTGCCCTGGCCGCCGTCGGACGCCGCCCGCAGTTCGGCGCTCCCGCCCGCGCGCGCCACCGTACGGGCCACGATCGACAGGCCGAGGCCGCTGCCGGGCAGGGCGCGGGCCGAGGGGGAGCGCCAGAACCGCTCGAAGACGTGCGGGAGGTCGTCCTCCGGGATGCCCGGACCGTGGTCCCGTACGCTCAGCCGGCCCGCCCGCAGCGTCACCTCCACCGCGCCGCCCGGAGGGCTGAACTTCACCGCGTTGTCCAGGACGTTGACCACCGCCCGCTCCAGCGCGGCCGCCTCGCCCCGTACGTACCAGGGCCTCAGGTCGGAGCTGAAGGACAGCTCGGGTCCGCGCAGCCGGGCCCGGGACAGCGCGGCCCCGGCGATCTCGTGCAGGGCCACCACCTGGAGCGGGCCGGGGGAGACGGCGTCGGGACGGGACAGCTCCTGGAGGTCCCCGATCAGCGCGGCGAGCTCCGTCATCTGCGCCTTGACGGAGGCCAGCAGCTCCTTGCGGTCCTCGGGCGGGATGGCCCGGCCGGTGTCCTCGCTGCGGGCCAGCAGCTCGATGTTCGTCCGGAGCGAGGTCAGCGGAGTGCGCAGCTCGTGCCCGGCGTCGGCGATCAGCTGGGCCTGCCGCTCCTGGGAGGAGGCGAGGGCGGCCGTCATGGAGTTGAAGGACCGCGACAGGCGGGCGATCTCGTCGTCGCCCTCGTCGGGGATCCGGACGGTCAGGTCCTCGGTCCGGGCGATGTGCTCGACGGCGCCGGTCAGCTCGTCGACGGGCTGCAGTCCCGTCCGGGCCACCCACAGCCCGGCCGCGCCCGCCCCGACCACGCCGATGCCGGAGACCAGGAGCAGTATCCAGGCCAGGGTGGACAGGGGTTTGTCGACATCGGCCAGGGGCTTCGCCACGATCAGTGCGGCGGGCTGCCGGTCCACCAGGGCGGGCTGGGCGTAGACGCGGACCGGGACCCCGTCGGAGGTCGTCGCGTCGTACAGGGCCGGGCCGCGGCGGCGCTGGGCGACCTCCAGGTCCGTCCTGGTGACCTCCAGGGTGTTCTTGCCGTCGACCCAGCAGTGGCTGCCGTCCGCCCGCACGATCTGCACCTGGGCACTGAGGTTGTTGGCCGGCCGGTCCGGCAGGGCGCCGCCCGCGACGCAGCCGATCGCCCCGTACACCTGGTTGGCCTGGGCCTCCGCGTTGGTGGCGCGCAGCGAGCTGTCCAGCTGGTCGCGGAGCTGGGTGCGCACCATCACCCAGGACACCGCGGCGACGGCCGCCACGGCGAGCGCCACCGCCACCGTGACCAGCAGCGCGAGGCGCGAGCGCAGCGGCAGGGCGCGGAATCTGGCGGCGGGGCCCACTCGGCTCACTCGGGACCGCTCTCGCCGGCGCGCAGTACGTAGCCCACCCCGCGCACGGTGTGGACCAGGCGGGGCTCGCCGCCCGCCTCGGTCTTGCGGCGCAGGTACATCACGTACACGTCCAGGGAGTTGGAGCTGGGCTCGAAGTCGAAGCCCCAGACGGTCTTGAGGATCTGCTCGCGGGTCAGGACCTGGCGCGGATGCGCGAGGAACATCTCCAGCAGCGTGAACTCGGTACGGGTCAGCTCCACCGGGCGCCCGGCCCGCGTGACCTCGCGGGTGGCCAGGTCCATGCGCAGGTCGCCGAAGGTCAGCGCGTCCTCGGCGCTCTCGTCGCCCGCCTGCGGGGCGGCGTAGGAGCTGCGGCGCAGCAGGGCGCGGACGCGGGCGAACAGCTCGTCCAGCTCGAACGGCTTGACGAGGTAGTCGTCGGCGCCCGCGTCGAGGCCGGTGACACGGTCGCCGACGGTGTCGCGGGCGGTGAGCATCAGGATCGGGGTGACACTGCCCGCGCCGCGCAGCCGGCGGGCGGCCGTCAGGCCGTCCATCCGGGGCATCTGGATGTCGAGGACGATCAGATCGGGGGCGTACGAGGCCGCCTTGTCGAGGGCGTCGATCCCGTCGACCGCGGTCTGGACGGCGTACCCCTCGAAGGCGAGGCTGCGGCGCAGGGCCTCGCGGACGGCCGGCTCGTCGTCGACGACGAGGATGCGGTGCTGGTCGCCTTCGGTGGCATGCACGGGTGGTCCCCCAGGGGTGGTCTGCGGTGCGGGCGGGTGTCTCCCAGCCTCGCACGACGGGCTAGTACGAGGTGCCGAAGCCGTTGGCGGCGCTGCCGTTGCCGCTGCTGCCGCCGGCCGAGCCCGTGCCGCCGGGGCCTCCCTTGCGGAGGGAGTCCAGGTCGGCCTTGATGGTGTTGACCGGAATGGCGAAGCCGAGGCCGACGCTGCCGGCGGCGCCGCCGCTGTTGGGGGAGTAGATCGCCGAGGGCATGCCGACGACCTCGCCGTTCATGTTGAACAGCGCGCCGCCCGAGTTGCCGGGGTTGAGGGAGGCGTCCGTCTGGATGGCCTTGTACGCGGCCGTGTCCGAGCCGGTGTTCCCGTTGAACTGCTGACCGCCGTACGAGAACGGCCAGCCGCCGTCGCCCTGCCGCGGGGACTGCTGCTCCGGCTTCGCGACGTTCACCTCGCGCTCGAGGGCGGAGACGATGCCGCTGGTGACCGTGCCGGTGAGGCGGTCGGGGGAGCCGATGGCGACGACCTGGTCGCCGACCTTCAGGCTGCCGGAGTCGCCGAGCACGGCGGGCTTGAGGCTGCTCGCCCCCTGGAGCTTGATCAGGGCCAGGTCCTTGTCGGGGTCGGTGCCGACGATCTTTGCGGGGTACGTCTTGCCGTCGCTCATCGTCACCTGGATCTGCGAGGCGCCGCTGACGACGTGGTTGTTGGTGACGATCTCGCCGTCGGCGGTGATGACGATGCCGGAGCCGGTGCCCTGGCCGGAGCCGGTGCGGGTGTCGATGCGCACCACGGACGGGCTGTTCTGCTCGGCTACGCCGGAGACCGTGCCGGTGCTGGACCGGGAGACGCTGGTGCCGTTGACACCGCCGGTGCCGGCGGCGGGGGTGCCCATCAGCTGCTGGACGGCGGCTGCGGTGCCGCCGCCGACCACGGCTGCCGCGAGGGCGACGGCGGCGATCAGCGCGACGGGCTTCTTGGCGCGGTGGCGGGCGGGGGCCGGGGGCTCCGCCGGGGCCTGGGCCGCCGGGACGGTCTCGCCCCGGATGACGGGAGGCTGGTGCGCCTCGTGCCAGCCCGGCGCGGCGGGCGGGTACGAGGGCGGCGGCGGGTAGGCCGCCCCGGCCGGGGTCGGGCGGTGCTCTTGCGGGTACTCGCCTTCGCGGCGGAAGCTCTCGGTCATGGCCACGACTCTGGCCGCGGATCATGAGAGCTTCCTGAGCCTGGCCTGAGAAGCCCGACAGAACCGCGTATGCCCGATATAAGCCCGAGCCCGGCGCCGTTCCCGGGCCGGGGGCAAGATCCGGAAGGGACGGCTCAGCGGCAGCCGCAGGAGCGGCGGATGACCAAGGCCGACGGGAACTGCTTCAGGCGTTCGCGGCGGGAGCCGGCCACGCGGAGGGCGTCGTCCAGGACGAGGTCCACCGCCGCGCGGGCCATCGCCGGGCGGTCCGAGGCGATCGTGGTCAGCGGCGGGTCCGTGAGGGCCGCCTCCTTGACGTCGTCGAAGCCCGCCACGGCGAGTTCTCCGGGCACGTCGATACGGAGCTCCCGCGCCGCCCGGAGCACACCGATGGCCTGGTCGTCCGTGGCACAGAAGATCGCCGGCGGGCGGTTCGGGCCGGCCAGGACCTCCAGGGCCACCCGGTACGCGTCGTACCGGTTGTACGGGGCCTCGAAGAGCCGGCCCTCCACCGAACGGCCGGACTCCAGCATGGCCCGGCGCCAGCCCTCGACGTGGTCGGCCACCGGGTCGCCGACCGACGGGGTGTTCTCGACCCCGCCGATGCAGGCGACGTACTCGTGGCCGTGTTCCAGCAGGTGCCGGGTCGCCATCTGGGCGCCGCCGATGTCGTCCGTGATGACGGCGACGTCGTCGATCGCCTCCGGACGCTCGTGCAGCAGCACGACCCGCGCGTCCCAGGCCTCGATCTCGGACGCCGCGCGTTCGCTCATGCCCTGGCTGACCAGGATCAGGCCCGAGACCCGCATCCCGAGGAACGCCCTCAGGTAGTGGACCTCGCGCTCGTCGCGGTAGTCGGAGTTCCCGACGAGCACCATCTTTCCGCGCTCGGCGGCGGCCTGCTCGACCGCGTGTGCCATCTCCGCGAAGAACGGCTGCCGGGCATCGGGGACGATCATGCCTATGAGGTCGGTGCGCCGCGAGGCCATCGCCTGGGCGACCCGGTCCGGGCGGTAGCCCAGCTCCTTGATCGCGGCGAGTACACGCTCGCGCGTGGCCGGGGCAACCGGCCGGGGTCCGTTGTTGATGACGTAGCTCACGACGGCGGTAGAGGTACCCGCAAGTCGCGCCACGTCATCCCGCGTCACCTTGGCCACGCGCGGAAGTCTACGCGGGGTGACCTCCCTCTGGGCAGGGCGTCTGCGGAGTGGATGCTCACAGGAGCTTCGGCCGACCGGGTGACGGCCCCCCGGCCCGTGCGAAGGCCTAGGAAGCGGACTGTGCGCCGGCCTGTGCGCCGGCGTGTGCCGCGGCCTGGGCCGCCACCTTCGCCGCCGCCTGGGCCGCGGCCTCGGCGGCCGCCCGCTCGACCTTCTCCGGCGTGACGAAGCGGTAGCCGACGTTGCGGACCGTACCGATCAGCGACTCGTGCTCGGGGCCGAGCTTCGCGCGCAGCCGCCGTACGTGCACGTCGACCGTCCGGGTGCCGCCGAAGTAGTCGTAGCCCCAGACCTCCTGCAGCAGCTGCGCCCGCGTGAAGACCCGGCCCGGGTGCTGCGCGAGGTACTTGAGCAGCTCGAACTCCTTGAAGGTGAGGTCCAGGACCCGGCCCTTGAGCTTCGCCGAGTACGTGGCCTCGTCCACCGACAGGTCGCCGTTGCGGATCTCCATGGGGGAGTCGTCCGAGCCCAGCTGCTGACGGCCGGTCGCCAGCCGCAGCCGTGCCTCGACCTCGGCGGGACCGGCGGTGTCCAGGAGCACGTCGTCGATGCCCCAGTCCGCGGTGACGGCCGCGAGGCCGCCCTCGGTCACGACGAGGATCAGCGGGCAGCCCGGACCCGTGGAGCGGAGCAGCTGGCACAGCGACCGCACCTGCGGCAGGTCGCGGCGGCCGTCCACGAGGATGACGTCGGCGCCGGGGGTGTCCACGAGGGCCGGGCCCTCGGCGGGGGCCACCCGGACGTTGTGCAGCAGCAGGCCGAGGGCGGGCAGCACCTCGGTGGAGGGCTGCAGGGCGTTGGTCAGCAGCAGAAGAGAGCTCATGCCTGACCACCTGCCCGGGTCGGGCGGTTCTGCACGGATCGCTGGTCCATCACGTCGGTTCCTCCTCGGTCCCGTCGAGGACGTGCGCGGTACTGCTTCGTACGGTGACTCGGGTGACTCTGCCGGTCTCCATCCGGGCCCCGCGCCCTGAGGCCCCGATGGATACCACTGTTTCCGGTTCGTTCAACGTGCTGAAAGCACAAAAGGACCCGGGGGCAACATTGCCCGGATCCTCTCGCCAGCAGAATAGCCCACCGGTGCTTTCCGGGCCGAGGTCTCGCCGCGTCCTCTTCTGTGGTTCCTGCCACGCCCCTGACCTGGGGGCGCCTCCCAGCGGTAGCTGGGGCTATGCCCCGGTTTCGCCGGATCGGCGGCCCGCCGGGCGGGACCGCCGGTCCCGGGGGCGCACCCGGGGCGCGCGGAGGCACACCGGTGCGGGTGCGCGGAGGGGTCATCATGGAGGCCGACGGTAGAGAGCCGACGATAGGAGCTGCAGTGGCAAACGGAACCATCCGCTACTGGGCGGCGGCCAAGGCCGCGGCCGAGACGGCGGAGGAGCCGTACTCGGCGCGCACCCTGGCCGAGGCGCTCGACGCCGTGCGGGAACGCCACCCCGGGGAGCTGACCCGGGTCCTGCTGCGCTGCTCCTTCCTGGTGAATGACGAGCCTGTGGGCAAGCGCCCGCACGATTCCGTCCTGCTGAGCGAGGGGGGCACCGTCGAGGTGCTCCCGCCGTTCGCGGGCGGGTGAGCGGGAGCCGATGAGCACGCCTGAGGAACAGCAGCGGTACGAGCAGCAGCAGTACGAGCAGCAGCAGTACGAGCAGCAGCAGTACGAACTGCAGCAGCAGCAACAGCAGCAGCAGTACCAGGACCCGTACGGGACGCAGACCTGGCAGTCCGACACCTGGGACACCGGGTACCAGCCGGTGCATCCGCCGCTGGGCGGGGTGCCGGGGCAGCCGGTCGCCCCCGAGGGCTGGTTCCGCGACGAGGCCCCGGCCGCCGAGCAGGCCGCCGCCTACGCGCCGTCCGCGCCGGAGGGCTGGTTCCGTGACGAGGTGCCGGCTCCGGCTCCGGCCCAGGACTGGTCCCAGCCCGCCGAGGCCCCGGCCGCCGCCGCCGAACAGACCGCGTATCTGCCGCCGTACCCCGGCCCGGGCGCCGGTACGGTTCCCGCGCAGCAGCCGGCCGTGCCCGAGGGCTGGTTCCGCGACGAGGCCCCGGCCGCCGTCCCCGCGCCCGCGCCCGGCCCGGACCGGGCCGAGACGACCGCGTACCTGCCGCCCCAGGCGGCCGAGGCCCCGGTCGAGCAGACCGCGTACCTGCCGCCCGTGGAGGCCCTGGCGGACGAGGCGCCCGTACCCCCCGTACTGCCCGCGCCGACGGAGCCCGCCGGCGAGGCGCCCGAGTACTCCCCGCCCACACTCGGCGGCAACACCCTGCGCGCCGTCGACCCGGCCAAGGCCCGCGCCGAGGGCCTGTCGCCGATCATCGACCCCGGTCCGCAGCCGGCCATACTGACCGCCGTCCTCGGCGTGCTGCTGGCCGTGGCCGCCGCCGTCGGCCAGTACGCCCTGCTCCTGCCGCTGATCGCCCTCCAGGGGCTGACCGCGGCCGGCTGGTTCCGCCTCAACGGCATGTGGCCCGCCCGGCAGGGCATCGCCGTGGCCTTCGCCGGAGCCCTCGTCGCCGACGTGGCGGTGCTCGCGGTGGACGAGGCGTACGGCCCCGGCGCGATCATCGGCACCCTCGGAGCCTGGGTGCTGCTCACCCTCGTGCTCCAGCTGCGCAGTCACGCCGATCCCGACGAGCGGATGTACGGCCTGATGGCCTCGGTGGCCTCCGCCGCCCTCGCCATCGCCTGCGCCGGCTACCTGGCCGCGGACACCGCCGCCGTCACCGTCGGCGCGGCCGCCGTCGCGGTCGCCGTGTTCGCCCGCGCGCTGCCGCTGCCGCCCGCGCCCTCGGTCGGCGTCTCGCTGGCCGCGGCCGCCGGTGCGGGCATCGCCATCGGCCCGCTGGCCGGAGCCGGGGTGGGCGGCGGGGCGCTGCTCGGCCTCGTGGCCGGGGTGTGCGCGCTGGTCGGGCTGCGCGTGGCGGCGTACGACTACCCGTCGAAGTTCGTCCACATGACGGCCGGTGTCGCACTGCCGCTGGCGGCCGCCGCTCCCACCGTGTACCTGATCGGCCGGGTGGTGAGCTGATCCCTGCCCGACACGGGGCATGGTCCACTAGAACGCACGTACCGACTAGTAGGGGGAGGGCACGTGCGTTTCCTGCGCGCCGTCATGATCATCGGGGTGGTTCTGGGAGCCCTGTTCGTGGGAGCCGACCGGTGGGCGGTGAGCTATGCCGAGAACCGGCTGGCCGACCGGATCCAGGCCCGGCAGGGACTGGCCGGCAGCTCTGAGGTGGAGATCTCCGGCTTCCCGTTCCTGACCCAGGCGCTCAGCCACGACCTGGAGCGGGTCGACCTCAAGCTCCGGGGCGTCGAGGTGGCCGCGGACGGCCGCAAGACGCGGCTCTCCGAGCTCGACGCCACGTTCCGCAGCGTGAAGCTGAACGGGGACTACAGCGGCGGCACCGCCAAGCGGGCCGAGGGCACCGGCCTCATCACGTACGCGGACCTGACCGCGGCCTCGCAGACCGGCGCGACCCTGTCCTACGGCGGGGCGCCGGGCAAGGTGCGGGTGACCGCGTCGGTGAACGTCGTCGGCCGGACGCTGGAGCGCAGCGTGGTGTCGACCATCACCCTCGAGGACGCGCAGGACGGAAAGGGCGGCAAGATCGTCCGGGTGCGCGCCGACGCGGTGCCGGGCGAGGGGATCCCGGGGGTCGAGAAGCTGGTCCGCAACAAGACCGACTTCGACCGCAACATCGACGGCGGACTGCCCGCCGGGCTGCACCTCTCCGCCCTGACCTCGGACGAGGCCGGTGTGCACCTCACGCTGGGCGGCACGGACGTGGTACTGGCCGGATCGTGAGACGGCGGGGTCCGATCCGCAGAAGGACGGGCCCCGCGAGGGCTCCGGAGGGCGGCGCGGCGGCCGCCCCGAGAGCCGCGATCCCAATATTCGGACGATCCTGTCTCGGAATATGACACACCGGTGACAGGGCGGCCGTTTCGTCCCTACGATCCATGGCTATGAAGCATCAGCAGGCGGACCTCACGAAGCGGCGGGCAGTAGACCTGTGTCGCGTCGCCGCCATGCTCTGTCGATCCATGTGACGTGTGAGCGCATCCGCTCCACCAGCGCCGGACGACGGCCCTTCCCGCGTGACCGCACCTGCCTCCTGATCCCCTGACGCCATCCTCGCGCCGGACCGGATCCGCGAGCGCACCCGGACGTACGCACGCCCGCACCAGCCGGCAGCACCAGCAACCGCAGCCGGCAGTGCGCAGCACAGCCAGCATCGCCAGCACCCCCAGCACAGCCCCGCCGCACACTGCCCCGGAGGAGACACCATGAGCCGCAGCGACGTCCTCGTAGACGCCGACTGGGTCGAGGCCCACCTGAACGACGCCAACGTCGTCATCGTCGAGGTGGACGAGGACACGTCCGCCTACGACAAGAACCACATCACCAACGCCGTCCGGATCGACTGGAAGTCCGACCTCCAGGACCCGGTCCGCCGCGACTTCGTGGACCAGGAGGGCTTCGAGAAGCTCCTCTCCGCCAAGGGCATCTCCAACGACGACACCGTCGTCCTCTACGGCGGCAACAACAATTGGTTCGCGTCCTACGCCTACTGGTACTTCAAGCTCTACGGCCACCAGGACGTGAAGCTCCTCGACGGCGGCCGCAAGAAGTGGGAGCTCGACTCCCGCGACCTGGTCGACGGCAAGGACGTCCCGAACCGCCCGGCCACCCAGTACAAGGCCAAGCCCCAGGACACCTCGATCCGCGCCTTCCGCGACGACGTCGTGGCCGCGATCGGCTCCCTGAACCTGGTCGACGTGCGCTCGCCCGACGAGTTCTCCGGCAAGCTGCTCGCCCCGGCGCACCTCCCGCAGGAGCAGTCGCAGCGCCCCGGCCACGTGCCGAGCGCCCGCAACATCCCGTGGTCGAAGAACGCCAACGACGACGGCACCTTCAAGTCGGACGAGGAGCTGACCGCCCTCTACCAGGAGGAGCAGGTCGACCTGGCGAAGGACACCATCGCCTACTGCCGCATCGGTGAGCGCTCCGCGCTCACGTGGTTCGTGCTGCACGAGCTCCTGGGCCAGGAGAACGTCAAGAACTACGACGGCTCTTGGACCGAGTACGGCTCGCTGGTCGGCGTGCCGATCGAGCTCGGCGCCAACAAGTAACCCTGCCGGGCACGCAGGGCCTCGTAGGCCCGTAGCAGTCAGAACTTCTCTCTAGGACAGGACAGAGACATGTGTGGAGCACAGATCGGCGGGCCCGACCTCGCGACGCTCAAGCCCGGTGAGACCGCGATCCAGGGTCAGATCACGAAGGGCGGCGAGCCGGTGTCCGGCTACGTCCGCCTGCTGGACTCGACCGGCGAGTTCACCGCCGAGGTCCCGACCTCGGCGACCGGCCAGTTCCGCTTCTACGCGGCCACCGGCTCCTGGACGCTGCGCGCGCTCGTCCCGGGCGGCACGGCGGACCGCAAGGTCGTGGTCGCCGAGGCCGGCGGCGTGACGGACGTGGCGATCGCGGTCTGAGCACCGCACATGTGATCGCCTTTTGATCGGCCGAAGGGCCGCACCCCAGGGGTTGGACGCCACTGGAACGGGGTGCGGCCCTTCGTGCCGTCTGCTTTTAGGCTGGAGGCATGTACGCCCGGCGCCGACGCGTCTACTTCCTGCTCATGGGCGGATGCCTGTTCCTCTTCGTCTCCGCCTGGTCCTTCGTGCGCCTGTGGTCGGTGGAGGCCGCCGTGGCCCTGTGCGTGGTCGCCATGGTCATCCCGCCGGTCGCCGCGGTGATCGCGAACCGGCGCGGCCCGGACGACCGCTGGTGGGACGACCCCTCGGGGGACCCGAAGTCCGACGAGTGGTGGGACGAACTGGACGGAAAGCGGCGTCCCGAGGAGTGAAACCCAGCGAGATAAGAATGTAATGAGCATTCATGCAACCGGTCTCCTCCGGCACGGGTCATGGGTACGCGCGGGTAGTCGGCCTGCGCCTCCTGTCCTGTGGGGGGACTCCTTTGGAACACGAACAGACCATCCCTGAGCAGCGGAAAGAGGAGGAGACCACCCCGGAATCGGACACTCCGGACCTGGCCGCGGAGGCCGCCGGGGCCACCGAGCCCGCCGCCGCACCGCGCCGCCGGGGCCGTACCACCGTCCTGATCGCGGGCGCGGCCGTCCTCGGCATCCTCGCCGGCACGGTCACCGGCTACGCGGTCCAGTACCACCGCGAACCCACCGCGCTCCCGCCGCTGGCCCAGCAGAAGATCGTCGTGCCGTCGCCGATCGCGCCGAACGAGGCGACCACCCGTCGCTCCGTCAACGCCAACCGCTGGGACAAGGCGGAGGAGGACCTCGCCAAGAAGCTGCTGGAGGCCCCGGGCGGCGCGAAGGACGGCTACTCCGGTTACGAGTCGCTCGACATGTTCGCGGCGGCCTACTACGAGTCCCCTGACCGCGGCTTCGACTCCATCGCCCAGGACGTGCGGCGGATCGCCACGGCGGGCTGGCGGCAGGGCGAGCACGACTTCATCGAGATCCGGCTGCTCCAGTTCCAGGACCAGCACTCGGCCCAGGAATACCAGGAAGGCCAGTCCTCGTACCAGGACGAGGAGAAGCGCGCGGGCAACGACGGCTTCGCGCTGCCCGGCGTACCCGACGGCTACGGCCGCGGCTGGCTCTACAAGCCGAAGACGAAGGCGGGGTACCACCCGCTGCGCCAGGCCCGGGCCATCCTCCGGCGCGGGGACATCGTGATGGACGTCGAGCTCACGAACAACCGGGGTGACGTCTCCCAGGCCGAGATCACCGACCTGGCCAAGCGGCAGATGGAGCGGCTGTGACCGAGCAGGAGAACGACGCCGTGACCGGTCCGGCGTCGGAGCAGGACGCACCGGTCTCCCCGCGCCCGCCGCGCAGGGTGAACCGCAGGACGACGGCCCTGGTCGCGGGCGGGCTCGGCCTGGCCGTCCTCGCGGGCGGCGGCTTCTGGGCCGCGGGCAGGATCGACCAGGCCGACCGGACCTCCCCGACGCGCTACTGGGTACCGGACGGCCCCCGGCCGACCGCCTCGGCGGCCCCGGTGCCGACCGTGCCGCCCAACGAGCTCACGGGCAAGCTGCTGCCGGTCCCCGCGAGCTATGAGCTGGGTCCCGACCTGGAGGACGAGGGCAACGACTTCTACGTGTCGGGCGAGCGCGCGGTCCAGGCCGTGAAGGACTCCCGGACGGGGCTCTCCGCCGCCGAGCGCGCCGAGAGGGACAAGGCCGTGGCCGAGCTGAAGCTCAAGGGCGTGGCCGGTCGCAGCTACACCCTCTCGTACGCCGGCCCGATCACCGAGATCGAGCTCACGCAGGCGGACCCGCAGGCACTCGTCAAGTTCGCGGACCTCAACAAGAAGCTCCTCGACGTCCTCGTGGCGCTGGGCGAGAAGAAGAAGGAGGCGCCCGCCGTCGAAGGGTTCCCGCAGGCCAAGTGCGTCCTGCTGGACATCGTCGAGGAGCGGACCGCCTCGCAGAAGCCCGAGACGATCGAATCCCTCGACTGCGTGGCCGTCGAGGGCGACGTGCTGGTGACCTTCCGTTCGTACGGTCCCCGGCACCGGTTCGACGTGAAGACGGCCGTCGGTCTGTTCACGAAGCAGCTGAACCACCTGAAGTCCCCCGGGGAGTCCGTGTGACCGAGCACAGCACCACCGACGCCGCACCCGCTGAGGGACCGGACCTCGTGGCCGAGCCGGTGCCCGAGCCGGCTCCCGAGCCGGTGCCCGAGCCGGCTCCCGAGCCGGTGCCGGCCGCGCCGAAGGACCGACGGAAGCTCTTCGCCGCGCTGCGGTGGACCGCCGCCGTTCTCGTCTTCGCCGCCGTCGGCGCGGGCACCGCGTACGGGGTCGTCCAGCCGGAGCGGACCAAGATCCCCGGGCTGTCCACGCTGCCCGACGGCCGCTGGACCTACCCGGAGCTGGCCAAGCCCGAGCTGCCGGCCGGAGCCCCGCTGCCCGGCGCCACCGACAACCCGGACGGCACGCACTACGCCGCCTTGAGCGGCCTGCTGCTCCCCGCCCCCGACGGGTCCCGGCCCGACGGCACCGTCAAGGCGGACAAGGACGGGAAGGTGGAGCCGGACGCCTTCCTGGAGGAGTACGCCCCCGACGACCGGCCGAAGCTCAAGGAGGGCTTCGAGTACGAGGGGCTGCGCCAGATCACCGGCCGGTCCTGGACCATGCCCGACGGCACGCGGACCCGCGTCTACCTGCTGCGCTTCCACTCCTCCAGCTTCGTGGACACCTTCCGCGGCTGCGGCATCAACACCCGGCTGACCGGCGCCGACTCGCTCTCGGTCGACTTGTCGTGGAGCAAGGCCAAGACGGAGCAGTTCAGCAACATCGGGAGCGGCGGCTTCGCCGGATCGGGCACCGTCAGCTCCAGCGAATACAGCCTCTACGAGGAGGCCAAGCCCTTCGGGGACGAGCAGGTCCGCTTCGGCTGCCTGCAGATGGGTGACGTCCAGGGAGTGGTCGTCCAGTCCCGCAAGGGTGGGCTGCCGGTCATTCCCTTCCACCAGACGGTGATCCTCCAGAGCCAGCTGCTGAGCTGAGGTCGGTCCGGCCGACCTCGCAGAGTGCGCCGGTCCCCGGGCCAGTAGGCTTGGGGACCGGCCGTACCCTCCCCGGACTCCGTCCGTGGAGGACCCCCAAACGAATCCTCCGAGGAGCACCCCGTGCTTGAGGCAGTCTTCACCTCCCTGCTGGTCCTGGTCTGCGTCGGCGTCCTCGCCTTCACCGTCCTGGCCGTCAAGAAGCTGTACCAGGGTCAGCGCTGAGCGTCCGCCCAGCCGACGACCGCCCCGGAACCCCTCCCACAGATCGCCTGAGCAGCCATCCATGATCCAGATCCCGTCCGACCTGAACCCGGGCCTCGTCCCCCTCGCCTTCCTCCTCGGCAACTGGGAGGGAGCGGGAGTCTTCGACTTCCCCGGTGAGGAGAAGTGCAACTTCGGCCAGGAGGTCGTCTTCAGCCACGACGGCCGGGACTTCCTGGAGTACACCTCCCGCACCTGGGTCCTCGACGCCGAGGGCAACAAGGTGCGGCCGCTGGAGTCCGAGTCGGGTTACTGGCGCATCGACAAGGACCGCCAGGTCGAGATCGTCATGGTCCGCGACCAGGGCGTCATCGAGGTCTGGTACGGCGAGCTCGCCGACCAGAAGCCCCAGATCGACCTGGTCACCGACGCCGTCGCGCGCACCGCGGCCTCCGGCCCGTACAGCGGCGGCAAGCGGCTCTACGGCTACGTGAAGAGCGACCTGATGTGGGTCGGTGAGAAGGCCACTCCGGAGGTGGAGCTGCGCCCGTACATGTCGGCCCAGCTGAAGAAGGTCGTCACTCCCGAGGAGGTCGCCGAGATGGCGCGCAACCTCCCGGACATGCCGGACGACGGCATCGCCTTCTTCCGCTGATGCGCTGATGCGCTGACCGTTCTCAGCCGACGGGAAAGGGGACCGCGGGCAGTCCTGCGGTCCCCTTCCCGCGCTTACACTGGCCGGGTGGTGAGCACCGAGAGGGCCGAGGGCGACGCCGGGCGCGCCGAAGGCGTCGACTGGAAGACCGACCTGCGGCAGCGCGGATACCGCCTGACACCGCAGCGCCAGCTCGTGCTGGAAGCGGTCGACGCCCTGGAGCACGCCAGCCCCGACGAGATCCTCGCCGAAGTGCGCAAGACCGCCTCCGGCGTCAACATCTCCACCGTCTACCGCACGCTGGAGCTGCTGGAGGAGCTGAAGCTCGTCTCGCACGCCCACCTCGGGCACGGCGCGCCCACGTACCACCTCGCCGACCGGCACCACCACATCCACCTGGTCTGCCGCGACTGCAGCGACGTAATCGAGGCCGATGTGGACATCGCCTCCGAGTTCACCGCGAAGCTCCGCGACACCTTCGGCTTCGAGACCGACATGAAGCACTTCGCGATCTTCGGCCTGTGCAAGAAGTGCGCCGCCAAGCACCGTGCCGGGCATGCGTAGCCGAGTCGTACGCTTGGTCCCATGACCAGCAGCCCCTTGCTCCATCTCCCCGGCGCCGTGCAGGCCGAAGGCCGCGACGAGGGCGTCGCCGCCCACTACGGCGAGCTGTACGGCGAACAGCGCGCCCTCGCGGACGGCCGCGGCTTCGTCGACCTCTCGCACCGCGGGGTCGTCACCGTCACCGGCCCGGAGCGGCTGAGCTGGCTGCACCTGCTGCTCACCCAGCACGTCACCGAGCTGCCGGCCGGGCAGGCCACCGAGGCGCTGATCCTCTCCGCCAACGGCCACATCGAGCACGCCCTGTACCTCGTCGACGACGGCGAGACGACGTGGGCGCACGTGGAGCCCGGCACCCAGGGGGAGCTGATCGGCTACCTGGAGTCCATGAAGTTCTTCTACCGGGTCGAAGTCGCCGACCGCACCGAGGAGTTCGCGGTCGTGCACCTGCCGGCCGGCTCCATCGCCGAGGTGGCCAAGGAGTACGTCGTACGGGAGACCGCACACGGCCGCGACGTCTTCCTGCCGCGCACCGCGCTGGAGGCCTTCGCCGCCGGCCACGGCCCCGCCGCCGGGCTCCTCGCCTACGAGGCCCTGCGCGTCGAGTCGCACCGGCCGCGGCTCGGCCTGGAGACCGACCACCGCACCATCCCGCACGAGCTCGGCTGGATCGGCACCGCCGTGCACCTGCAGAAGGGCTGCTACCGCGGCCAGGAGACGGTGGCCCGCGTCCACAACCTGGGGAAGCCGCCGCGCCGCCTGGTCTTCCTGCACCTGGACGGCTCCGAGGTGGTCCTGCCCGCGCACGGCGCGCCCGTCCGGCTCGCCGCAGACGGGGAGGAGGGCCGGCAGCTGGGCTTCGTGACCACGGCCGTGCGCCACCACGAGCTGGGCCCGATCGCGCTCGCGCTGGTCAAGCGGAACGTCCCGGTGGACGCGCCGCTGCTGGCCGGCAAGACGGCCGCCGCGCAGGAGGTCGTCGTAGCGCCGTGACGTCCGGTCGCAACTAGACGTCGATGACGATGGTGAACGGTCCGTGGTTGGTCAGCGAGACCCGCATGTCCGCCCCGAAGCGGCCGGTCTCCACCGTCGCGCCCAGCGCCCGCAGCTGCGCCACGACCTCCTCGACCAGCGGCTCGGCCACCGGTCCGGGCGCGGCCGCGTTCCAGGTGGGCCGACGGCCCTTGCGGGCGTCTCCGTAGAGCGTGAACTGGGAGATCACCAGCAGCGGGGCGTTCACGTCGCTGCAGGACTTCTCCGCCTCCAGGATCCGCACCGACCACAGCTTGCGGGCCAGCAGCGCCGCCTTCTCCGGAGTGTCGTCGTGGGTCACCCCGACCAGGACGCACAGCCCCTCGCCGACGATCTCGCCCACGGCCTCGCCGTCCACGACGACGCTCGCGCCGTCCACCCTCTGAACCACAGCTCGCATACCACCTGTGTACCAGCCGTGCACCCGTCCGGGGCCGATCGGGTGGAGTGGGACTGCATGGGGGCCACGGAGAGTGGCACCATGCACGCAGGCGGTGCGGGTGGCCGCACCGGTCGAGGGGACGGACTCGTTCGTATGAATACTTCTGGTACCTCCGTACCTGCATCACCCGCTGCCGCGTCGTCCATGGCCGCTGTCGCTGCCGCGGTACGACCGCCCGCGCAGCGCACCGCCGACAGCGCGGCCCCGGCCGGCGCGCCGACCAGCGGCCTCGGTCTGCCGGAGCTGCGCGCGCTGCGCCGCGACGCGCAGCGCGACGAGGCCGATCTGAGCTACGTGCGCCGCCTGCTGCAGGGCCGCATCGACATCCTCCGGGCCGAGCTGGCCCGGCGTACCGACCCCGAGGCGCCGGTGGTGGACCGGCTCTCCGAGATCCTCGCCGACGCGCCCTCCAGCCGCAGCGCCTCCGCCCGGCACGTCACGCTCGGCACCCCGCACAGCGAGGAGTACCGGCTGCTCGCGGCCGAGATGCTGGCCGACGTGGAGCTCTCGGACCTGGCCGCGCGCACGGACGGCGAGCTCTACGACGGGATGGGCAAGCTGGTGCGCTACGAGCAGCAGGTCTCGCGGCGCCGGCAGCAGCTCCAGCGCACCGTGGACGACTGCAGCGCGGAGATCACCCGCCGCTACCGGGAGGGCGAGGCGCAGGTGGACGACCTGCTGGTCTGAGGCACACCCCGCGCGGGGCCGCCGGAAAACCGGGCGACTCGGGGCCGGTCGGGCGATTAGCGTGGCCTGTCATGAGTGCTGAAGTGCGGCCGATCGCCGAGTCCGAACTCGCCGAGTGGATGCGGACCCTGAGGACCGGGTTCCTGACCCCGGGCCGGGTGACGGAGTCCGATGTCGCCCTCCGGGCCAAGTACAGCGACCTCGCCCGGATGCTGGGTGCCTTCGACGCCGGTACCGGCCGCTGCGTGGCGACCTTCCGCTCCTTCGACCAGCGGCTGACCGTGCCGGGCGGGGCGGCCGTCCCGGCCAGCGCCGTCTCGAACGTCACCGTGCTGCCCACGCACCGCCGCCAGGGCCTGCTGACCCGGCTGATGGCCGCCGAACTCGCCGCCGCCCGCGCGCGCGGGGACGTGCTGTCCACCTTGATCTCCGCCGAGTACCCGATCTACGGGCGGTACGGGTACGGGCCCGCCGCCTCGATCTCGGAATGGGAGATCGACGTACCGCGCACCGGACTGGACCGGCGCTGGTCGGGGCCCGCGGACGGCGGGCGGATCGAGCTGGTGGACGCGGCCCGGGTCCGCGAGGTGGGGCCGCAGCTGCACGAGCGGCTGCGCGCGGTCACGCATGGGGCGGTGGACCGGGACGGGCGCTGGTGGAGCCTGGCGACCGGCCTGGAGGAGATGTCGCACCTCCCGTACCAGGAGAAGTTCCACGCCGTGTACCGGACGGCGGCGGGCGAGGTGGCCGGGCTGGCCGTCTACACCGCCGACGACCACTGGACGGACGCGAAGGTTCCGCTGAATACCGTGCAGGTCAAGGACCTGATCGCGGTCACGCCGGACGCGGAGCGGGCGCTGTGGCACTTCCTGTGCTCCATCGACTGGGTGCTGAAGGTCCGCACCGGCGGCCGGGCCCCCGACGACCTCGTCACGCAGTTCCTGCCCGATCCGCGGTCCGCCCGGCCGCTGACCTCGGCGGACTTCCTGTGGGTGCGGCTGCTGGACGTCGTACGGGCGCTGCGCGCGCGGACGTACGCCGTGCCGGGGGTGCTCGTGCTCGAGGTCGAGGACGCGGCTGGGCTCGCGGACGGCCGCTACCGGCTGGACGCGGGGACCGGCGGGTGCGAGCGCACCGAGGACCCGGTGGACCTGCGGCTGGACGTGTCCGCGCTGGGCTCCCTGTACCTCGGCGACGAGTCCGCGGTGCGGCTGGGCGCGCTGGGGCGGGTGGCCGAACTGCGGCCGGGCGCGCTGGCGCTGGCCGACGCGGTGTTCCGTACGGCGCGCCGGCCGTGGTGCCCGGACGTCTTCTGACGTGCAGACTCCTTCTGACGCGCAAGAGAACCGAGGACTGAGGTATTTGACGAATCTGGTGGAACAACTGCGTACGGCCGGCTGCGTCTTCGCGGAGGAGGAGGCGGACCTGCTGCGCGCCGCCGCCCGGGACGAGGGCCACCTGGCGGAGCTGCTGGCCCGGCGGGTCGGCGGCGAACCGCTGGAACACGTGGTGGGCTGGGCGGAGTTCTGCGGGCTGCGCGTGGACGTGGGTGCGGGGGCCTTCGTGCCGCGCAGGCGCAGCGAGTTCCTGGTGGCGGAGGCGGTGGCGCCGGCCCGGCCGGGCGCCGTGGTGCTGGATCTGTGCTGCGGGGTCGGCGCCCTGGGTGCCGCGGTCGCGGCGCGGGTGCCGGGTGGCGTGGAACTGCACGCGGCGGACATCGATCCGGCGGCGCTCGCGTACGCGCGGCGCAACGTGGCCCCGTACGGCGGCAGCGTGTGGGAGGGCGACCTGTACGCCCCGCTCCCGGCGTCGCTGCGGGGGCGGGTGGACGTGCTGGTGGTCAACGCCCCCTACGTGCCGACGGAGGAGATCGGCTTCATGCCCTCGGAGGCCCGGGAGCACGAGCCGCTGGTCTCCCTGGACGGCGGCCCGGACGGCCTGGACGTCCACCGCCGGGTGGCGGCGGACGCCCTGGCCTGGCTGGCGCCGGGCGGCCGCCTGCTCATCGAGACGAGCGCCCGCCAGTGCCCGTCGACCGCCTCGGCCCTGGCCTCGGCGGGCCTGAAGACCCGGGTGGCCACCTCGGAGGAGCTGTACGCGACGGTGGTGATCGCCGGGCGCTGAGCGTGCTCTGCCCGGTCTACCGCTTGCGGGGCTGGTTGAAGCGGAGCATGTTGCCCGAGGGGTCGCGGAAGGCGCAGTCGCGGACGCCGTAGGGCTGGTCGACCGGCTCCTGGAGGACTTCGCCGCCCGCCGCCCGGATCCGCTCGAAGGTGGCGTCCACGTCGTCCGTGGAGAAGATCACGCCGCGCAGTTGGCCCTTGGCCAGCAGTTCGGCCATCGCCTGCCGGTCGGCCGGGGAGGCGTTGGGGTCGGCGAGCGGCGGTTCGAGGACGATCTCCACGTCCGGCTGCGACGGGGAGCCGACGGTCACCCAGCGCATCCCCTCGAAGCCGACGTCGTTGCGCACCTCCAGGCCGAGGGCGTCGCGGTAGAAGGCGAGCGCCTTGTCGTGGTCGTCGACGGCGATGAAGCAGGTCGAGAGCTTGATGTCCATGCCCCGACGCTACGAGACGGCGGCGGAACCCGCTTCTCCGATGCTGATCCGTCGGCGTGTTCCCGCTGCCCGCTGCCGCTTCTGCTGCCGCTACCTGTTCCTGACCGGTCGGGTGAGGACCTTGGCGACGCACGCCGGGATCGGGGCGCCCGCCTCGTGGGGGCGGGCCCGGTAGGCGCTCGGTGTCTCGCCGACCAGCTCGGTGAAGCGCGAGCTGAACGACCCGAGCGAGGTGCAGCCGACCGCGAAGCACACGTCGGTCACGCTCATGTCGCCGCGGCGCAGCAGCGCCTTCGCCCGCTCGACGCGGCGGGTCATCAGGTAGGTGTACGGGGTCTCGCCGTAGGCGGCGCGGAAGCTGCGGGAGAAGTGCCCGGACGACATGAGGGCGACCTTGGCCAGCGCCGGGACGTCGAGCGGCAGCGCGTAGTCGCGGTCCATCACGTCCCGGGCGCGGCGCAGCCGTACCAGGTCCTCCAGGGTCACGGCACCAGCATGGCACGGCGCTCCGACAGTCAGGGGGACGGCAGCGGGTCACGGGGGCGGCAGCCGCGGGTGACGGCCGCGGGTGGGAGATGCTGCAAGCAGTCGCTTGCAATAGTTAGCAGAGTCGGGCAGGATCGGGGCATGGCATCGCTCAACGTCGGAAACCTCGGCGAGTACCTCCGTGAGCAGCGTCGGCAGGCCCAGCTCTCGCTGCGGCAGCTGGCCGAGGCGGCGGGGGTGTCGAATCCGTACCTGAGCCAGATCGAGCGCGGGCTGCGCAAGCCGAGCGCGGACATCCTCCAGCAGCTGGCCAAGGCGCTGCGGATCTCCGCGGAGACGCTGTACGTGCAGGCCGGGATCCTGGATGAGCGGGACCGGGACGAGGTGGAGACGCGGGCCGTCATCCTCGCCGACCCGTCCATCAACGAGCGGCAGAAGCAGGTGCTGCTCCAGATCTACGAGTCGTTCCGCAAGGAGAACGCGCTCGACGCGCCCGAGGTGCCGGACGTACCCGGCGTACCCGACGCGCCCGCCGGCGAGAAGCCGTCGCAAACGAACTGAACTTGATCCGGGAGGACCAGCACATGGCCATCGCCGATGACCTGAAGAAGACCCTCACCGACCCCACTCCCCTCTACTTCGCCGCCGGTACGGCCGACCTGGCCGTGCAGCAGGCCAAGAAGGTGCCGGGGCTCATCGAGCAGCTGCGCGCCGAGGCCCCGGCGCGCATCGAGGCCGTGAAGAACACCGACCCCAAGGTCGTGCAGGAGAAGGCCGCGGCGGCGGCCAAGGAGGCGCAGGAGGCGGTCAGCGCCAAGGTCGCCGAGGTGTTCGGCGCGATCGACGCGAAGAAGCTCGGGGAGACCGCGCAGGACTTGGCGCTGCGCGGCGTCGGCGTGGCCGCGGAGTACGCGGTCCGCGCCAAGGAGACGTACGACAAGGTCGCCGAGCACGGTGAGCAGGCCGTCCGGGCGTGGCGGGGCGAGGTCTCCGAGGAGATCGTCGAGATCGCCGTGGCCGTCGAGCCGGAGCCCGAGGCCGAGCCGGCCGCCGCGGAGGCGTCCGCCTCCGAGGAGAAGACCGCGGCGAAGAAGACCACCGCGCGCAAGAGCACGGCCAAGAAGGCCGCCGCCACGGCGGGCGACGAGGGCTGAAGCGCTTGAGCGTCGGCGGGCCGGGCACCTTGAAGGTGTCCGGCCCGTTGTCGTTCGTGAGGGCGGCGGTGCCGGTAGCGTGGAAGCGGGCGGCATCCCGCCGGCAGTGCGAGGCAAGAGCGTGAGAAGGCGGTCGAAGCGATGTTGATGGACGGGTTCGATCAAGGCGTGATCCCGATGCTGGGGCTCGCCATGCTGGTGCTCGCCGTCGTGGCCTTCGTGTTCGCGCTGATCGCGCGCGAGGACGCGTACCGGGCGGCCGACAAGCAGACCAAGACGTTCTGGCTGGTCATCCTCGGGATCACCGTCCTCGTGGACTTCTTCCTGGGGATGCTGTTCCTGCAGATCGCCGGGCTGGTCGCCACCATCGTGTTCTTCGTCGACGTGCGCCCCGCGCTCAAGCAGGTCTCGGGCGGCGGGCGGCGCAGCGGCGGCAGCAGCAGCGACGGTCCGTACGGGCCGTACAACGGCGGACGGTAACCGGGCAGGCCGTCAGGACGCGCCGCGGGAGAGCAGGACCACGGCCACGTCGTCCGTGAGCTCGCCGCCGTTGAGGCGGCGGGCCTCGGTGACCGAGGCCTCCAGCAGGTTCTCGCCGCTCAGGCCGTCGTCCAGGTGGCGGTTGATCATCTCGACCATGCCGTCCTGCCCCAGGCGCTCCTTGCCCGCGCCGATCCGGCCCTCGATCAGCCCGTCGGTGTAGAGCATCAGGCTCCACGTACCGCCGAGCTCGACCTGGCGCCGGGGCCAGCGGGCCTTGGGCAGCAGTCCGAGCGCCGGGCCGCTGTTCTCGTACGGGAGCAGTCGCGCGGGGCGGCCCGGCCTGGAGATCAGCGGTGCGGGGTGGCCGGCCAGGCACAGGCCGGCGCGGCGGCCGTCCGGGGCGATGTCCACCGTGCACAGCGTCGCGAAGATCTCCTCGCAGGGACGTTCCACCTCCAGGACCTCCTGCAGCGTGGCCAGCAGGTCGTCGCCGCACAGGCCGGCCAGGGTCAGGGCGCGCCAGGCGATGCGCAGCTCGACGCCGAGGGCCGCTTCATCGGGGCCGTGGCCGCAGACGTCGCCGATCATGGCGTGCACGGTGCCGTCGGGGGTGCGGACGGTGTCGTAGAAGTCGCCGCCGAGCAGGGCCCGGCTGCGGCCGGGGCGGTAGCGCGCGGCGAAGCGGAGGTCCGAGCCCTCCAGGAGGGGGTTGGGGAGCAGTCCGCGTTCCAGGCGGGCGTTCTCCTGGGCGCGCAGTTTCGATTCTGCAAGCTTGTACTGGGCGATGTCGGCCCGTTTTCTCTCCACCGCGTACCGGATGGCGCGGCTCAGCAGCCGGCCGTCCAGCTCGTCCCGGAAGAGGAAGTCCTGGGCGCCGACCCGGACGGCCTCGGCGGCGCGCTCGGCGTCCGCCTCGGCGGTGAGGACGAGGACGGCGTGGCGGGGGGCGATGCGGAGCACCTGGCGCAGGTTGGCCAGCTGGTCCGCGGCGGTGGTGGTGGCGGCCGCGGTGCGGGGGCCCGTGTCCGGCAGGGCCAGGTCGAGCAGGATGCAGTGGACGTCGGGGGTGAGCAGCCGTGCGGCCTCGGTGAGGTTGCGGGCGGTGCGGAGGCGGATGCGGTGGCCGTCGCTGTCGAGGATCTCGGGGACGGTGAGGCCGCCGGCGGGGTCGTCCTCGATGACCAGGAGGGTCAGCGGGGTCGTGTGCGTGGTCGCCTGCGGCGTCGCCTGCACCAGGGGTGGGGCGGTGGCGGTCAGAACAGCCTGACCGTTCTCCGTGGCCGGGGTGTCCCTCTGCCGCGGTACGGGTACGGGCATCGTCTCCGGTTCCTTCCCTCCCCCCGAGGGTGCGCTCGTGCGCCGACCCTAGCCGCCCGGCACGGCGGGCGGAATGCCGTGGTCGGCCAGGGCCTCCGTCATATGCCGTTATCGCGGGGGAAAATCGGCCTCACTGGATGACAAAGGTCACGTGGGGCCGCGTTCCGTCCCGCCCTTCGAGACGTCCGGCGGGCCGCTTTGGTTGCCTGCGGCGCCCGCCTGGACCCTGCCCTGGACCCAGCCCTGGATCCCGTCGGGGGCGGAGTCCCAGCAGCGGCGCCGCACCCGGGCCGACCAAACCGCCGGGGCTACGCGTCGGGGCGGACCACTGCCTTGATCGGCATGGAGCCGGCGCCCGCGATCGTGACGTGGCGGCCCGGGCGGGGGGCGTGGACCATCGCGCCGTCGCCGATGTACATGCCGACGTGGCTCGCGTCGTCGAAGTAGATGATCAGGTCGCCCGGGCGCATGTCCTTCAGCGCGACCTTCGGCAGCAGCCGCATCTGCTCCTGCGAGGTGCGCGGGATCGGCCTGCCCGCCGACAGCCAGGCCTGGGAGGTCAGGCCGGAGCAGTCGAACGCGTCCGGGCCCTCGGCGCCCCAGACGTACGGCTTGCCCATCTGGGCCGCGGCGTACTGCACGGCCCGCTTCCCGGCGGCCGTCGCCGCGCCGTTGACGTCCTTCATCGCGCCCGTCGACAGCCACGCCGTCTGCGCCTTGTACTGCGCTTCCTGCTCCAGCTGGATCAGCCGGGCCTTCTCCTCGGCCTCCAGCTTGTTCTCCAGCTCCTCCGCCGCCTTGATCTTCTCCTCGATCTGCTTCTTCGCGTCCTCCTGCTTGATTCGGTTGGCCTCGAGCAAGGCCCACTGCGCGCTCGCGTCCTGCGCGTACCGCTTCAAGTCGTTCTGGGTGCGGTCCAGTTCGGTCAGCATGTCCGAGGCGGCCTTCTCGCCCTGGCGCAGCCGGTTCGCCCCGTCGAGGAACTGGTTCGGATCCTCGCTGAGCGCCAGTTTCGCGCTCGGCGGCAGTCCGCCCGAGCGGTACTGGGCGCGGGCGGCGGCGCCCGCCCGGCCCTTCAGGGTGGAGATGCGCTCCTGGCCGGCGACGACCAGGTTCGCGATCTCGACGATCTTGTCCGACTGGGCCTTGGCTTCGGCCTCGGCCTGGTTGTAGGAGTCCGTGGCGGCGCCCGCCTGCCGGTACAGCTCCTCGATGTCCTTGCGGACCTGTTCCAGGGACTTCGCGCCCGGCGCGGGAGAAGGAGCCGCAGGCGCCCCGGGTGCCCCAGGCGTCGCCGGAGCGACGGGCGCCCCCGGCGCCGCGTACGCCACACCCGTCGCCAGCCCCGGCGCCGTCAGTATCGCCATCGCGCACAGCAGCCCGAGCCCGCTCGCGCCCCGCCGTCGCCGTTCGGCCCCCATGGTCCCCCCAGGCACCCAGAGTCGGATCCCGCATCACCCTGCAAGGGATCTGACTATCCATCAGTAACTTGTCTCTGCCTTCGGGATGGTGCCACGAGCCGGTGAATTCCGACACCCTTGTGGATGCCGTCCCGATCTTGTCCGCCCCAACGGACCCCACCCCTGACGGCTCAACGGGCGATCCGTATCACCGGTTCCACCGCACACCGCATTCACCCCGTCGGCCGCAACGCCTCCCAGCAGACCGTCAGTTCCCCCTGCCGCCACCGCACCGGCCCGTCCGCAAGCGGCCAGTCGCCCGCCAGCGCCCGCGCCGTCCGGATCCAGCGCTGCCGCGCCCCGTACGAGGCGTACGGGGCCGCTGCCGCCCACGCCCGGTCGAAGTCGCGCAGGAACGCGTGCACCGGCTCGCCCGGCACGTTGCGGTGGATCAGCGCCTTCGGCAGCCGCTCCGCCAGGTCCGAGGGGCGCTCCAGGGAGCCCAGCCGGGTCGCGAAGGTCACCGTGCGCGCCCCCTCCGGCCCCAGCGCGACCCACACGTGCCGCCGCCCGATCTCGTCGCAGGTCCCCTCCACCAGCAGCCCGTCCGGGGCCAGCCGCGCGCACAGCCGCTCCCACACCGCCGCGACCTGCTCCTCGTCGTACTGGCGCAGCACGTTCGCCGCCCGGATCAGCGCCGGGCGGGCCCCGTCCTCCAGCGGTACCTCGAAGCCGCCGTGCCGGAAGCTCAGCCCCTCCCGCTCGTACGGCTTCGCTCCCGCCACCCGCGCGGGCTCGATCTCGATGCCGACCACCCGCACCCGCGGAGCCGCCTCGCGCAGCCGCGCCAGCAGCTCGACCGCCGTCCAGGGGGCGGCCCCGTAGCCGAGGTCCACCGCGACCGGCGCCTCGGCGCGCCGCAGCGCCGCCCCGTGCGTGGCGGCGATCCAGCGGTCCATCCGGCGCAACCGGTTCGGGTTCGTCGTCCCGCGCGTCACCGAGCCCACGGGGCGGCCGGGGGCGCGGCTCGTTGTCGGAGTGGTGCGGGAGGCCATGAGCCGAGAGTAAGCGGAGCCCCCTCGCGGGAGGAAAAACCGGTCGCGGCCGAGATCCGGCCGAGATCCGGCCACGTCCCGGCCGAGAAAAGTCGCGGAAATCCGGCCACCCCGGAATGCGCGGGGCGGCCATCCGGGTTGCACTCCTTGCAGGGCGCCCGGCGCGCCCCTGTCGGCATGCCCGGCCACCGCCCGTCGGCATGCCGTGCCGCCGTCCGCGTGGCGTCCCCGTGCCGTCCCGTGTCGTCCGGTCCGAGTGTCGTCGAGCGAGAGGAACTGCTCCCTTGAGCCAGTACGTGTCCCGCCTCGGCGGCAGCCTCACCGGCCGCCTCGCCGCCGCCCGTGCCACCCGGCACGAGCCGCCGCGACTGCGCCTGCCGGCCGTCGGCCACCACCGCAAGCCCCGCCGCGTGGCCATGCTCAGCGTCCACACCTCCCCGCTGCACCAGCCCGGCACCGGCGACGCCGGCGGCATGAACGTCTACATCGTCGAGCTGGCCAAACGCCTCGCCGCGATCAACATCGAGGTCGAGATCTTCACCCGGGCCACCGCCGGCGGTCTGCCGCCCGTGGTCGAGCTGGCCCCCGGGGTCCTCGTACGGCACGTGGACGCGGGCCCGTACGAGGGCCTCGCCAAGGAAGAGCTCCCGGCCCAGCTGTGCGCCTTCACCCACGGCGTGATGCAGGCCTGGGCCGGCCACCGCCCCGGCTACTACGACCTCGTCCACTCCCACTACTGGCTCTCCGGGCACGTCGGCTGGCTCGCCGCCGAGCGCTGGGGCGTCCCGCTCGTGCACGCCATGCACACCATGGCCAAGGTCAAGAACGCCGCGCTGGCCGAGGGCGACACGCCCGAGCCCGCCGCCCGCGTCATCGGCGAGACCCAGATCGTGGCCGCCGCGGACCGGCTCATCGCCAATACCGCCGAGGAAGCCGACGAACTCGTCCGGCACTACGAGGCCGACCCCGGCAAGGTCGCCGTCGTCCACCCCGGCGTGAACCTCGACCGCTTCACCGTCGGCGACGGCCGGGCCGCCGCCCGCGCCCGCCTCGGCCTGCCGCAGGACGCCGTCATCCCGCTCTTCGCCGGGCGGATCCAGCCGCTGAAGGCCCCCGACATCCTGCTGCGCGCCGTCGCCGAGCTCGTCGACCGGGACCCCTCGCTGCGCGGCCGCCTCTTCGTCCCCGTCGTCGGCGGCCCCAGCGGCAGCGGCCTCGCCAAGCCGGAGGGCCTGCAGAAGCTCGCCGCGAAGCTCGGCATCGCCGACCTCGTGCACTTCCACCCGCCGGTCGGGCAGGACAGCCTCGCCGACTGGTTCCGGGCGGCGTCCGTGCTGGTCATGCCCTCGTACAGCGAGTCCTTCGGGCTCGTCGCCATAGAGGCGCAGGCCACCGGCACGCCCGTGCTCGCCGCCGAGGTCGGGGGACTGCCCGTCGCCGTCAACGATGGGATCACCGGCATCCTCGTACCCGGCCACGATCCGGTGGACTACGCGCGTGAGCTGCGGCGTTTCGTGGACGACCCCTGGCTCGCGGACCGGATGGGCGCCGAGGCGGCGCGGCACGCGCAGTTCTTCGGCTGGGACACGGCCGCGAGCGGCACGGCCGACGTGTACACCGCAGCGATGCATGATCACCGCCGTCGCGTACGCTCCCACCATGGCTGACACCGCCGAGATCATCGAGGCCGCGCTCACCGGCGCCGGGCTGAGCTGGGAGAGCCCCGAGCCGGGCTCGTACGTCGTCCAGCTCCCCGGCACCCGCAAGCTGAGCACCACCTGCTCGCTCCGCGTCGGCCGGCACGCGCTGTCGGTCAACGCCTTCGTGATCCGCCACCCGGACGAGAACGAGGCCGGCGTCCACCGCTGGCTGCTGGAGCGCAACCTCAAGCTGTACGGGCTGAGCTACGCGGTGGACCGCCTCGGCGACATCTACCTGACCGGCCGGCTACCGCTCTCGGTGGTCGAGCCGGAGGAGCTGGACCGGCTGCTCGGCACGGTGCTCGAGGCGGCGGACGGCGCCTTCAACACGCTGCTGGAGCTCGGTTTCGCCGGGGCGATCCGCCGCGAGTACGAATGGCGCGTCTCCCGCGGCGAACCGACCCGCAACCTGGACGCGTTCAAGCACCTGACGCAGCCGTCGGCCTGACCTCGGCCGGTACGGCCCCCGCCGCGGGCTCGGTTCCGGTCCTGATCCCGATTCCGGTCCCTGTCCCGGTCCCGGACTCGGCGGGAAGGTTGCGCATCAGCAGCCAGTACCCGAGCCCGGCGACCGTCCCGAGGGCCGCTGTCGCCCCCCAGAGCCAGCCCGCGCCGAACCGGTCGATCATCCCGCCCGCCAGCAGCGGCGCGATCAGCGAGGCCACCGCCCAGGACATCGTGTACATCCCCTGGTAGCGGCCGCGCCCGTGCACCGGGGAGAGCCGGGCGACCAGGCCCATCTGGGTCGGCGAGTTGATGATCTCGCCGAGGGTCCACACGCAGACGGTCAGCGCCAGCACCCCGATCGACCCGCCGAACGCCGTCAGCCCGAACCCGTACCCGGCCAGCAGCGCCGAGACCACGAGCAGCTTCTGCGGGTCTTGGCGCTCGATGAACCGCGTGAGCGGAATCTGCAGCACCACGATCATCACGCCGTTCACGGCGACGACCAGCCCGTAGTCCCCGGTGGAGAAGCCCGCGGCGCCCATCGCCAGCGGCAGCCCGAACGACCCCTGCATGAAGATCAGCGAGATCAGGAACGACAGCCCGACCACCGCCATGAAGCGCCCGTCGCGCAGCACCGTGCCGAGCCCGATCTCCGGCTCGTCCGCCGCCGCGGCCGCGTCGCCCTTCTCGGGCCGGGACTCGGGCAGCTTCACGAAGACGAGCACCGCGCACACCAGCGTCAGCGCCGCCTCGCCCAGGAACCCGGCCAGGTAGCTGTACTCGGCGACGAAACCGGCGACCGTCGCGGAGATCGCGAAGCCGAGGTTGATGGCCCAGTAGTTCAGCGCGAAGGCCCGCACCTGGTCCTCGGGGCGGACGATGTCGGCCAACATCGCCTGCACGGCGGGCCGCGAGGCGTTGGAGGCCATGCCCACCAGCAGCGCGACGGCCGCGATCGCCGCCGGATGCTCCATGAAGCCGAGGAGCGCGACCGACAGGGCGGTCGCGACGTTCGCGGCCATCAGCGTCGGCCGGCGCCCGAGCCGGTCGGTCATCACCCCGGCGACCAGCGAGGAGATCACCCCGCCCAGCCCGTGCAGGGCGACCACGAGTCCCGCGAAGGAGGCCGAGTAGCCCCGGTCCAGGGTCAGGTACAAGGTCATGAACGTCGCCACGAAGGCCCCGAGCCGGTTCACCAGGGTGCTCGTCCACAGCCACCAGAACGCGGGCGGCAGACCCGACACGCTCTCCCGGGCGGCCCGTCTCAAACTGGCAGCGGACATAAGGGATCCCCCCGGCGATGTAAGTGTCTCTTCGGCTCGCCGCACATTACGAGCGGGGGGTCTGCCCGCGCCACTCAATTGACGTCCGGCGTCAATCGGCGGGCGCGGACACCGCGCGCGAGCGCCCCGGGCCGTCCATTAGGCTCGTACGCATGGCCGACGCACCGTACAAGCTGATCCTCCTCCGCCACGGCGAGAGCGAGTGGAACGCGAAGAACCTGTTCACCGGCTGGGTGGACGTCAATCTCAACGAGAAGGGCGAGAAGGAGGCGGTCCGCGGCGGTGAGCTGCTCAAGGACGCCGGCCTGCTCCCCGACGTCGTGCACACCTCGCTCCAGAAGCGCGCGATCCGCACCGCGCAGCTGGCGCTCGAGGCCGCCGACCGTCACTGGATCCCCGTGCACCGCTCCTGGCGCCTGAACGAGCGCCACTACGGCGCCCTCCAGGGCAAGGACAAGGCCCAGACCCTCGCCGAGTTCGGCGAGGAGCAGTTCATGCTGTGGCGCCGCTCGTACGACACCCCGCCGCCGGCCCTCGAGGACGGTACGGAGTTCTCCCAGTCCGAGGACCCGCGCTACGCCTCGATCCCGCCGGAGCTGCGCCCGCGCACCGAGTGCCTCAAGGACGTCGTCGTCCGCATGCTCCCGTACTGGTACGACTCGATCGTCCCGGACCTGCTGGACGGCCACACGGTGCTGGTCGCCGCGCACGGCAACTCCCTGCGCGCCCTGGTCAAGCACCTGGACGGCATCTCCGACGCCGACATCGCGGGCCTGAACATCCCGACCGGCATCCCGCTCGCCTACGAGCTCGACGCCGACTTCAAGCCCCTCAAGCCGGGCGGCACCTACCTCGACCCGGCCGCGGCCGCGGCCGCCATCGAGGCCGTCAAGAACCAGGGCAAGAAGAAGTAGCAAGAGCGGTCAAGCCCCTGACCTGCACGCACGGTGCGGGTCAGGGGCTTTCGTTCGCCTCGAAGCGCGGCTCGGCTACCAGTTGTCGTAGTAGCCGAAGATGTCGACGACCAGGTCGGCGCTGTCCCAGCCCTGGTTCCAGAAGTCGACGATGCCGTTGTTGCCGGAGCTCGCCTGGACCAGGTTGGCGACGGTCTTGCCCGCCGTCCAGTTCAGGGTGGAGGACTCCGGGCGGTTCGGGGTGATGGCGGTCCTGTCGGCGTAGTTGCCGGTGGAGTTGGGGTCCGGTGCGACCGACAGGAAGCCCGCGCCGCGCGTGTTGGTGACCGTGGTGTTCAGCACCCAGGCCTCCTGCCCCACCGAGAAGGCCTGCCAGAGGTACGCGCGCGCGGGCCACGGCCCCTTGGACCAGTAGAGCTCGCGCGTGTCGATCTGCCGGACGGGCGGGAGCGGCACGTAGGCACCGTCGCTCGCGGTGCTGTACGTGCCGACCAGCTCCACGATGACGTCGGACGGAGCCCAGGAGCCGTTGCGGACGGTGATCTCGCCGTCCTTGCCGACCGGCACGATCACCGAGTTGGCTACCGTCTGCCCGGCGGTGAAGTTCACGTTCGACGTGCTCGGCGCCGCCTGCCCGGCCGGGTGGACGGTCAGGTGACCGGCCTCCTGCGGGTTGGTGGCCGTCACGTTCAGCGCGACGGCGGTGGCGCCCGGCTGGGCCACCTTGACGGTGAAGGACCCCTGGCCGGCTACGGGACCGCGCGGCGCGCCGGTCCCGTAGCGGGTGTCGACGACCCGGGCCGGCGCCTGCGGGTCGTACCCGCTGGCTTCCCGCTGGCCGAAGTAGCCGGTGACGTCCGCGATCAGATCGACCGGCTCCCAGCCGCCGTTGTACAGCTCGACGTAGCCGTCCGCGCCGACCTGCGCGATCACCAGGTTCGGGACGGTCTGACCGGCCTCGAAGTTGATGTTCGACGCGGTCGGCCGCGGGCTGCCGGAGGCGAAGACGCTGACGTGCCCGCCACTGGTGGTGTTGGCGGCGGTCACGTTGAGCGCGACGGCGGCGACCCCGGTGGGGATGCCGCCGTTCCCCGCGACCTTCAGGCGGGTCGAGGAGTACCCGTTGACCTTGCCCTTGACGGCGCCCGTGCCGCTGCGGGTGTCCAGCAGGCGGGTGGGACCGTACGGGGTGAACTCCGAGCCCGCCGTCTTGACCCGGACCTCCTCGGTGTCCTGCGTTCCGAGTACCGGATCGACGACAGTGGCCTTGATCGTGTACTCGCCGAGCTTCCTGTAGACGTGGTTGGTCCGCGTCTCCGAAGAACCGGACGCCACCACCGTGTCCGTGGTCCCGTCACCCCAGTCGATGGTGGTGTCCAGCGGCGGGGTACCCCTGCTCAGCGAGGTCGTCAGCTCGAAGCCGTGCGCCGACCACACCCGGGCGCTCAGGAAGAGACTCAGCTGCGTGCTGCCGGCGGCGGCGCTGGTGAAGGTCCCGAACCCTGCCGCCACACCCTCTGCCGGGTCGAAGGCAGGTGCTCCCGCCGGCTGCGCGGCGGGCTTGACCGGATCAGCGGCCTGAGCCGTGCCGGGTATGAGACCGATGCTTGCCGCCACGAGGGCGGCAGCGGACATTACGAGTCGGCGATTGCGCACCGAACCCCCCGATTTTTAGCTTTTGAACGCGCTCAGCATGAGCTCGCGCACAGCCTACCGAGCAGGGCGGCGGGCGATCACCGGGGATGGTGTCGACAGAGCCCCCCGGCCCGCTGACGTGCAGCGGGGCGGGGGGCTCTTCGTGCGTGGTGCGCCGGGTCGGCGGGGTCAGCCGCCGCACTGGCACGGCGCGCCGGACTGGCAGCCGCAGCCGCAGCCCGAGCCGCAGCCGCAGGCGGCGAGCAGCGGGAGGCGCAGCGGCTCCGGACGGGGCGGCTGCTCCTGCTCCGGTGTGATGGGGACGGGGGAATCGGGCATGGTTCCTCCTCGTGCAGGCGGCGTACGGGCCGCCGTACGACGGACCGCCTTCGCCTCATTCATGCCCAGCCACACCGGCGCGTCAACGGCGCATTGGGGCTCGCGCCCGGGCTCAGACGCCCTCGACCTGGGTCGGCGGCTGGAGCTCGTCCGCGTGCTCGCCCGTCACCAGGTACACCACGCGCTTGGCCACCGACACCGCGTGGTCCGCGAAGCGCTCGTAGTAGCGGCCCAGCAGCGTCACGTCCACGGCCGTCTCGATGCCGTGCTTCCAGCGGTCGTCCATCAGGTGCTGGAACAGCGTGCGGTGCAGCTGGTCCATCTCGTCGTCGTCGTGCTCGAGCTGGAGGGCCAGGTCGACGTCCTTGGTGATGATGACCTCGGCGGCCTTCGCCATCAGGCGCTGCGCCAGCTGCCCCATCTCCAGGATGGTGGCGTGCAGGTCCCGCGGCACGGCCGTGTCCGGGAACCGCAGCCGGGCGAGCTTCGCCACGTGCTGGGCCAGGTCGCCGCTGCGCTCCAGGTCCGCGCTCATCCGCAGCGAGGTCACGACGATGCGCAGGTCGGTGGCGACCGGCTGCTGCCGGGCCAGCAGCGCGATCGCGCGCGCCTCCAGGTCGTGCTGGAGGTCGTCGACCTTCTGGTCGGCGGCGATGACACTCTCGGCGAGCTTCAGGTCGGCGTCGAGCATGGACGTCGTGGCCCGCCCGATCGCGGAACCGACCAGCCGGGCCATCTCGACCAGGCCCTCTCCGATCGAGTCCAGTTCCTCGTGGTACGCGTCACGCATGTCTGGTGTCCCTCTCTTGACCTACTGCACTTCTGGCGGGGGCCGGCCGGGGCGGCCGCTGGCCCCACGTTGACACGGTGAGCCGCAAACGCGTCCGACGCCGGCATCACAAATGAATCAACCCCGTACCCAGGGTGAACTCTGGGCGACGACTGTTCGAGGTGGCACCCGAACGGCTGTGGAAGTGTCGTTGTGCCTGCTTAACCTGGATGCATGGACGTGAACGCGGCGGTCGCCGCAGCTGCAGCGATCGCCGGTCTTTGCACCGGTGTGATCGCGATGCTGGCGTTCCGCTGGAGCGAGCGCGACCAGGCCCGCCCCACCCGGAGCTCCATGCGCCCCGACATCAACGCGGTGCTCCCGCCCGGCGTGGACACCGTCCTCTCCGTGCTCCGCTCCTCCGCCGTCGTACTCGACGAGGGTGACGCGGTGGTCAAGGCCAGCTCGGCGGCGTACGCCCTCGGACTGGTCCGCGGCGGCAAACTCGCCGTCGAACCGATGCTCCACATGGCGCGCGACACCCGCCGCGACGGGGAGATACGCCAGGTCGAGCTGGACCTGCCCCGGCGCGGCACCGGCCGCGGCGAGGCCCTCGCCGTCTCGGCGCGCGTCGCCCCGCTCGGCTCCCGCCTGGTGCTCCTCCTGGTCGAGGACCTCACCGAGGCCCGCCGCATCGAGGCCGTACGCCGCGACTTCGTCGCCAACGTGTCCCACGAGCTGAAGACCCCGGTCGGCGCGATCTCCCTGCTGTCCGAGGCCGTCATGGACGCCTCGGACGACCCCGAGGCGGTCAGCCGCTTCGCCGGCCGCATGCAGATCGAGGCCACCCGGCTGATCAACCTCGTGCAGGAGCTCATCGACCTCTCCCGGGTGCAGAACGACGACCCGCTGGAGGACGCCGAGCCCGTCCGCGTGGACACCCTGGTCGCCGAGGCCATCGACCGCTGCCGCCACACGGCCTCCTCCAAGCAGATCACCATGGCCGCGGGCGGCACCGCCGACCTGCGCGTCTGGGGCAACCGCGGACAGCTCGCGGCAGCCCTCGGAAACCTGGTCGAGAACGCCGTCAACTACAGCCCCGCCCGCACCCGCGTCGGCATAGCCGGGCGCAGGGTCGCGGCACCCGGGGGAGACTTGATCGAGATCGCCGTGACCGACCAGGGCATCGGCATCCCGGAAAAGGACCGCGAGCGCATCTTCGAGCGCTTCTACCGCGTGGACCCGGCCCGCTCCCGCGCCACGGGAGGCACGGGCCTGGGCCTTGCGATCGTGAAGCACGTGGCCGCCTCGCACGGCGGGGAGGTGGCGGTGTGGAGCTCGGAGGGCCAGGGCTCCACGTTCACGCTGCGACTCCCCGAAGCGGCCGCGCCGGCCCCGGCGACGACCCCCGCACCCGCTCCACCCCTGCCCGACTCAGCAACAGCCATCCCTGCCCCGGAGGTCCTTCCGTGACCCGAGTGCTCGTCGTCGAGGATGAGGAATCATTCAGCGACGCCCTGTCCTACATGCTCCGCAAGGAGGGCTTCGAGGTCGCCATCGCCGCGACCGGGCCCGACGGGCTGGATGAGTTCGAGCGCAACGGCGCCGACCTCGTACTCCTCGACCTGATGCTCCCCGGGCTGCCGGGCACGGAGGTCTGCCGGCAGCTACGCGGCCGCTCCAACGTCCCCGTGATCATGGTGACGGCGAAGGACAGCGAGATCGACAAGGTCGTCGGGCTGGAGATAGGAGCCGATGACTACGTCACGAAGCCCTTCTCCTCGCGGGAGCTGGTCGCCCGCATCCGCGCGGTCCTGCGCCGCCGCGGCGAGCCGGAAGAGGTCACCCCGGCGGCTCTGGAGGCGGGCCCCGTACGGATGGACGTCGACCGCCACGTGGTCACCGTCGCCGGCGGGAAGGTGGACCTCCCGCTGAAGGAGTTCGACCTGCTCGAGATGCTGCTGCGCAACGCGGGCCGCGTACTGACCCGCATGCAGCTGATCGACCGGGTCTGGGGCGCCGACTACGTCGGTGACACCAAGACGCTGGACGTCCACGTCAAGCGCCTGCGCGCCAAGATCGAGCCGGACCCGGGCGCGCCGCGCTACCTGGTCACGGTGCGCGGCCTCGGCTACAAGTTCGAGCCGTAAACCGAACGGATACAGGGAAGGGCCCCGGTCGCAGATGCGACCGGGGCCCTTCCCGTACGTGCCGTACCGGCTCAGTGGCCCGCGCTGCGCGAGGCGGAACCCGACGGGGCGCCGGACGGCGCGCCGGCCGGGGTGCCCGAGGGAGTGCCGGCCGGGGCACCCGAGGCGGTGCCCGACGGGGTGCCGGACGGGCTGCCGGACGGGGTGCCCGCGGGGCTGCCCGACGGGGTGGGGCCGGCGGCGGCCGGGGCCGCCGTCGGGCCGAAGCCCGCGTACATGCCGGTGGCCGGGACCACGAAGGCGTCCAGCGCGACGTCGCCGGTGCTGCTCAGCTGGAAGACGACCTTCTGGACGTCACCGTCCTTGCCCGCCTCGGCGCCGTTCTCGATTACGGCGGACGGGTTGCCCTGGCCGCCCAGCACCACGGAGCCGCCGGCCGGGACGATGACCTTGCCGGTGCCGGTGGCGGCCTTCAGGACGACCTTGCCCTTGCCACCCGGGAGGGTGATGCCGTCAAGCGTCTGTTCCTTGGTGCCCGCGTTGAAGACCGTCGCCGAGACGGCGGCGGGGCCCTTCTTCTCCTTCGTGCCCTGGCTGATCACCAGTGCGTTCTGGATCTTGATCTCGCCCTTGGTGACGGCGGCGTTGTCCGGCTTGATCTGGAGGGTCTGCGCGTCGTTGCCCGCACCGCATGCGGCCAGCGAGGCGATCGAGAACACGACGGCGGTGGCGGCGAGGGCGCCGCGTCGAAGGCTGCGGCTCACGGCGGCGGCATCTCCTTGGACGTACGGGACGGGAGGGTGGGCTCCCTTGGGAACGGCCGAGGTAAAGCCGCTCTAAGGGTGTGTCAGCGGGCCTTAGGTTACCGAGCCGCCGCCCTGCCCCCGCACCCGACCCTCCGCAGCGCGGCGGCCGCCCTGCCGGGGGGCCGCCCCCAGCCCGCGATCTTGCATTCCCCCGTGCCGATCATGTGACGCCCGCATATCGGCGGCGGGCGCCCCGTGATCAATTCCGGGATTCCCGGGAACGCCGCCGCGTGATCAATTCGGGATTGGGCCGGAACCCCTCCGCGCGAGGCGGCCGCCAGTCGAACGGAGTAGTTCGGTTTCTCGACTCCGAAACCGGCAAAACGGGACGTACGTCACGCTGGCGGGGGTGTCGGGCGGGTGTAGCGTGGCCCTTTCGCCTGGTCCGCACAGCGCCCCCGACCTGCGAATACCCCCTTCCGGAAGCCCTCCGCAGCACGTTCCTGTCGCTGTTGTCAAGCCCCGAGATGTGCCCTGACCTGCGAAAACGCCATTCATAACAGTCAGTTCTCGTGTTACCCTGGATAGCCACGGAAGGGGTACCTGTCACATGACGTTCAAGGTTGGCGACACCGTGGTCTATCCCCATCACGGGGCCGCGCTGATCGAGGCCATTGAGACTCGCCAGATCAAAGGCGTGGACAAGACCTACTTGGTGCTCAAGGTCGCCCAGGGCGACCTGACGGTTCGTGTGCCTGCGGACAATGCGGAGTTCGTCGGCGTTCGCGACGTAGTCGGCCAGGACGGGCTGGACCGGGTCTTCGAGGTGCTTCGCGCACCGTATGCAGAAGAGCCGACGAACTGGTCCCGGCGCTACAAGGCAAATCTGGAGAAGCTCGCTTCTGGCGATGTCATCAAGGTCGCCGAAGTGGTGCGTGACCTGTGGCGTCGTGAGCGTGAGCGCGGGCTTTCCGCGGGTGAGAAGCGCATGCTCGCGAAGGCGCGCCAGATTCTGGTGAGCGAACTCGCGCTCGCCGAGAACACGAACGAGGACAAGGCCGAGGCCCTCCTCGACGAGGTGCTCGCGTCCTGACGCGAGGCCCCGTACAGCAAACAGTGTTCATCTGAACAATGTGTACACAGTTGTGCCGCGGTGCCCGCTGACAAGGCCTCTCCTCCACGAGGGGCCTGTTGCCGGGCGCTGCGGCATGTCTGTACCCATACCTTTTGATCCTCACTGGCGTGCCGGGTCCGGGGCAGCCTGCTCGACTCGGTCGTCACGGAAGGGGCGAGGGCGTCGCACCCGGCACCCTTCAGGCCATACCCATGTCGGCCGAAGTCACAAACCTGGCTCGGAGCTACCTACTGATGTCTGACGAAACGCGCCCCCACCGCACCGCCGCGGTGATCCCGGCCGCCGGCCGAGGGGTACGCCTCGGGCCCGGCGCCCCCAAGGCCCTGCGGGCCCTCGGCGGCACCCCGATGCTCATCCACGCCGTCCGCGCCATGGCCCGCTCCCGCGCGGTCTCCCTCGTGGTCGTCGTGGCCCCGCCCGACGGAGCCGACGGCGTGCGCCTCCTCCTGAACGAGCACGCCCTGCCCGACCGCACCGAGATCGTGGTCGTGCCCGGCGGACAGACCCGCCAGCAGTCCGTACGCGCCGGCCTCGACGCGCTGCCGCCGGACATCACCTCGGTGCTCATCCACGACGCGGCCCGCCCGCTGGTCCCCGTCGACACCGTGGACTCCGTCATCGAAGCCGTACGGGACGGGGCCCCGGCCGTGGTGCCCGCCCTGCCGCTGGCCGACACCGTCAAGGAGGTCGAGCCCGGCAAGCCCGGCGAGCCCGAGCCCGTCGTCGCCACCCCCGAGCGGGCCCGGCTGCGCGCCGTGCAGACCCCGCAGGGCTTCGACCGCGCCACCCTCGTACGCGCCCACGACGAGATCGCCGTGGCCGGCGAGGGAGCCACCGACGACGCCGGCATGGTCGAGCGCCTCGGCGTCACCGTCGTCGTGGTCCCCGGCCACGAAGAGGCCTTCAAGGTCACCCGCCCCCTCGACCTGGTCCTCGCCGAGGCCGTACTCGCCCGCAGGAGGGCCACCGATGCCTACTAGTCCCGTGATCCCGCTCGTCGGCATCGGCACCGACGTGCACGCCTTCGAGGCCGGGCGCGAGCTGTGGTGCGCCGGGCTGCTGTGGGAGGGCGAGGACGGCCTCGCCGGGCACTCCGACGGCGACGTCGCCGCGCACGCCGCCTGCGACGCGCTGTTCTCCGCCGCCGGCGTCGGCGACCTCGGCGCGCACTTCGGCACCTCCCGCCCCGAGTGGTCCGGAGCCGCGGGCGTCACCCTCCTGGCAGAAGCCGCCCGGATCGTCCGCGCCGAGGGCTTCGAGATCGGCAACATCGCCGTCCAGGTGATCGGCGTGCGCCCGAAGATCGGCAAACGGCGCGAAGAGGCGCAGAAGGCGCTCGCGGCCGCCGCGGGCGCCCCCGTCTCCGTCTCCGGCACCACCACCGACGGGCTGGGCCTCACCGGCCGCGCCGAAGGGCTCGCCGCCATCGCGACCGCCCTCGTGTACCGGACGAATCGCGCGTAGTGCGACGCAGGAAAACACTTCTTCCACAACAAAGAGGCCCCCGCGTCCCCAAAGGGTCGCGGGGCACTGCTACAGGCGCACTACCCTGGATGCCGTGACTATTCGCCTGTACGACACCAGCGCCCGGCAGATCCGTGATTTCACCCCGCTCACCGCGGGCTGCGTCTCGATCTACCTCTGTGGCGCCACGGTCCAGGCGGCCCCGCACATCGGGCACATCCGGTCGGGCCTCAACTTCGACATGATGCGCCGCTGGTTCGCGTACCGGGGCTACGAGGTCACCTTCATCCGCAACGTCACGGACATCGACGACAAGATCATCGCGAAGTCCGCCGAACAGCGCCGCCCCTGGTGGTCCATCGCCTACGAGAACGAGCGCGCCTTCAACGACGGTTACAGCGCCCTCGGCTGCCTGCCGCCCACCTACGAGCCCCGCGCCACCGGCCACGTCACCGAGATGGTCGAGATGATGCGCGGCCTCATCGAGCGCGGCCACGCCTACGAGTCCGAGGGCAACGTCTACTTCGACGTGAAGTCGTATCCCGGCTACCTCTCGCTGTCCCGCCAGGAGCTCGACAACATCCGCCAGCCGGAGTCCACCGGCGAGACCGGCAAGCGCGACCCCCGCGACTTCGCCATGTGGAAGTCGGCCAAGCCCGGCGAGCCCTCCTGGGAGACCCCCTGGGGCCGCGGCCGCCCCGGCTGGCACTTGGAGTGCTCCGCCATGGCGCACAAGTACCTCGGCGAGGCCTTCGACATCCACGGCGGCGGCCTGGACCTGATCTTCCCGCACCACGAGAACGAGATCGCCCAGGCCAAGGCCTTCGGCGACGAGTTCGCGAAGTACTGGGTCCACAACGCCTGGGTCACCATGTCGGGCGAGAAGATGTCCAAGTCCCTCGGGAACTCGGTCCTCGTCTCCGAGATGGTCAAGCAGTGGCGCCCGATCGTCCTGCGCTACTACCTCGGCACCCCGCACTACCGGTCGATGATCGAGTACAGCGAGGAGGCGCTGCGCGAGGCGGAGTCCGCCTTCGCGCGCATCGAGGGCTTCTACCAGCGCGTCATCGAGAAGGCCGGCTCGCCCGTCGAACCGGCCGCCGAGGTCCCGCCCGCCTTCGCCGAGGCCATGGACGACGACCTCGGGGTCCCGCAGGCGCTCGCCATCGTCCACACCACCGTCCGCCAGGGCAACAGCGCGCTCGCCGCCGACGACAAGGACGCGGCCATCGCGCGCCTGTCGGAGGTGCGGGCGATGCTGGGCGTCCTCGGCCTGGACCCGCTCGACCCGCACTGGGCCGAGGAGACGGACCGCGGCGAGGACCTGCACGGCGCCGTCGACACCCTCGTCCGGCTCGTTCTGGAACAGCGCGAGTCCGCCCGGGCCCGCAAGGACTGGGCGACCGCCGACGCCATCCGCGACCAGCTCCAGCAGTCGGGCCTGGTCATCGAGGACAGTCCGACGGGTCCGCGCTGGACGCTCGGCCCCCGCTGAGTCCCCGCGGCCGGGCAGCTGAGCTTGGTGTGCTGCCCGGCGCTCCGGGCGGCACACTCTTCATACGTACATATCGCAGCATCAACGAAAACAGGTAGAAGTCATGGCCGGGAACAGCCAGCGCAGGAACCGCCGCACGTCCAACAAGAAGGGCGCGACGGTCGGCAGCGGTGGCCAGCGGCGCAAGGGCCTGGAGGGCAAGGGCCCCACGCCCAAGGCCGAGGACCGCAAGAAGCACAAGGCGAACCGCATCAGCAACGCGATGGCCCGGCAGGCCGCCAAGCGCCGCCCGGCCCCGCGCCGCGGCGGTCCCAAGGGCACCAGCGAGATGGTCGTCGGCCGCAACCCGGTCTTCGAGGCGCTGCGTGACGGTGTACCGGCCACCACGCTGTACGTGCAGCAGTTCATCGACAACGACGAGCGGGTCCGCGAGGCCCTCCAGCTCGCGGCCGAGCGCGGCAACATCAACCTGATGGAAGCCCCGCGCCCCGAGCTCGACCGCATGACCAACGGGCTCAACCACCAGGGCATGGTCCTCCAGGTCCCGCCGTACGAGTACGCGCACCCGGAGGACCTCACCGCCGCCGCGTACGACAACGGCGAGGACCCGCTGATCGTCGCCCTCGACGGGGTCACCGACCCGCGCAACCTCGGCGCGATCGTCCGCTCCGTCTCCGCCTTCGGCGGCCACGGCGTGGTCATCCCCGAGCGCCGCGCCGCCGGCATGACCGCCGGCGCCTGGAAGACCTCGGCCGGCACCGCCGCCCGCACCCCGGTCTCCCGCGTCACCAACCTGACCCGCGCCCTGCAGGAGTACAAGAAGGCCGGCATGGCGATCGTCGGCCTCGCCGCCGAGGGCCAGCACACGGTCAGCGACCTGGACGCGCTCGCCGGCCCGGTCGTCATCGTCGTCGGCTCCGAGGGCAAGGGCCTCGGCCGCCTCGTCGGCGAGAACTGCGACTACCTCGTCCGCATCCCGATGCCGGGCGGCGCCGAATCCCTCAACGCCGGTGTCGCGGCCGGCGTCGTGCTCTACGAGGCCGCCCGCCGCCGCGCGGACCGCGGCCGAGTCTGATCCACGCGGTCCACGCGGTCCACGCGATCCGCTTGATCCACTTGGCTCACGGAATGTGACACGTGAGGCTGTCACCCCGCCCGTTTCGGGCGGGGTGGCTTGATCTTGACGGGTCTCGGACAGATCCCTGCTGTCAAGGCAGTGTCCTAAACACTGATCACTCGGTTAGATGAGTGTGGACACCAGAACGTCAGGGTTCGACGACCAGCCCGCGCTGAGCATGGTCAAGGTGCCGTGCGACCCCGCACAGGTCATCGTCAACCACGCCAGCTTCCGCGTGCGGCTCGCACCGAGCCCGAGCGCGCGTTCCAAGCCCGCGAACGCCCCCGGCCGCGCCCCCGTCCTCGGCGGCGCCGTGGTCGCCGCGGCCGGAGCCACCCGCCGCAGAGCGCCCGTCGTCTGGAGCGGCAAGTCCGCCCCCGGCGACGGAGCGGCCATGGGCGGACTCCTCCAGGCCGTACGCGAGGCCGGCCGCGGCAACGACGAGTACGACGGCGGCGCCACCCAGGTCATCCCGCGCATCGACCTGGCCCACGACCTCGCCGACAACACCCTCGCCACACCCACCGTCATCGGCCAGCGCACCTACGGCGACCCCGCCGAGACCCGCCCCCTGGCCGCCGTACGGGACCTGCCGCACGGGCCCGGCTACGGCGGCGGGGCACCCGACCCCGGCGCCGACAGCCGGCGCACCGGAACCGACGCGCGCGGCCAGGCCTCCTACTACCCCGGCCGCCGGATGAACCTCGGCGTCGTGCTGCTCCCGCTGCGCGTCTTCCTCGGCTTCATCTCCATCTACGCCGGCATGGGCAAGCTGTGCGACCCCGTCTACTTCGACGGCGGCGAACGCGGCTCCATGGTCACCTGGCTGCACACCCTCCACCCCTGGGCCCTCGCCGAACCCCTGCGCGACTTCGCCCTCGCCCACCCCGTCGGCGCGGGCCTCAGCGTCGCCTTCCTCCAGGTCATCGTCGGCGTCCTGACCGTCTTCGGCCTCTGGCAGCGGTTCGCCGCCTGCTTCGGGGCACTGCTCTCCGCCGCCCTCCTGATGACGGTGAGCTGGAAGACCGTCCCCGCCTACGACGCGCCCGACATCATCTACCTCGCCGCCTGGAGCCCGCTGATCATCGCCGGCGCCCCCGTCTACTCCCTCGACGGACGCCTCGCCGGCGAAGCCTGGCGCACCCTCGGACCGCGCTCCGAGATCTGGCGGCTGCGCCGGCGCGTCCTGCGCCGCGGAGCCGTCATGGCCAGCGTCATCTGCGGGCTCACCCTGCTCATCGGCTCCCTCCTCGGCGGCGCCGTCCGCTCCACCACCGTCGTCACCGTCCCCGGGCCCGGACAGGCCCCGAGCAACTACCTGCCCGGGCGCCCGCTCCCGCAGGAACCGGCCAGGCAGCAGCAGTCGGCGCAGCAGCCGGCCAAGCCCGCACAGCCCTCGGCCAGCGCCTCCGAGCCCGCCGCGAAGTCCGGCAAGGGCGCCTCCGGCGGCCCCGCCCGGGAGACCGCCGGCACCGGCTCCGAATCGCCCACCGCCACCAAGGGCACCACCGGCAAGCAGACCCCCCGCAGCACCCCGCGCCAGACCGCCCCGCAGAAGTCGCCGACCTCCTCGGGGAGCACCACCGGCGGCAGCAGCACGCCGACCAAGCAGCCCGGCCTGGTCGGAGGCCTCCTCGGCTGAACCAGGCCGACCGGAACCGACCGGCACCGACAGCGGAGGGGCCCGGCACGCACGGCGTGCCGGGCCCCTCCGCGCGTTCCGAGCGCGCGAAGCATCGTAAGAGCATGCGTACAACATGCGAAGGGGATCAGGCGTACGAAAAGGCTCAGGAGGCCGTCTGCGCCGCCAACTCACGTGCCGCCTCGGTCAGGTCCTTCGCCGTGTCGATAGCCCGCCAGTAGGCCCCCTGCGGCAGCGGGAAGCCCGCCAGCCGCCGCTCCCGCGCCAGCCGCGGGAACGTGGTCCGCTCGTGGTCCCCCAAGTCCGGCAGCAGCGCCGCGAATTCGGGCCCGAAGACGTACACGCCCGCATTGACCGGATACGGCGACGGCGGAGCCTCGATGAAGTCCAGCACCTGCCCGAACTCGTTCGTCTCCACCACCCCCCACGGGATCCGCGGACGGGCCAGCGCCAGCGTCGCCACCGCACCCCGCTCCGCGTGGAACGCGGCCATCTCCCGCAGCGAGAACCGCGTCCAGATGTCACCGTTCGTCGCGTACCAGGACCGGTCGGGGTGCGGGAGGTGGCGCGCCGCGTACTTCAGGCCGCCGCCCCGCCCCAGCGGCTCCTCCTCCACCACCGTCGTCACCCGCAGCGGCAACTCCGCCTGGGCCAGCCACTCCTGGAGGACGCCGGCCAGGTGCCCGCACGAGACCACGGCGTCCGTCACCCCCTCCGACGCCAGCCAGGCCAGCTGGTGCCCGATGATCGGCACCCCCGTCCCCGGGATCTCCACCATCGGCTTCGGGCGGTCGTCCGTATACGGACGCAGCCGCGAACCCTGGCCGCCCGCCAGGACGACGGCCTGGGTGGGGGCGGCGGGGAACGCGGCTGCGGGAGGGGCGGGAGGGGCGGGAGGGGCGGGGGAGTCGGATCGGGGAGTGTCGGTCATGCAGGCCAGGGTAGGGACGCGGCGCGCCTCAGCCCATGGAGGCGACACCCGACGCGTACGAGGTGTCGCACACCGGACGGGCGAAGGACTGCGCCTTCGTCGGACCGTACGCGTCGACCGCGGCCCGGCCCAGCGCCCGCGCGATCCCCACGCAGTGCGCCGCCAGCGACGGCCGCTTGTCCACCTCCTGCTGGAGGTGCGTGAGCACGTCACCCGGCTCCTTGCCCTGCTGGATCTCGCCGACGAGCGTGTCGCGCAGCACTTCGTGCGGCGCGGGGCGCGGCTTGGCGGGGACGGAGACGTCCTCGGCGGAGGCGGTCAGGATCTGGGAGGAGGACGTGTCCGCCCAGGGGACCATGGTGACCGCGAGGGTCCCGGACAGGACCAGGACGACGGGCAGGACCAGGGCGAGGGAACGGCCGATACGGCGGGCAGTGTGGGTCACGAGGGCGAGAGTAGCGCTCGGTGAAGATTTGGCGACATTCAGTCACCCGGTCGGGGGATGGTTCGACGTGGCTTTTCGAATTAAGGGTTGACGGATCGGGCCGAATGGACCGCTCTGCCGGGGTTCTTGCACGACGAAGGGGCGCCCCCGGCGGGGGCGCCCCTTCAACATCCCGCTGCGGCCGACTAGTCGGAGAGCCGCTCGCCGGAGGAGGTCGAGAACACGTGGATCTCGCCGGCCCGGGGCACGACGTGCAGGCTCGAGCCCTTCTCGGGCACCTGGCGGCCGTTCACGCGGACCACGAGGTCCTGCGCGCCGTCGGCCTTGTCGGTGGAGCCGTACACGTAGCCGTCCGCGCCGAGCTCCTCGACCACGTTCACGACGATCGTCAGACCGCCGCTCTCGGCGATGTCGAAGTGCTCCGGACGCACGCCCACCGTGACGGTGCGGTCACCCGCGTCGGCCGCGGCCGACAGCGCCTCGCGCGACACCGGCACCACGCTCTCGCCGAACTTCACGCCGCCGTCGGTGATCGGGACCTCGACCAGGTTCATGGCCGGGGAGCCGATGAAGCCCGCGACGAACAGGTTCGCCGGGCGGTCGTACATGTTGCGCGGCGTGTCGACCTGCTGCAGCAGCCCGTCCTTCAGGACGGCCACGCGGTCGCCCATGGTCATGGCCTCGACCTGGTCGTGGGTGACGTAGACGGTCGTGATGCCGAGGTCGCGCTGGAGCGCCGCGATCTGCGTACGCGTGGACACGCGGAGCTTGGCGTCGAGGTTCGACAGCGGCTCGTCCATGAGGAAGACCTGCGGCTTGCGCACGATGGCCCGGCCCATGGCGACGCGCTGGCGCTGGCCGCCGGAGAGCGCCTTCGGCTTGCGGTCGAGGTACTGGGTCAGGTCCAGCATCTTCGCCGCGTCCTCCACCTTCCTGCGGATGGTGGCCTTGTCCTCACCGGCGATCTTGAGCGCGAAGCCCATGTTGTCGGCGACGGACATGTGCGGGTAGAGCGCGTAGTTCTGGAACACCATCGCGATGTCCCGGTCCTTGGGCGGCAGGTGCGTGACGTCGCGCTCACCGATGCGGATGGCGCCGCCGTTGACGTCCTCCAGGCCCGCGAGCATGCGCAGCGAGGTGGACTTGCCGCAGCCGGAGGGGCCGACGAGGACGAGGAACTCGCCGTCCTCGATCTCCAGCTCCAGCTGGTCGACGGCGGGCTTGTCGCCGCCGGGGTACAGACGGGTCGCCTTGTCGAAAGTGACAGAAGCCATGGGTGATGAATCCCTTCTACCGGCAGGAACGTGCCGGACGATCCGAGTGGAAGGTCTAGTCCAGTCGCCTGGACTCCGCTCGACGCTACCCGCCCGCCCGCGTCCTGTCAGCACCCCGCGGGCATCGATTCACAACGTGATGGCTTCGGGAATCGCCCGCTGTGTAGAGTGAAGCCGCTCCGTGCGCGCGGAAATCCGGCGCGTGAGTGCATGCCTCCTTAGCTCAGTCCGGCCAGAGCACCGCACTTGTAATGCGTAGGTCGTCGGTTCGAATCCGACAGGGGGCCCGGGAAAGGCCAGGCCACATGATGTGTGGCCTGGCCTTAGTTTTTTAGGGCCAGGCGGGCGGAGTGCCGGGCGTCCTGTCAGTGGCGGCCCGAGATGTGGTCGGCCAGGCGGGCCAGGGGGGTCGTCGTCGGGGTGTGGCTGGTCGTTTCGTGGCGGTCCGCCCGGCGGTAGGCGGCGTACAGGGCCTGGACGCCGAGCCAGCGGAAGGGTTCCGGCTCCCAGCGGCGGACGCGGTGGCCCACCCAGGGGAGGGTGGTCAGGTCCGTGGTGTCGCCGAGGACCAGGTCGCGCAGGGTGCGGCCCGCGAGGTTGGCGGTGGCGACGCCGGAGCCGACGTAGCCGCCCGCCCAGCCCAGGCCGGTGGCGGCGTCCAGGGTGACGGTGGCGCACCAGTCCCGCGGCACGCCGAGGACCCCCGACCAGGCGTGGGTGATCTCCGTACCGGTGAGCACCGGGAAGAAGGAGAAGAGCAGGTCGCGCAGCGACGCGATGGTGGCCGGCTGGGTGCGCCCGTCGTTGTCCGTGCGCGAACCGAAGCGGTACGGGACCCCGCGGCCGCCGATCGCGATGCGGCCGTCCGCGGTGCGCTGGGCGTACATGTAGGCGTGGGCCATGTCCCCCAGGAGCGCCGAGTCCGACCAGGACAGCTGCTGCCACGTCGATTCCGGGATCGGGGCGGTCACGATCATCGAGGAGTTCATCGGGAGCCACGCGCGCTTCTGGCCCTTGAGGGCGGCGGTGAAGCCCTCCGTGCAGCGCAGTACGTACGGGGCGCGGACCGTGCCGTAGGGGGTGACGGTCTGGCGCGGGGCGATCTCGGTCACCGGGGTGGACTCGTGGATCACCACGCCCAGCCGTTCGCAGGCGGCGGCCAGGCCCCTGGCCAGTTTCAGCGGGTGGATGCGGGCGCCGTGCGGGCTCCAGCTGGAGCCGACGGCGTCGGCGATGTCGATGCGGGCCCGGGTGGCGGTGGCGTCGTGGAGCTCGCGGTCGGTCTCGCCGAAGGCGAGTTCGGCGGCGTGGAAGGCCTTGAGGCGGGTGAGCTGGGCGGGGGTGCGGGCCACTTCGAGGACGCCGCCGCGGTGGATGTCCGCGTCGATCTCCTCCTTGGCGGCCACGTCGATGACCTCGGTGACCGTGTCGTTCATGGCCTGCTGGAGGCGCTGGGCGGCCTGGTGGCCGTGGAGCGCGGCGTAGCGGTCGCGGCCGGCGATGCCGTTGTAGAGCCAGCCGCCGTTGCGGCCGGAGGCCCCGTAGCCGCAGAACTTCTGCTCCAGGACGGTGACGCGGAGATCGGGGGCGGCGGTCTTCAGGTAGTAGGCGGTCCACAGGCCGGTGTAGCCCCCGCCCACGATGACGACGTCGGCCGTGGCGTCGGCGGTGAGGGGCGCGCGCGGTGGGGTGGCGGGGGCGGTGCGGTCGGTCGCGTACCAGAAGGAGATGCCGCCGTTGATCGTCATGGGGGAGTTGGTACACGCCGTTCCGGTGGTGCGTCCAGGGACTGGTTGTCGTGTTTCGGGGAGGGATGCCGGACCGGATGGTCGGTGTGGGACGGGTGGCGGGGTCGTAGGGTCGGCTCGTGGTGGACATCGCGGAGATCCCGGACGGTCTCGTCCAGGCGCAGATCAGGTGGAACGGCGACGCGGGGCGCGAGTTCATCGCCGCCCTGCCGGCGCGCGCGGCGCGCTTCCTGGAGCAGTGGGAGCTGCGGCGCACGGGGCCGGTGATGCACGGGGTGACGGCGCTGGTGCTGCCGGTGGTGCGGGCCGACGGGAGCGCGGCGGCGCTGAAGCTGCCGCAGGTGGACGAGGAGAGCGCCGGGGAGCCGGCCGCGCTGCGCGCGTGGGCCGGGCAGGGCGCCGTACGGCTGCTGGAGCACGACGGGGAGACGGGCACGCTGCTGCTGGAACGGCTGGACGAGGGGCGGCACTTGTCGGCGCTCGCGGAGCGGGATGCGCGCCGTGCGGTCCAGGTCGTCGGTGAGCTGCTGGCACGGCTGACGGCGGTCCCGGCGCCGGCCGGGATGCGCGGGCTCGGCGCGATGGCCGCCGGGATGCTGGACGACGTGCCGGAGGCGCTCGGGCAGGTGGCGGACGTGCGGGAGCGGCGGCTGCTCGCGGCGTGCGCGGCGGCGGTGGCGGAGGTCGCCGGGGAGCCGGGGGACCGGCTGCTGCACTGGGACCTGCACTACGACAACGTGCTCGCGGCGGGCCGGGAGCCGTGGCTGGCGATCGACCCGAAGCCGCTGTCCGGCGACCCGGGGTTCGAGCTGCTGCCGGCGATCGTGAACAACTTCCGCGTGCAGGAGGTGCGGTGGCGCTTCGACCTGCTGACGGAGGTGGTGGGACTGGATCGCGACCGGGCGAGGGCGTGGACGCTGGGCCGGGTGCTGCAGAACTGCCTGTGGGACCTCGAGGACGGGGAGGAGCGGCTGGACGCGGAGCAGGTGGCGGTGGCGCAGGAGCTGCTGGGCCCGCGCCCGCTGAACCAGGCCGGGTGCGGAGCTGCGTCCTGACCGGGCCGCGTGCGCCGGCGGGACGGCCGTTTAGGGTGCGGGGATGATCCGGAATGCTGAAGCCGCCGATGTTCCCGTCATCCGGGCGATGATCCGCGAGCTCGCGGAGTACGAGAAGGTCCCGCACGAGGCGCGTGCGACCGAGGAGCAGTTGCGGGAGGCGCTGTTCGGGGAGCGGCCTGCGGCGTTCGCGCACATCGCGGAGTCGGCGCAGGGCGAGGCCGTCGGCTTCTCGGTGTGGTTCCTCAACTTCTCGACGTGGCGCGGCGTGCACGGCATCTACCTGGAGGACCTGTACGTCCGCCCGTCCGCCCGCGGCGGAGGCCACGGCAAGGCGCTGCTGCGGGAGTTGGCCCGGATGTGCGTGGAGCGGGGGTACGGCCGGCTGGAGTGGTCGGTCCTCGACTGGAACGCGCCCGCGATCGACTTCTACCGGTCGGTGGGTGCGGTGCCCATGGACGGGTGGACCGTGAACCGCCTCACGGACGACGCGCTGCGGGAGCTGGCCGCAGCGCGGTGACGTGCGCCGGAGTCCGGCGGGTCAGGCCAGGTGGCGGAGCTTGTCGGGGTTGCGGATGACCCGGATCTCGGTGATCCGGCCGTTCTCGACCTCCACGCAGGCGACGGTGTCCGGTTTTCCGGCCGTGGTGAGCAGCAGGCCCGGGCAGCCGTTGACGTCGACGGCCGTGAGGTGCGGGTTGTCCATCGGCTGGGCGAGTACGGCCGCGAGGAAGCGGGCCACGTTTTCGGCGCCGTGCAGCGGGCGCAGGGCTGCCTTGACCTTTCCGCCGCCGTCGTTCCATGCGGTGACGTCGGGGGCGAGCAGTTCCAGCATGCGGTTCAGGTCGCCTCCGAGGCACGCGGCGAGGAATTCGTCGGTGACCTGGCGCCTCACCTCGGCGGGGGTCGCGTAGCGCGGCTGACGGGCCCGGACGTGCGACTTGGCCCGGGAGCCGACTTGGCGTACCGCGGTCTCGGTGCGGTCGAGCGTCTCGGCGATCTCCCGGTAGGAGAAGCCGAAGACCTCCTTGAGTACGAAGACCGCCCGCTCCAGCGGTGAGAGGCTCTCCAGCACCACCAGCATGGCGAGCGAGACCGACTCGGCCACTTCCATGTCCCCGGTGGCGTCCGGCACGGTGACCAGCGGCTCGGGCAGCCAGGGGCCGACGTACTGCTCGCGCTTGGCGGCCGCCGAAGTCAGCCGGTTGAGCGCGAGGTTGGTGATCGTACGGGCCAGGTAGCCGCCCGGGTTGTCGACCTGGCCGGATACCTGGCTGCAGCGGAGCCAGGTGTCCTGGACCAGGTCCTCGGCGTCCGCGACGCTGGCGAGCATCCGGTAGGCGATGCCGAAGAGCATCGGTCGGTGCTGTTCGAAGTCGGCGATTTCGATCACGTACGCGACGGTACCTCGCAGGCTTCGGAGAAGCCCTGGCTGGTCAGGCCGAAGGCGCTGTTCATCCGGGAGCGCCAGTTCTCCAGGGCGACCGTGGCGGTGAGTTCCACGAAGGCGGCTTCGCCCAGCCGCCGGAGCAGCGCTTCGGCGAGCGCGTCGGTGACGCCCGGCTCGGTTTCGGTCATGGCCTCGGCGTACTCCATGACCTGGAGTTCCAGCTCGGTGAAGGCCTCGCGGTGGTCCCGCCACTGCGGCACCTGGGAGATCTTGTCGAGCGGCAGGCCGAGTTCGCTGCCTTCCCAATGGCCGAAGTCCATGCACCAGGAGCAGTTGATCCGGGCGGCGGTGGCCATGACGGCGAGATGCCGCAGGGCCGGGTCGAGCGCGTTCCACTTGGCGACGGAGCGCTCCAGCTTGACGTACGTGAGCAGGACCTTCGGGTTGTGGCCGATCGCGAGCCCGGGGTCGAGGACCTCGCCGTACATCCGCCGGGAGTACCAGGAGCCGATGCGGTTCAGCAGGGTGCGGGGCGGGGTGAGCGAGATGCGGGCGGTCATGTCGGGCCTCCAGGCTTCCGGTGGATGTGTCCGGTGGGTGGTTCTGGAGGTAGGACAGGACAGCTCCCGGGAAAGTGACATGGGGGCCCTGTCGCGGGGCGGTTCACGGCTCGAGTACGACCTTGCCCGTGGTCGCGCGGGATTCCAGGGCGTGGTGGGCGGCCGCGGCCTCGGCGAGGGGGACGCGGTGGAGGGCCGGGCGCAGGCGGCCGGTGGCGGCTTCGGCGAGGGCGCGGGTCTCCAGGACGCGGAGGGGGTCGGGGGCGCCGACGGCCTCGAGCATGGCGGGGCCGAGGACGGTGCGGGTGGTGATGGAGCGGGCGGTGAGGTCGGCGCGTTCGGCGTCGGTGAGCGTGAGCGGGCCCTCGGACCAGCCGAAGACGAGGTGGCGGGCGCCGGGGGCGAGCAGGCCGAGGGCGGTGCGGGCGGTGTCGCCGCCGACGGAGTCGAAGAAGTGGGTCGCGCCGCCGGGGTACTGGGCGCGTACGGCGTCCGCCCAGCCGGGGGCCGTGTAGTCGAGGGCGAGGTGGGCGCCGTTGGAGGCGGCGAGGGCGGTTTTGGCGGGGCCGCCGGCCAGGGCGATGACGGTGGCGCCGGCGTTCCTGGCGTACTGGACGAGCAGGGTGCCGATGCCGCCCGCGGCGGCGGGGATCAGGACGGTGGAGGCGGGGCCGAGGTCGGCGAACTGGAGGATGCCGAGCGCGGTGCGGCCGGTGCCGATCACGGCCACGGCCTGGGCGGGGTCGAGCCCGTCGGGGACGGTGTGCAGGCGCTCGGCGTCGGCGACGGCGTACTCGGCGTAGCCGCCGGGCGCGAAGCCGAGGTGGACGACGACCCGGCGGCCGAGCCAGGCGGGGTCGGTGCCCGGGCCGAGGGCGTCGACGGTGCCGGCGACCTCGCGGCCGGGGATCGTCGGAAGGTCGGGCAGCGCGGGGGCGGGGCCCCGGACACCCTGGCGCAGGACGGTGTCGAGGAGGTGGACCCCGGCGGCGGCCACGGCGATGCGGACCTGGCCGGGGGCGGGTACCGGGGTGGGGACGGCCTCGTACGCGAGGTTCTCGGCGGGGCCGAAGGCGTGGAGGCGGACGGCGTTCATGTGCGCGGTCGAGTGAGTGGGCATAGGGCAAGCCTCGGACCTCGAGCGTGGTTGAGGTCAAGGGTTTGTCGGTGGGGTGGGCCACGATGGGGCGATGGCGTGCAAACGGCAGCAGGAGACGGTGAAGGCGGCGCGGCGGCCGGAGGTGCGGCTGCCGGAGCCGGTGGTGTGGGAGGGGGGTGAGCTGGAGCCGGACGGGGATTACGACGGGCTGGAGTTCGCGGACCTGGACCTGGCGGGTCAGGAGGGGACCGGGGCCCGTTTCATGGATTGCGCGGTGCGGCGGTGTGTGCTGGACGGGGCGGGGCTGGCGAAGGCGCGGATCCTGGACTCGGTGCTGGACGGCGTCCGGGGGGTGGGGACCGACCTGTCGGAGGCCTCGCTGCGGGACGTGGAACTGGTGGATGCCCGGCTGGGCGGGGTGCGGATGCACGGGGCGGTGCTGGAGAGGGTGGTGGTGCGCGGGGGCAAGATCGACTACCTGAACCTGCGCGGGGCCCGGCTGCGGGACGTGGTCTTCGAGGGGTGCGTGCTCGTGGAGCCGGACTTCGCGGGGGCGGTGCTGGTGGGGGTCCCCCCACGCCCCCAGGGCGTAGGGGGAAGGTGGAGTTCCGGGACTGTGTGCTCCGCGGGGCGGACTTCTCCGGGGTGCGGATGTCCGACGTGGACCTGCGGGCTGCTGCCGAGCTGGGGATCGCGCGCGGGGTGGACGCGCTGGCGGGGGCGGTGATCAGCCCGGCGCAGCTGTTCGACCTGGCCCCGGCGCTGGCAGCGCAGCTGGGGCTGCGGGTGCTGCCGTAGGGGCTATGCCGGGACGCGGGGGAAGCGGGACTGGAGCATCCAGACGGCCGGGTTGTCGGCGAGGCCCTCGTGCATGTCGACGAGGTCCGCGATGAGGTCGTGGAGGAAGTCGCGGGCCTCGCGGCGCAGCAGCCGGTGGCTGAAGGTAAGCGGGTCCTCGTCGCCCGGCATCCAGTCGGCCTCGATGTCGACCCAGCCGAAGCGGCGCTCGAAGAGCATGCGGTCCGTGGACTCGGTGAAGTCGATCTCGGCGTACTGGCGGTGGGCGGAGCGGTTGCCGCGCGGGTCCTGGTCCAGCTGCTCGACGATGTCGCACAGGGCCCAGGCGAAGTCCAGTACCGGCACCCATCCCCAGGCTGTGGACACTTCCCGGTCCTTGTCGGTGTCCGCGAGGTAGACGTCCCCGCAGAACAGGTCGTGGCGCAGGGTGTGGACGTCCGCCGAGCGGTAGTCGGTCTGCGGGGGGTCCGGGAAGCGCCGGGAGAGGGAGTAGCCGATGTCGAGCACGTACCCGATGGTGTCACGGTCCGGGGCCGCCCCCGTCCCCGGCGGTGCGAGGGGCGCGACGGGCGAGGCGGGCGAGGGGCGCGTCAGGACGGCAGGAGGCGCTGCTCCTTGGCGACCGAGACCGCGCCGGCGCGGGTGTCGACGCCGAGCTTGTCGTAGATGCGGCCCAGGTGGGTCTTGACGGTGGCCTCGCTGATGAACAGCGCGCGGGCGATGTCGCGGTTGCCCAGGCCACGGGCCAGCTGGCCCAGGATGTCCAGCTCGCGGTCGGTCAGGGTGGGGCGGGTGCCCCGCATGTGGGCCATGACGCGGCTGGCCACCGGCGGGGAGAGGGTGGTGCGGCCCTGCGCGGCCGAGTGGATCGCGGCGAACAGCTCCTCGGGGCGTTCCGCCTTCAGGAGGTAGCCGGTCGCGCCCGCGCCGATGGCCCGGGTGATGTCCGCGTCCGTGTCGTACGTGGTGAGGACCAGGACGTGCGGGTGGTCGGGGGTGGCGGTGATGCGTCGGGTCGCCTCGACGCCGTCGATGCCCTCGCCCAGCTGGAGGTCCATCAGGACCACGTCGGGGCGGAGTTTCGCGGCCAGGGCGACGGCCTCCTCGCCGCTGCCCGCTTCGCCGAGCACCTCGATGTCGGGCTCGCTGCCGAGCAGGGCCAGGAGTCCGGCGCGGACCACGACGTGGTCGTCGCAGAGCAGGATCGTCGTCATGGGGCCGGCTCCAGGGGGATGGCCGCGGAGAGGACGGTGCCCTCGCCCGGCGTGGATTCGATGGTCAGGGCGCCGCCGAGCTGGCGGACGCGGGCCCGCATGGCGGGCAGGCCGTGGCCGCGTTCGGCGGCGTCGGTACGGGGCTCGGTGAAGCCGTGGCCGTCGTCGGCGATGTCCAGGACGACCTGGTCGCCGAGGAAGCTGAGCGTGAGGGCGGCCGTGCGGGCACCGGAGTGCTCGCGGATGTTGGCGAGGGCTCCTTGAGCGATGCGCAGCAGGGCCGACTGGACGCGGTCGGGGAGCGGGGCCGGGCCGCCCTCGAGGTGGAAGCGGACCTCGATGTCCGGGCCGGCGTCCAGGGCGCGCAGGGCGTCGGCGAGGCCGGCGCCGTCGGCGAGCTCGGCCGGGGCCAGGTCGTGGACGAGGCGGCGGGCCTCGGCGAGGCCGCGCGCCGCGATGCCGGTGGCGGTACGGACGTGCGCGCGGGCGGTGCCGGGGTCGGTGTCCCAGGTGCGGTCGGCGGCCTGGAGCAGCATCTGCTGGCTGGAGAGGTTCTGCGCGAGGGTGTCGTGGATCTCCATGGACAGCCGCTGGCGTTCGGCGAGGGTGCCCTCGCGGCGTTCGGTGGCGGCCAGTTCCCGGCGGGTGCGGATCAGGTCGTCGATCAGCGCGCGCTGGGCCTGGGCCTGGCGTTCCATGTGGACGAAGACGGCGGTGGCGAGGGCGGCCACGGCGGGCGGGGCGAGGAGCAGGTTGGGGTCGAAGGACCCGGCCAGCTTCAGCTGGGCGATGACGACGAAGACGGTGAGGAGGGCGACGAGGACGATCGCGGCGCGTGGGGGGAGGGTGCGCAGGGCGGTGAAGAAGAGCGGTACGGCGCACCAGGCGAAGCTCGGCGCGAGGACGACGAGGACCACCCAGGTGGCGACGACGAGGCCGAGCCAGAGCAGCCGGCCGGGGGGCTGGGCGGGCGTGCGGGTGCCGGTGCCCGTGCCGGTGGCTGTGCCGGGCGGCGGTGGGGTGCCGCCCAGGGCGGGGCCGAGGACGTACAGCAGGGCCAGGGTGATGCTGAGGGCGATGATCCACGGGGTGCGGGGTTCGCCCGGGTGGCGGAGGAGGAAGCGGACCACGGAGGCGCCGAGGAGGAGGAAGAACGCGGTGTGGGCGACCGTGGCCAGGGTGCGGGTGTCCTTGTTCCGCGGGGTCTGGCTCACGGGGTGCTCCTGGGTCGGGGGGCGTGCGTCCATTGTCGGCCGCGGCGCCGCTGCCGGGGCTCCGCCCCGGCCCCCGCTGGATCGGCCTTGGTGGAGCTGCGGCGCCGTGCTCGTGCCGTGGGGTCTGACCAGCCAATACCGCCGCGGAGCGGTGCCGCATCGACCGATCGGATGACCCCCGGGTCAACCGGTGCGGTGGGCCGGGGAGAGCCGGTACGGGGACGGGGTGGCGGGGGGTTCGGGCTCAGGCTTGGAGCAGGGGCCGACCGCCCCGATGCCGTCACCGTGTCACCGTTCTCAGGAGCAGAGATGAACACCCGCACCCGCGTTCTCACCGGTACCGCCCTCGCCGTCGCGCTGGGCGCCGGGACCTTCGGTGCCGTCAGCGCCAGCGCCAGCCCCGCCGCCAACTCCGCCCCGGCCGCGGCCGCCGCGAAGAAGAGCGAGGTGAGCGACAAGAACTTCACCACCACGACCCACCTCACCGTCGACGCCGCCACCCGCGCCGCCCAGGCCGCGCTGCAGGCCGCCCAGGCCGAGAACCAGAAGGTGACGGTCGCGGTCGTGGACCGCAACGGCAACACCATCGTCACCCTGCGCGGCGACGGCGCGGGCCCGCAGTCCTACGAGTCGGCCGAGCGCAAGGCCTTCACCGCCGTGTCCTGGAACGCCCCGACCTCGGTGCTCGTGGGCCGCCTGGCCCAGGCCCCGAACCTGAAGGACATCCCCGGCACCCTCTTCCTCGGCGGCGGCACCCCGGTCCAGGCGAACGGCGCCCCGATCGCCGGCATCGGCGTGGCCGGCGCCCCGAGCGGCGACCTGGACGAGAAGTACGCCAAGGCCGGCGTCGACGCGCTCGCCAAGTAGCCCGCCCAGTGGCCCGCCGAGCAGCCCGCCGGTCCACCGGTCCGCGTCGGCGGCCCGCCTAGGATCGAGCGCGTGGAACACCGTGCGCTCTCCCGCCTGGCCGCCCCTGCCGCTGCCGCCCTGCTCGCCCTCACCACGGCGTGTACGGGCGACACGGTGCAGGGGCGGCCGGGCGCGTCGGGGCTGCGCGACCCGTACTTCCCCAAGGCGGGCAACGGCGGTTACCAGGTCGAGCACTACGCGCTGGACCTCGACTACGACCCCGCCGACGGGCAGCTGCACGGCACCGCCGTGATCACCGCCCGCGCCGGGCAGGGGCTCAGCTCCTTCAACCTCGACCTCAGCGGCCTGAAGGTCGAGGACGTCACCGTCCAGGGCGAGGGGGCCCGGTACAACCGGACCGGCAACGAGCTGACCGTGCGCCCGGCCGAAGACCTGGAGCGGGGCGAGGTCTTCCGTACGGAGATCGACTACTCCGGCCGGCCGAAGGCCCTCACGGACGCGGACGGCGCCAGGGAGGGCTGGATCACCACCGCGGACGGCGCCGTGGGCGTCGGCGAGCCGGTGGGGTCGATGACCTGGTTCCCGGGCAACCACCACCCCAGCGACAAGGCCGCGTACGACATCACGATCACGGTGCCGAAGGGCTACGAGGCCGTGTCGAACGGCGAGTTGCGCGCGCGGACCCCGCAGGCCGACGGGAGCACGGCGTTCGCGTGGCACAGCGCGGAGCCGATGGCGAGCTATCTGGCGACCGCCGTCGTCGGCAGGTACCGGGTGGAGACCGGGCGGACCCCGTCCGGCGTGGCCCTGTACCAGGCGGTGGCGCCCGCGGAGGCGGCGGCGAGCGCGGAGGACCTCGCGCGGCTGCCGGAGATGGTCGAGTGGGGCGCCGGCCGGTTCGGTCCGTACCCCTTCACCACCGCCGGGGCGATCGTGCTGCCCGCCGGGACCCTCGGGTACGCCCTGGAGACGCAGACCAAGCCGGTGTTCTCCGGCGCGCCCGGCAGTGAGGAGCTCGTGCTGCACGAGCTCGCCCACCAGTGGTTCGGCAACTCGGTGTCGCCGAAGTCCTGGAAGGACATGTGGCTCAACGAGGGCTTCGCGACGTACGCGGAGTGGCTGTGGGCCGAGGACCGCGGCGGGACCACGGCGCAGCAGGAGTTCGACGCGTTCCTGGCGGGAGACACCGGGGTCGACGAGGCCGCCGACTCCGACTGGTACGCCTTCCCGCCCGCCGACCCGCCCGGTCCCGAGGACATTTCCGGGCACCCGGTGTACTACCGCGGTGCGATGGTGCTGCACCGGATCCGCCAGGAGGTCGGGGACGAGAAGTTCTTCGCGCTGGTGCGCGGCTGGGCCGCCGAGCACCGGCACGGGAACGCGAGCACGGCCGAGTTCACCGCGTACGCCGAGGAGCGCACCGGGCACGACCTGAAGAAGGTCTGGGACGTGTGGCTGTACGGGAAGGCGCGCCCCCGCTAAGGGAGTTCGGCCACCAGCGGCTTGCGCAGCACCGTGCACTCGCGGCCCCGTTCGCGGTCCTCGGCCCGGCGCACGAACCGGTAGCCCTGGGCCCGCCAGAAGGCGAGGGCCTCGGGGTTGTTCGCCAGTACGGCGAGCCGTACCCCCGTGCGTCCCGCGACGCGGAAGCGGTCCTCGACCAGGCCGGCCACGGTGCGGCCGTATCCCTCGCGGTGCGCGGTGGCGTCGATGAGCAGCAGGCCGATCCACGGGTCCGGGTCCTCGGCGGCCGGGTCGCCGGAAGCGGGGGCGCCGGAAGCGGGGTCGCGCGGGTGGGCCAGGGTGGCGGCCAGGCCGACGAGCCGGCCGGCGGAGCGGGCGAGGAGGACCTCGGCGCCGTCGTGGGCGAGTTCGTCGGCGAGGGCGGCCGCGACCTGTTCGACCGTGATGCGGTCCGGGTCGGGGAAGTCGCCGCTGAGTTCGAAGAACGCGTGGTTCGTCGCGTACAGGGCGGCGATCTCGGTGAGGACCGGACCGGGCAGGTCGCCGTCCACGGGGACGAGCGGTTGAAGAATCACCCGTCGAACGGTAGCGAAGCCCCCTCCCCGGACGGCCGGGAGGGGGCTTCACCGTAAATCCGCCGGTCTCGGACCGTCGGAGTCAGGCCTTCATCAGACGTTGACGCCGAAGTCCTGCGCGATGCCGGTGAGGCCGGAGGCGTAGCCCTGGCCGACCGCGCGGAACTTCCACTCGGCGCCGTTGCGGTACAGCTCGCCGAAGACCATGGCGGTCTCGGTCGCCGCGTCCTCGGAGAGGTCGTAGCGGGCGATCTCGGCGCCGCCGGCCTGGTTCACGACGCGGATGTACGCGTTGCGGACCTGGCCGAAGTTCTGGCTGCGGGCCTCGGCGTCGTAGATGGAGACCGGGAAGACGATCTTGTCGACGTCGGCGGGGAGCCCGGCGAGGTTGACGTTGATGGCCTCGTCGTCGCCCGCGCCCTCGCCGGTGCGGTTGTCACCGGTGTGGACGATGGTCTGGTCCGGGGTCGACTTGTTGTTGAAGAAGACGAAGTGGCCGTCCGAGACGACCTTTCCGGTCGGGTTGACCGCGATGGCCGAGGCGTCGAGGTCGAAGTCGACACCGGTGGTCGTACGGACGTCCCAGCCGAGGCCGACCGTGACGGCAGCGAGGCCGGGGGCCTCCTTCGTGAGCGAGACGTTGCCGCCCTTGGACAGGCTGACAGCCATGGGAATGTCCCTTTCCTCATCCGACATGCACGTACAGGCGGCCAAATTACCGCTCACCCCTCTAACGCCACGAGAGGGCGGTCAAGTTCCCGGGGTGAATCCGCGCGGCCTCTTTTAATGAGGGTGACGCGGCGCGGGCGGGCACGGATCATAGGGGGCATGCCTGGTCCCTATGTCATCCGCGGTTCGGTCGTGCTCCCCGAGGGCGAGCTCGCCTGGCGTTTCTCGCGGTCGTCGGGGCCCGGCGGACAACACGTGAACACCTCGGACTCGCGCGTGGAGCTGCTGTTCGACGTGGCGGCGACCAAGGCGCTGCCCGAGGTGTGGAAGGCGCGGGCGCTGGAGCGGCTCGCCCCCCGGCTGGTGGACGGGGTGGTGACCGTACGGGCCTCCGAGCACCGCTCGCAGTTCCGCAACCGGGAGATGGCCCTGGTCCGGCTGGCTTCGCTGCTGGCCGAGGCGACGGCGCCGCCGCCGAAGCCGCGCCGGGCGACGAAGATCCCGCGGGGGATCAACGAGCGGCGGCTGCGCGAGAAGAAGGCGCGGGCCGAGACCAAGCGCGGCCGCACCGGCCGCGACTGGTGACGCCTCGCCACCCACGGCGGGTGCGCCAGCTGCCACGGGTGGCGCCTCGCCGCCCCGGGTGACGCCTCACTGCCCCAGGTGCCGGTAGCGGCCGCGGAAGTACGTCAGCGGCTGCCCGTCGGGGGAGGGCAGGGCGGCGGTCAGGACGCGGCCGATCACCAGCGTGTGGTCGCCCGCCTCGACGCGGTTCTCCGTACGGCATTCGAGGGTGGCCAGTGCGCCGCTCAGCAGCGGGGCGCCGGAGGCCTCGCCGCGTACGCAGGGCAGGTCGGCGAAGAGCAGCCGGTCGCTGATCCGGCCCTTCATCGCGAACCGGCCGGCGACCTGGAGCTGGTGGTCGGCGAGGAGCGAGACCGCCCACAGCGGCTGCTCCGCCAGCAGGTCGTCCATCCGCGAGCCCTCGCGCAGGCTCACCAGCACCAGGGGCGGGTCCAGGGACACCGACATGAAGGCGGTCGCCGTCATGCCGACGTCCTCGCCGCGCGGGCCGTCCGCCGTCAGGGGGTTCTCGTGCGCGGTGATCAGGCACACGCCCGCCGCCAGCCGGGACATGGCGGCCCGGAACTCGTCGTTGCTCACTCCCTCAGCATGGGGGCTGACATCGGCCGAGGCGGGTAGGGGGGTGGGTCCAGGGGTCGTCTTCAGCACGCCCCGAACGCTAGTCCCGCCTCCCCGCGCGCACATCGGGCCCTGGTCCGAGTCGCGTCCCCGCCCCTTGTCCTAGGCCCCGGGCGTATCGTTTGCTCTCGGAAAGGGAGGGGAGCGCTCCCAGCCGTTTTCCCGTCCGCCAGGCACTCGTATTCATCTCATGTGACTTAAGTCACAGAGAGCAAGATTTGTTGACCCTGTGTACCTGCCGCACAGCTCACTGTGATTCAGTGGACGGGACACCGCAACGAAACGCCGATGACAAACCTGGAGTTGCTGTCGAGGTCTCGGGGAGAGCGAGCAATGGAGACCGAGTCGGAGCCGTACGTCCGTCTTGCGACCCTGCGGCAGCTGCACCGGGTGGTGGCCGAGCTCAATACGGCCCGGAGCCTGGCGGACACTCTGCAGACCGTCGTGGACGGCATCGTCGTGGGCCTCGGCTACGAACTCGCCTGTGTCAACCTCGTACGCCCGGACGGTGATCTCGTCGTCGCCGCCTTCGCCGGCGACCCCGCCGCAGAGGCCCTCATCACCGGCCGCGTCGGCTCCCGCGCCTCCTGGGAACGCCGCCTGACCATGGGTGAGAACTGGGACGGGCTCCGCTTCATCCCGCACACCGAGGGCTGGATCCTCATGGAGGACGACGTCCCCCAGTGGCACACGGAAGGCCCCGAACCGCGGTTTCGGGACGAGTGGCACCCCGAGGACCGGCTCTACGCCCCCATGTATGCGTCCGGCGGGGAACTTCTGGGTGTCATTTCGGTGGACAGACCGCGCAACGGCCGCCGGCCGGGCGCCTGGGGCCGCGAAGCGCTGCAGATGTACGCCTTCCAGGCGGCGATTGCGATCAGCAATGCCAGGCTCCGCGCGAACATGCAGCGGGCCCTGGTCCGGCTGGAGCGGGAGCAGCAGGCGCTGCGGGCCAGCGAGGAGTCCTTCCGGCAGGCCTTCGAGTACGCGCCCAGCGGCATGGCCATCGCCGAGATGGGCGGGGACCAGCACGGCCGGCTGCTGCGCACCAACGACGCGCTGTGCCGGCTGCTGGGCCGCCCGGCCTCCGTCCTGCGCCGCTACTCCTTCTCCGACCTGGTCCACCCCGAGGACATCGGCACCCTGCTGCGGACCTCCGCCGAGGGCGGGCGCGCCGAGCTGCGCCTGGGCCGGCGCGACGGCACGTATGTATGGGTCTCGCTGCGCAACTCCGTGGTCGCCGACGCGGCCGACGGGCCGCGGTTCCTGCTCACGCACGTCGAGGACATCGAGGAGCGCAAGCGCCACGAGCTCCAGCTCGCCCACCGGGCCAGCCACGACTCGCTGACCGGCCTGCCCAACAGCGCCGAGCTGCGGGCCCGGCTCGGCGCGCGGCTGTGCCGCAGACCGCAGTCCGTACGGGCCACCGCGGTCGAGGCCCTGGACGCGGCCTACGAGGGGCGTGACGGGCACGAGGTGCGGGTGGGGGCGGGTGGTGCCGGTGAGCACGGCTTTCGGCCCGACGGCCCCGGCGCCGGGCACGATCCCGGCCACGGGCCGGGCCCCGACCGGTACGGCGCGCCCGACTCCTTCGAGTTCCCCGGGGCGGCCGTGCCCGCCCAGGCGGACGGCCCGTACGACCACCACGTGCACACGGTGGCCCCCGCGACGGACGTCGACGACGGGACGAAGGGGCTCGCGGTGCTCTTCTGCGACCTCGACGGCTTCAAGTCGATCAACGACCGGTTCGGGCACCACACCGGTGACGCGGTCCTGATCGAGGTGGCCCGGCGGCTGACGACCGGCGTCAGGGACGGTGACACGGTCGCCCGGCTGGGTGGTGACGAGTTCGTCGTCCTTGCCGACGGACTCGGCGCCGCCGACGCCGCCGATCTCGCCGTCCGGCTGCGCAACGCGATCATCCCGCCGATCCGGGTGGACGGCCGTGCGGTGCGTGTCGGAGCCAGTTTCGGCATCGGCTGGGCCAGCTGCGGCATGTCGGCGGACGAGGTGCTTCGCTCCGCCGACCAGCGGATGTACATCGAGAAAAGGTCCCGCTCCAAGGCGCACCGCCGGGCCGGCTGAGGCGATCGGAAGCTCGTGAGCGCACGTGTTCGGGGTAGGCTCCCGGGGGTCGAAAGGAGTGACCTGCGATGACGACGCCCGCGAACAACGGCCCGCACGGTGGGGCGAACAAGCCCGAGGACGACGATCCGTTCGGGTATCTCTACGCGGACGGCCAGGCGGCCGGAGCCGCCCCGCCCACGTCGGGCGGTGGATACGGCTACCCGGGCCCCGCGGCCGGCGGTCATTCCGGCGCGCAGCCCGGTGTCCCCCGTACCTCCCACCACCAGGTGCGGACGGTCGGTGAGCGGACGTACGGCGGCCAGCGCGGGCCCGTCCCGCACCAGCCGAGCCCTGCGCAGCAGCCCTACCAGGCGCAGTACCAGGCCCCGGAGGCGCTCCAGGCGGGCGGCTACGGCGTTCCGCCGCAGCAGCAGCCCCCGCAGCACCAGACGCAGGCGATCTCGCACTCCGGCGGCCACGGCGGCCACGGCGGCGGCGGCTCCAGCCGCAAGGGCCTGGTGATCGCGGCGGTCGCGGTGGTCGCCGCGGTCGCGATCGGCATTGGCGCAGCCCTGGCCTTCGGCGACAAGGGCAAGGACAAGTCCGGCGACACCGCGGGCAGCGGCAACCAGCAGTCCGCCGCCCCCCAGAAGCCTTCGAGCCCCGCCCCCAGCTCCGCTCAGCCCACCGAGGCCGAGCTGCCGAAGGCGGACTTCGCGGGTGCCGGCATGTCCCTCACGGGCGGCGCCATGCTGCAGAACACCGTGCCGGGCGCGAAGAGCGCCGGCGGCCAGTACGTGGGCGGCCTGAGCGCGCTCGGCGCGGCGGCGACGTGGACCCTCGACGTGCCCAAGGCGGGCGGCTACAAGCTGAAGATGACCTACGGGGTGCCGGGCAAGGACGCCAACACCACGCTGACGATCAACGGCGAGGTGCAGACCCGGCCGGTCAACATGAAGAACTTCTCCAAGGCCGCCGAGGGCGACTGGGCCAAGGGCTGGACCAACACGTACTCGATCGTGCAGCTCAAGCAGGGCTCGAACACGATCAGGATCTCGTGCGAGGCGGGCAACCAGTGCGACGTCGTCCTCGACCAGCTCTGGCTCGAGAAGGAGTGAGGCCCTAACCGGCTTCCGTGACCTTCACCGACCCCCGTACCTCCTCGTAGGTGCGGGGGTCGAACTCTCCCGCCGTCGGGGCGAGCACCGTGGCCGCCGAGAGGGCGACCGCGCGGGTCAGCCGCTCCGGCCAGTCCAGGCCCTCCACCAGGGCCGACAGCAGCCCCGCGACGGCCGAGTCGCCGGCCCCGGTGGGGTTGCCGGCCAGGGCGCGAGGCGGGGCCGCCCGCCAGGCGCCCTCGGCGGTGGCGGCCAGCAGGCCGTCCGGGCCGAGCGAGGTGACCACGGCGTGGGCGCCCCGGCGGCGGGCGTCGCGGGTGGCCGGCAGCGGCTCGCGGGACCCCGTCAGCTCGGCGAGCTCGGCGGCGTTCGGCTTGATGATCTCGGGGCGGGCGGCGACCCCGCGGCGCAGGGCCTCGCCGCTGGTGTCCAGCAGGACGGGCACCCCGGCCGCGCGGGCGGCCCGTACGAGCACCGCGTACGCGCCCACCGGCACGCCGGGCGGCAGGCTGCCGCACAGGGCCACGGCGCGGGCCCCGGCCGCCAGCAGGTCCTCGTACCGGTCCAGGAACAGGGACCACTCCGCGGCCGTGATCAGCGGGCCGGGTTCGTTGAACTGCGTGGTGTCTCCGGAGCTCTCGTCGACCACGGCCACCGTGCGGCGCGTGGTGCCCGCGCAGGGGACCAGGGCGTCCACCACGCCCGCGGAGCGCGCGAGCAGCTCCCGTACGACGGCGCCGACCGGCCCGCCCGCGAAGCCCGTCGCGGTCACCTCGTGGCCGAGGGCGGCCAGTACGCGGGCCACGTTGACCCCCTTGCCGCCGGGGCGCTCGGTGACGGCGGCGACCCGGTGCGAGGCGTGCGGGAGCAGCCTCGGCACGCGGTAGGTGACGTCGAGCGCGGTGTTGAGCGTGACGGTCAGGATCATTGGGCTCCCCCGGGTCTGTTGCTGCCGGGATCATGCCAAAGAGAGAGCGGTCGGCCCAGTCCTGCGGGCCGACCGTCCGCGCTCTACAGCCGGTTGGCCGTCAGGCAGCCGCCGGCGGGCTGACGATCCATTCGCCGCGCCGCATGACGCCCCGGACGTCGAACTCGGCGTTCAGGACGACCAGGTCGGCGTACTTGCCGGGCTCCAGCGAGCCGATCTCGTCGTAGAGGCCGATCAGTTTGGCCGGGTTGGCGGAGATCGCCTGGACCACGGACTCCACGGGCAGCCTGTCGAGGGTGACCGAGCGCTTGAAGGCGGTGTCCAGGGTCAGCGTCGAGCCGGCGATGGAGCCGCCCTCGACGAGCCGGGCCACGCCCTCCTTGACCTCGACCTCCAGCGGACCGAGGTGGTAGGTCCCGTCTCCGAAGCCGGCCGCGTCCATCGCGTCGGTGATCAGCGCGACGCGGTGCGCGCCCGCGTGGTGGAAGGCGAGCTCGAGGGCCGCCGGGTGCAGGTGGGTGCCGTCGTTGATCAGCTCGACGGTGACCCGCTCGTCCTCCAGCAGCGCGGCGATCGGGCCGGGTTCGCGGTGCGCGAGGCCCGGCATCGCGTTGAAGAGGTGGGTGGCCACGGTCGCGCCCGCGTCGATGGCGGCGCGCGTCTGCTCGTACGTGGCGTCCGTGTGCCCGACCGCGGCGATGACCCCGTGTTCTGCCAGCAGCCGTACGGAGTCCAGGCCGCCCGGCAGTTCGGTGGCGAGGGTGAACATGCGGGCGGCGCCGTGCGCGGCGTCGATCAGCTTGCGGACCTCGGCCGGGTCGGGGTCGCGCAGCAGGTCCTCCATGTGGGCGCCCTTGCGGCAGGCGTTGATGAACGGCCCCTCGAAGTGGATGCCCGCGATCTCGCCCTGCTGGGTGAGCTCGGCGAGCAGCCCGGCGCGGCGGGCCAGTTCGTCCAGGTCGCCGGTGACGGTGGAGGCGACCAGGGTGGTGGTGCCGTGCTCGCGGTGGGTGCGGACGCCCTGGAGGACCTCCTCGGCGGTGCCGGAGGTGAACGAGGCGCCGCCGCCGCCGTGGTTGTGGATGTCGACGAAGCCGGGGACGATCCAGTGCCCGGACAGGTCCACGACCCGCGCGCCCTCCCGGGCGCTGCCGGCGATGCGGTCGCCGTCGACGATGACCCGGCCGCCCGCCACGATTCCGGTGGGCAGCACCACCCTGGCGCCGGAGAGAACGGTGCTGTGCGCGCTTCCGGACATCAGGCAGGTACCTCCGTGGCGAGTAGGTCCCAGGCGAGCAGCCCTGCGCCCAGGCATCCGGCGGTGTCCCCGAGGGCCGCCGGAACGATGTGGGGCAGCCGCTGGAACGTCACGCGCTCCTCGACGGCCGTCCGTAGTGGTGTGAACAAGGTTTCCCCCGCCTCGGCGAGCCCGCCACCGATGATCAGCGTGCGCGGATCCAGCAGGGTGATCGCGGTGACCAGGCCGTCGGCGAGGGCGCCGACGGCGGCCAGCCACACCTCGCGGGCGCGCTCGTCGCCGGATTCGACGGCCTTGGCGCAGTCGGCCGCATCGGCCTCGGGTGCGCCGCTGGCGGCGGCCCAGGCGCGGGAGACGGCGGAGGCGGAGGCGAGGGTCTCCAGGCAGCCGTGCTGGCCGCAGCCGCAGGCGGGGCCGCCGGGGCGGACCACGATGTGGCCGATCTCTCCGGCGTAGCCGTGGGCGCCGGCCTCGATGCGGCCGGCGATGCCGATGGCTCCGGCGATGCCGGTGCCCAGCGGGACGAAGAGGAAGCGGTCGGCGCCCCGGCCCGCTCCGATGCGGCCTTCGGCGAGGCCGCCCGTGCGCACGTCGTGGCCGAGGGCCACCGGGATGCCGCCGAGCCGGGCGCTGAGCAGCGCGCGCAGCGGTACGTCGCGCCAGCCCAGGTTCGCCGCGTAGACGGCGATCCCGTGCTCGGCGTCGACGATGCCGGGGACGGCGACTCCGGCCGCCGAGGCGCCCTCTCCGCAGCGCTCCCGGCCGATGGCGAGCAGCTCGGCGGCGAAGTCCTGGATCGTCTCGACGACGGCGTCGGGGCCCCGCTCGCGCCCGGTGGCGCGGCGCGCCTCGTGGAGCAGGGTGCCGTCGGCGGCGACCAGGGCGGCCTTCATCCCGGTGCCGCCCACATCGAGGGCGATGACGTGTTTCACGGGTTTCACAGGGGACAGTCTCGCGTGCTTCACGGGGAAAGGTCTAGTCCATTGAGGGGGATTGTTGAGCGGCCATACAAATTCGGGACCAAGGATGTGGACCAGCGGCCAAAGTGGTGTAGACCTTACGTGGATCGTACGTACAACAAGGGGTGGAACGAGAACTGTGAACCGCCGAAACCTGCGCCTGGCCGCGCCCGGCGCCGCACTCTTCCTGACGGCCGTGACACTGACCGGCTGCGGAACCGTCGGCGGACTCACCGGGGACAACGAGGTGACCCTGCGGGTCGTGGCGGCCGAGTACGGGGACAATCCGCAGAACTCGTCGGCCACCTACTGGAAGTCGCTCGCCGAGGACTTCGAGAAGACCAACCCGGGGATCAACGTCGAGGTCAGCGTCTACTCCTGGTCCGAGGTCGACGCCAAGGTCGCCGAGATGGTCAAGGCGGGCAAGGCCCCCGACATCGCACAGATCGGCGCGTACGCGGACTACGCGGAGGCGGGCAAGCTCTACGCGGCGGACGAGCTGCTCTCCGTCAAGACCGAGGCCGACTTCCTCGGCCCGCTCGCCGACGCGGGCAAGGTCAAGCGGATCCAGTACGGGCTGCCCTTCGTGGCCAGCACCCGGCTCCTCTTCTACAACGAGAAGCTGCTGGCCGACGCCGGGGTCGTCGCGAAGGACGCCAAGAACGGCTGGCAGCCCAAGAGCTGGGCGGAGCTGGAGGCGGCCGCCAAGAAGCTCAAGGCCGCGGGCGTTCCCACCCCCTTCGCACTGCCGCTGGGCCGCGAGGAGGCCCAGGCCGAGACGATGATGTGGATGCTGTCGGCCGGCGGCGGCTACACCGACAACGAGGAGCAGTACTCCCTCGACTCCGCCGAGAACGCCAAGGCGCTGGAGTTCCTCCGCGACAAGATGGTCGGCCAGGGCCTGACGGGGCCCGTCGAACCCGCCAAGCTGAACCGGCAGGACGCCTTCGACGCCTTCACGCGCGGCGAGGCCGGCATGCTCAACGGCCACCCGACGCTGATCAAGCAGGCGGCCGCCAAGGGCGTCAAGCTCGGCATGGTCACCATGCCGACCTCCGACGGCACCGAGCGCTCGGCGATGGGCGTCGCCGACTGGGTGATGGCCTTCAAGAACGGCCACCGCAAGGAGTCCGGGAAGTTCCTGGACCACCTGTACGAGGCGAAGAACGTGACGGCCTTCACCGGCATGTACGACCTGCTCCCGGCCACCACCACCGGCTACCGGGCCGCCCAGGCCGGTACGGGCGGGACCGCGCCGCAGCTGAAGACCTTCCTGGACGCCCTGCCGTCCTCACGGCTCTACCCGGTGGGCAAGAAGTCCTGGGCGGGCGTCAGCGAGGACATCAAGCAGAACATCGGCACGTCGGTGCAGCCGGGCGGGCAGCCGGCCAAGGTGCTGGAGGCGATCGCGGCGAAGGCGCGGGCGGCCGAGCCGAGGTGAGCGGGGCCGCCCGGCCGGTGTCGGTGGGCGGCGTTAATCTGGCGGTATGACGGACGACGGGCGGCTGACGGCCACGGAGGCCGCGGTGCTCGCGTACGAGGGACGCACCTGGCCCGGGCCGGGGGTCAAGGAGCGGGCGATACGGGAAGGGCTGGGGATGACCCCGGTCCGCTACTACCAGCTGCTCAACGCGCTGATGGACGATCCCCGCGCGCTGGCCCACGCACCGGGCACGGTGAACCGCCTGCGCCGCCTCCGCGAGGCCCAGCGGGCCCGGCGTTAGGGCGCACGGGCAGCGCACGGGCCGGGTGGTCCGCGCCATAGCCGTCGCCCGGCGCGGCCGTTAGGGTCGTCCGTATGGGGAGCCATCCGCACGACTTGCCGATGCCCGTCACCGCAGCCGGACGCGAGGGACTCGAGGCCCTGCTCCGCGCACCACGCCGTTCCGTGGTCGCCCTGGACTTCGACGGCACCCTCGCCGAGATCGTCCCGGACCCGGACCAGGCGCGGGCCCACCCCGGAGCCGTACCCGCCCTGGCCGCGCTGGCCCCCGAGGTGGCCTCCGTCGCCGTGATCACCGGCCGGCCGGCGGGCGTCGCCGTCCGCTACGGAGGCTTCGCCGGGGTCCCGGGCCTGGAACACCTGGTCGTCCTCGGCCACTACGGGGCCGAACGCTGGGACGCCGTCAGCGGGATCGTGCACGCCCCCGCCGAACACCCCGGGGTGGCGGCGGTACGGGCCGAGCTCCCCGGCTTCCTCGACTCGATCGGGGCCTGGCGGGGCACGTGGATCGAGGAGAAGGGCCGGGCGCTGGCCGTCCACACGCGGCGCGCCGAGGATCCGGAGGCGGCGTTCGCGGCGCTCCGCGAACCCCTGGCGGAGCTGGCGGCGCGGCACGGGCTGATGGTGGAGCCGGGCCGCGCGGTCCTGGAACTGCGGCCCCCGGGCATGGACAAGGGCGTCGCCCTCACCGAGTTCCTGGCGGAGACGGGCGCGGAGGCGGTGCTGTACGCGGGCGACGACCTGGGCGACCTGGCCGCGTACTCGGCGGTCGAGAAGCGGAGGGCCGACGGCCTGCCGGGGCTCCTGGTGTGCAGCGGCTCCGCGGAAGTCCCGGAACTCGCCTCCCGCGCCGACCTGGTCCTGCCGGGCCCCGGCGCGGTGGTCGCCTTCCTCGCAGCCCTGGCCGCGGCGGCGCGTTCCTGACCTGCGGGTCCGTTGGCGGGGGCAGCGCCCCCGGCAACGGACCCGCGGCTCAGGCGCGCAGCGCGGCCAGCTGGGCCGTGAACCAGGCCGCCGGCGGCAGGGCGGTGGCGGCGGCCGCCAGACGCTTCGTGCGCTCCGCGCGCTCCTCCGCCGGCATGGCCAGCGCCGCGTGCAGCGCAGCGGCCGTCTCCGAGACGTCGTACGGGTTCACCGTCAACGAGTCCTGCCCGAGCTCCTCGTACGCCCCCGCCCCGCGCGACAGCACCAGCACGCACCCCGCCTCCGAAACCACCGGCACCTCCTTCGCCACCAGGTTCATCCCGTCCCGCACGGGATTCACCAGCACCACGTCCGCCATGCGATAGGCCGCCAGCGACCGCGCGAAGTCGTCCTGCACGGACACCAGCACCGGCTGCCAGTCCGCCGTGCCGAACTCCGCGTTCACCGCCGCCGCCAGCTCCCGCACCGACTCCGTGTAGTCCCGGTACACCTTCAGGTCCTGCCGCGACGGGTAGGCCGAGGCCAGGTGCACCACCCGGCCCCGCCACTCGGGATGCACCGTGAGCAGCTCCCGGTACGCCAGCAGCCCCCGCAGGATGTTCTTGGACAGCTCCGTCCGGTCCACCCGGACGATCGTCTTCAGGTCGCCGACCTCCGCCCGCAGCTGCGCCAGCTTGTCGTTCACCTCCGGCCGGTGGGCCAGCGCCTGCAGCTCCTGCGCGTCGACGCCCAGCGGGAACACCGCCACGTTCCCCCGGCCCGCGCCGTCCAGGAAGCTGTCCGCCCAGGCCCGGGTGTGGAAGCCCAGCACGTCCGCCCCGAGCATCCCGTGGAGCAGTTGCTCCCGGACGTCGTCCGGGAGCATGTCCAGGAACGGCTTCGCCGCCCACGGCGTGTGCGTGAAGTGCCCGATCCGCAGGTCGGGCCGCAGTTCGCGCAGCGCGCCCGGGACCAGCGCCAGGTGGTAGTCCTGCACGAGGACGTACGCACCCTGCGCCGCCTCCTCGGCCAGGGCCTCCGCGAAGGCCTGGTTGTACGCCGTGTACGACGCCCAGCGCCGCCGGAACTCCGCGTCGAAGACCGGCTCGCGCGGAACGTCGTACAGGTGGTGGTGGGTGAACCACAGCACCGAGTTCGCGATGCCGTTGTACGCGTCGTCGTACATCGTGGGATCGATGTCCAGCATGCGGACGCCAGGCTCCGCGACCCCCCGCCGGACCGCCTCCCGGTCCGCGTCCGACAGGGCCGCGCAGATCCACAGCGCCTCCGGCTGCTCCGCGAGGGCCGCGGAGAGCCCGGAGACGAGACCGCCCCCGCCGCGCCGGGCGCTGAGCGCGCCGTCGTTGTCGAGGGCGTACGAGAGCGGGCCGCGGTTGGCGGCGACGAGTACCTGAGATGCAGCCATGCCGCGAACCTAGCCCGGCCCGGCCTCGCGCAAACTTCCGAAGCCGTCAGGCCGCGCGGCGCACGGCGTATTCCTCGATGCCCAGCATCGGCGGCCGCTCCTCGGTGTCCACCGGGTACGTGCGCGGTACGAACCCGTCCGGGCCCCGCTCGAACTGCGTCAGCTCCGGCCGTACGAGGGGGTGCCCCCAGCGGTAGCCGGGGGACTGCCCGCGCGAGAGCCGCAGCTGCGCGGTGCGGTAGATCGCCGCGGCCATCCGGCCCAGCGCCTGCCCGTCCTGATGGCGGTGGAGCCGTACGCCCACGTCCACCTGGGCCAGCGCGTCCAGCCCGACCATGTGCAGCGCGTCGACCAGCAGGCCGAGCTCGACGCCGTACCCGACGGGGAAGGGCAGGCGCTCCAGCAGGGAGCGGCGTACGGCGTACTCGCCGCCCAGCGGCTGGACGAAGCCGGCCAGCTGCGGCCAGTGCAGGTTGAGCAGCGGGCGGGCCACCAGCTCCGTGACCCGGCCGCCCTGGCCCGGGGCGTCGCCCAGCGGGCGGTCGTACATGGCCTTCACGAACTGCACGTCCGGCTCGGTCAGCAGCGGCCCCACGATCCCGGAGACGAAGGTGGCCGAGAAGTCCCGCAGATCGGCGTCGACGAAGCAGATGACGTCCCCGGTGGCGGCCAGCAGGGAGCGCCACAGCACCTCGCCCTTGCCGGGCAGCGCCGGGAGCCGCGGCAGGATGTCGTCGCGGTGCACCACGCGCGCACCGGCCTTCGCCGCCACCTCCGCCGTAGCGTCGCTGGAGTCCGAGTCGATCACGATCAGCTCGTCCACCAGCGGCACCGGCAGTCCCTCGATCAGCTCACGCCGGATCACCTCGACGATCGCGCCGACCGTCGCCTCCTCGTCGAGCGCCGGCAGCACCACGCTGACCGTGGTCCCAGCTGCCCGTTTCCGCTCCAGCAGCTGGTCGAGCGGTCGGTCGGCGGCGGACCAGGAGCGGTCGGCCAGCCAGCGCTCCACCTCTTCCAGCACTCTGAGCACTCCTTGCGGCTTGGTCGTATTGACCGAAAAGTGATCCATCTCGCGGTTCGGACGCCTGTCTCAACCGCCCGGGCCTTCGGTTACAGTCTTGAACAACGCGAAGGACCACCGCATGCCGGGGGTCCTCGCGCATAAACGCACCGGCGCGCCATAGAGCGCGTGTGCCGGTGCCATACCGCTCATCCAGAGGGGCAGAGGGACACGGCCCGTTGAAGCCCCGGCAACCCTCCAGTCGGTTCTCGCGATGCGACAAGCATCCCGCGGGGCCCCGGCTAGGGAAGGTGCCAATTCCGTCTCATGGCGAAGTGCGCCATGGGGAAGATGAGGAGAAAGGGCCTCGCCATCATGGCTGCACAGACTGTTGCCACCTCTGTTGATCTCGGACCTGCCACCGGCCTCTCGTGTCGCGAGTGCGGTACCCGCTTCGAACTCGGTCCGATCTTCGCGTGCGCCGAGTGCTTCGGACCGCTGGAAGTCGCCTACGACCTTCCCACCGGCGACCCCGAGGCCCTGCGCGCCGCGATCGAGGCCGGCCCGAACAACATCTGGCGTTACGCGCCGCTGCTGCCGGTCCCCGCGGACGTGGCCTCCAAGCCGAGCCTGAACCCGGGCTTCACCAAGCTCGTGGACGCGGAGAACCTGGCCAAGGAGCTCGGCGTCACCGGCAAGCTCTACGTCAAGGACGACTCCGGCAACCCGACGCACTCCTTCAAGGACCGCGTCGTGGCCATCGCCGTCGAGGCGGCCCGCGCCTTCGGCTTCACCACCCTGTCCTGCTCCTCCACCGGCAACCTGGCCGGCGCCGTCGGCGCCGCGGCCGCCCGCGCCGGCTTCCGCTCCTGCGTGTTCATCCCGCACGACCTGGAGCAGGGCAAGGTCGTCATGGCCGGTGTCTACGGCGGCGACCTCGTCGGCATCGAGGGCAACTACGACGACGTGAACCGCTTCTGCTCCGAGCTCATCGGCGACCCGCTGGGCGAGGGCTGGGGCTTCGTCAACGTCAACCTGCGCCCGTACTACGGCGAGGGCTCCAAGACCCTGGCGTACGAGATCTGCGAGCAGCTCGGCTGGCGGCTGCCCGACCAGATCGTGATCCCGATCGCGTCCGGCTCGCAGCTGACGAAGATCGACAAGGGCCTGCAGGAGCTGATCAAGCTCGGTCTCGTCGAGGACAAGCCGTACAAGATCTTCGGTGCCCAGGCCGAGGGCTGCTCCCCGGTGTCGACCGCCTTCAAGGCCGGTCACGACGTGGTCCGCCCGCAGAAGCCGAACACCATCGCCAAGTCCCTGGCCATCGGCAACCCGGCGGACGGCCCGTACGTCCTGGACATCGCGCGGCGCACCGGCGGCTTCGTCGAGGACGTCACCGACGAGCAGGTCGTCGAGGCCATCAAGATCCTCGCGCAGACCGAGGGCATCTTCGCCGAGACCGCGGGCGGCGTGACCGTCGGCGTCACGAAGAAGCTCATCGAGAACGGGCAGCTCGACCCGGCGCTGACCACCGTCGTCCTGAACACCGGAGACGGCCTCAAGACCCTGGAGGCGGTGGCCGCGGACAGCGGCCAGACCGCCACCATCCGCCCGAGCCTGGACGCGTTCCGCGCCGCCGGCCTGGCCTGACCCGACCCCCCCTGCACTACCGGAAAGGCAGTACCGCCATGAGCGTCAACGTCCGCATCCCCACCATCCTGCGCACCTACACCGGCGGTCAGGCCGAGGTCCCCGCCGAGGGGGCGACCCTCGCCGAGGTCATCGAGTCGCTCGACAAGAGCCACCCGGGCATCGCCGCCCGCGTGCTCGACGACCAGGGCAAGCTGCGCCGCTTCGTGAACGTCTACGTCAACGACGACGACGTGCGCTTCGAGGGCGGGCTGGCGGCGGCGACGCCGGACGGCGCGGGTGTCTCGATCATTCCCGCCGTCGCCGGGGGCTGACCGGACCGGCACGGCCCCGCCGGCTGATACGCGAAACGTAATTACCCCCTCCGTTAATAAGCGGAGGGGGTAATTCTGTTTGATTGGGCGCGGTAGGGTTGGGGAAGTCCCCTCCGCTGGACTTGCCCGCCGCATATGAACGGGTCGCGTGAGGGTCGACATCGGGTCAATGTGCAAGTGCGGTATGGGGCTTTGGCGAGATATGCCGGGCCCGAGTTGCCCTGGAATATGCCAGATTTTCACTCTATTTCTATGTTTCCCCGTGTCCAGAATTCTCGTCGGATTGACCTGTTGCAGACAGCACCGGCGCGGATACATTCAGCCTCGGTCGACGCGTTCCGACGCAAGTGATGACCCGGGACCGCGAAGTGCGTTCCTGCGCAAGGGCCAGTAATAGGGGAGTTAGGCATGGCTCAGGGCACCGTCAAGTGGTTCAACGCGGAGAAGGGCTACGGCTTCATCGCGGTCGACGGTGGTGCGGATGTGTTCGTCCACTACAGCGCCATCCAGATGGACGGGTACCGCACCCTTGAAGAGGGTCAGCGGGTCGAGTTCGAGATCTCGCAGGGCCAGAAGGGTCCGCAGGCGGACATGGTCAAGCTCGCACTCGGCTAGTCCCGGCGCGATCGACCGCCCACGCGTACATGAGGGGCCCACATCCTGGACACGGGATGTGGGCCCCTCGCGCGTCGCCGGTGTGTTCACCGGGGTGTTGCCCCAAGCCGCTTGCACTCGCGGGGGTCGAGTGCTAATCATTGGCGTTAGCACTCTCCTGGTGAGAGTGCTACTGAACGAGGACCGGGTCGGTGAGGCCCGCAGGGTCCGGCGGGAAGGAACCGCCGGGCACGCAGGCCGTCCGTCGCGGGCGCGGGCGCGGTCCAGGAGCAATCCACCGCTGTCCGGGAGGACCACTTCAGATGGCCAAGATCATTGCGTTCGACGAGGAGGCCCGGCGCGGTCTCGAGCGTGGGATGAACCAGCTCGCCGACGCCGTCAAGGTCACCCTTGGCCCCAAGGGTCGCAACGTCGTCCTTGAGAAGAAGTGGGGCGCCCCCACGATCACCAACGATGGTGTTTCCATCGCCAAGGAGATCGAGCTCGAGGACCCGTACGAGAAGATCGGCGCCGAGCTGGTCAAGGAAGTCGCCAAGAAGACGGACGACGTCGCCGGCGACGGTACGACCACCGCCACCGTGCTCGCCCAGGCGCTCGTCCGCGAGGGCCTGCGCAACGTGGCTGCCGGCGCCAACCCGATGGCCCTCAAGCGTGGCATCGAGAAGGCCGTCGAGGCCGTCTCGGGCGCCCTGCTCGAGCAGGCGAAGGATGTCGAGACCAAGGAGCAGATCGCTTCCACGGCCTCCATCTCCGCCGCTGACACCCAGATCGGCGAGCTCATCGCCGAGGCCATGGACAAGGTCGGCAAGGAAGGCGTCATCACCGTCGAGGAGTCGCAGACCTTCGGTCTCGAGCTCGAGCTCACCGAGGGCATGCGCTTCGACAAGGGCTACATCTCGGCGTACTTCGCCACCGACATGGAGCGTATGGAGGCGTCGCTCGACGACCCGTACATCCTGATCGTCAACTCCAAGATCGGCTCGGTCAAGGACCTGCTGCCGCTCCTGGAGAAGGTCATGCAGTCCGGCAAGCCGCTGCTGATCATCGCCGAGGACGTCGAGGGCGAGGCCCTGTCGACCCTGGTCGTCAACAAGATCCGCGGCACCTTCAAGTCCGTCGCCGTCAAGGCCCCGGGCTTCGGCGACCGCCGCAAGGCCATGCTCGGCGACATCGCCATCCTCACCGGTGGCACGGTCATCTCCGAGGAGGTCGGCCTCAAGCTGGAGAACGCCGGTCTCGACCTGCTCGGCCGCGCCCGCAAGGTCGTCATCACCAAGGACGAGACCACCATCGTCGACGGTGCCGGTGACAGCGACCAGGTCCAGGGTCGCGTGAACCAGATCCGCGCCGAGATCGAGAACTCCGACTCGGACTACGACCGCGAGAAGCTCCAGGAGCGCCTCGCGAAGCTGGCCGGCGGCGTGGCCGTCATCAAGGCCGGTGCCGCGACCGAGGTCGAGCTCAAGGAGCGCAAGCACCGCATCGAGGACGCCGTTCGCAACGCGAAGGCGGCCGTCGAGGAGGGCATCGTCGCCGGTGGCGGCGTGGCCCTGCTCCAGGCCTCCGCGGTCTTCGAGAAGCTCGAGCTCACGGGCGACGAGGCGACCGGCGCCAACGCCGTGCGCCTGGCCCTCGAGGCCCCGCTCAAGCAGATCGCCGTCAACGGTGGTCTCGAGGGTGGCGTCGTCGTGGAGAAGGTCCGCAACCTGCAGATCGGTTGGGGCCTGAACGCCGCGACCGGCGAGTACGTGGACATGATCGCCGAGGGCATCATCGACCCGGCGAAGGTCACCCGCTCTGCCCTGCAGAACGCGGCGTCCATCGCGGCCCTCTTCCTCACCACCGAGGCCGTCATCGCCGACAAGCCGGAGAAGGCGTCCGCGGGCGCCCCGGGCGGCATGCCGGGCGGTGACATGGACTTCTGATCGCGACGGGGCTCCGGCCCCGGCTCGATCGGCTGTTCTCGAACGAGGGCGGCATCCCCTGCGGGGGGTGCCGCCCTCGGGCGTTCCCGGCGCCTCAAAATCCGGTGGTGTCGATCGCGAACTCGAACGGCTCGGGGATGTGCAGGGGCTCGCCGAAGGACACCGTCGTACGGGAGCGGTACCCCTGCGGCGAGGGGTCCCAGAAGCAGGTGATCTCCGAACCCTCCACGTCGACGACCAAGTAGACGGGCACGATCCGGCCGTAAACCTCCAGCTTTTCGGTCCAGTCGGCGTCCTTCGTGGAGACGGAGGTGAACTCGCCGACGAGCGACAGGGCCGCGCCGTCCGCGTGGCGGCCTTCCTCATCGAACGCGGACTCGTCCGCGACGTACAGATCCGGACCGTAGCCGCGCTCGGCCGCCGGGAACTGGAAGAGGAAGGGGGAGGTATCCGCGAAGTGTCCCTTGGGAACGTGAGCCTGCAGCTGCTCGCGCAGTACACGCATGCGACGGGAGTAGCGCAGCTTGGACCACGGTGACACGACGATCTTCCCCCGGATGAGCTCGGCCTTGAAGCCGTCTGGCGTGTTCATCTCCTCGACGGTGCGCAGGAGGCTTTCGTACGTCGGCGGCGCTGACGGCGCCTCTATGGGTGTAGCCCGCTCGATCATGATCGTCACCATCGTCCTCCGGGTGGCGTGCTGCGCCCTGAATGTGTGCCTCGTCCCAGGCTAAGGGCGGGTGTGCGCCCGTGCCCGGCTGATGGGACGCATCGCCGGGAATCGCTCCCGGTTTGGTTGACTGCTGGTATGACGGACGGGACGAACGTGTTCATCAAGATCTGCGGGCTCAAGACGGCGCACGATGTCGACGTGGCCGTGGCCGCCGGGGCGGACGCCGTCGGGTTCGTCTTCGCCCCCGGCAGCCCGCGTACGGTCGACGCCGCCACGGCGCGGGAGCTCGCCGCTCGGGTGCCGGACGGGGTGCTCACCGTCGGGGTGTTCCGGCGGCAGTCGGTGGACGAGGTGCGCCGGTTCACCGGGGAGAGCGGCGTGCGGGGCGTGCAGCTGCACGGCGAGGAGGGTCCCGAGGACTTCGCGGCGCTGCGCGCGGACGGCCGGACGCTGCTGCGGGCCACCGCCGAGCACGTGCGGCGCTGCGGCGAGTACGGCGAGGACCTGCTGCTGCTCGACGCCCCCGACCCGGGCTCCGGCAAGCCGTGGAACTGGGGCTCCGCGGAGTTCACCCCGCCCAAGGGGCGCTGGCTGCTCGCCGGCGGGCTCACCCCCGGCAACGTCCGGGAGGCCGCCCTGGCCACCGGCGCCTGGGGCGTGGACGTCTCCAGCGGGGTGGAGCGGGAACGCGGGGTGAAGTCCCCGGAGCTCATCCGCGCCTTCATCGAGGCGGCACGCGGAACGGCCTCCGCTCGCTGAGCATATTCATGTGATTACTCTTTGCGAGAACGCAGGTGTGGCGCGCTCCCCCAGGGGCAGAGGAATCCCATGGTCACGGACACGCTCGCTTGGCTGCGGCGCCTGACGCGCCGCTTCGCTCCGGGCGGTGAGGGCGGCCGCGGGCCGGTGCTGCCCTCGCCCCGCCGAACCCGAACCCCCGTCTTCACCGCCGACTTCTCCTCCGAGACCCAGTGGGTCGCGGGCCGCTCCTGGGCCTATCCCGACGGCGGCCCCACCAACCCGGGCGACAACAAGCTGGACCACCTCGTCTCCGACCCCGCCTACAGCCGCGGCGGTGTCTTCCGCGCGACGCCGCGCCCCGACGGCAACTGGGACACCGGCCTGCTCACCACCGAGGGGAGCGACGAGGGCTTCGCGCTGCGCACCGGCGACGTCCTGGAGGCGCGGGTCAAACTCCCGGCGGAGGTCGGGGCGTGGCCCGCGATCTGGACCTGGCGGGACGGCGACCAGGAGATCGACGTCTTCGAGTACCACCCCGACAACCCGGACCTGCTGGAGCTGTCGAACCACGTCCGCGAGGCCCACTGCTACCACCGCGACCCGTCGGTCCGGCCCGGCGCCTGGGTCGACCTCAAGGTCGAGTTCGGCAGGACCTCGGTCGTCTGGTGGGTCAACGGCGCCCGCGTCTACGCCGACCACAAGGGCGTCGGCCGGTCCTGGTGGGCGTACCTCATCGTGAACCTGTCCGTATCGGCCGGCCGCTACCACCCGGCGCCCGGCCCGGAGGTGACGGAAATGGCGTACGAGGTCTCGCAGCTGCGGGTGTACCGGCGCTAGGTCAGACGGCCGTGCCGAAGGAGGACGCGCCCCCGTCCTCCTCGATCGACTCCACGAGGGCGGTGGCCCGCAGGGCCTCGACCTGCTCGGGGGAGAGCCGGGCGGCGAAGCCGTTCGTCACCTCGCGGTAGACGTGGACCGGGGTGATGCCGTGGGCGTCCGCGACGACGGTCGGGTCGAGGCCGCGCCGCACGGTGACGATGTACGTCGGCCACTCGGCGGCGGGTGCCGCGGTGGAGGCTGGGGCGGGCTCGGCGAGAGAGGCGGGGGAGGCGGGGGAGGCGTGGGCGGGCAGGACGGCTACGGCGGCCAGTGCGGCAGCGGCGACGGCCGTCGGCAGGGCCCAGGTCGGACGAGTGCGCATGACGGCGAGGGCATCACGCGCCGCCGGGCCGGTCAACGACCCCCGGCGGTGTGGCGGACGCGGGCGGAGGTGAACAACGAGTGCGCCCCCTCGACGGGTGCGTGAGTGATCCCCGTACGGGTGAACTTGTCGGGCCCCGGACCTGCCCTGCGCGGGCGTTCCGGCAGGTGGCAGGCCCCGGACGTCAACTGGCAGGAATCCTTTTTTCAACCAGGTGCGGAGCCCGGCTCCGGGTTGCCGTCGGGCCCATCGGCCAAGCGGACCGTGCTGTTTAAGTTCAGCTCGGAGGGCGACCGATGAAGGGGACGGCCGCCCTCCGCAACGTGTTCCGCGTCGAACGGGGGCGGCTCCCCCATGTCGGCCTTTCCCCCTTCGGGAGTTCCTCTCATGCGCCTGATCGCACGCGTGGCAACCGCCGCCCTCCTCGCCCTCGCCCCGGTGGTCGCCGGTACGGCGTCCGCCGCCGCGCCCGAGCCGACCCCGGTGCCGCTGCAGACGTCCGCCAACGCCGTACCCGGTCAGTACATCGTGACCCTCGAGAAGGGCGTGGACGCGGCCAAGCTGGCGGAGAAGCTGAAGCTGAAGCCGAAGCACGTCTACGGGTCGGCCCTCAACGGCTTCGCGGTACCCCTCACCCCGCTCCAGCTGGACATCGTCCGGGTGAGCCTCGGAGTGAAGGCGGTCGAGGAGGACACGAAGGTGGCCTCCGTGCCGGTCCCCGTCGCGCCGAGCGCGAGCAGGGCGCCGTCCTCGTCCTGGGGCATGGACCGGATCGACCAGCAGCAGCTGCCGCTGGACAGCAACTTCACGGTCAACAACAACGGCTCCGGGGTGACGGCGTACATCCTCGACACCGGCATCGACTACGCGCACACCGAGTTCGGCGGGCGCGCGAAGGCCGGTTACGACGCCATGGGCGACGGGCGCAACGGCCAGGACTGCAACGGCCACGGCACGCACGTCGCGGGCACGGTCGCGGGCTCCACGTACGGCGTGGCGCGCAAGGCGAACCTGGTCAGCGTGCGCGTCCTCGGCTGTGACGGCAAGGGCACCTACGCCGGGATGATCGCCGGCATGGACTGGGTGGCCAAGAACGCCACGCAGCCGGCGGTGCTGAACGGCTCCCTCGGCGGCCCGAGGTCCGAGGCCCTCAACAACGCGGTCAACGCCCTCTCCGACGCGGGCGTCCTGCCGGTCATCGCGGCGGGCAACGACGCGCAGGACGCCTGCAACGTCTCGCCCGCGTCCGCGTCCCGCGTGGTCACGGTGGCGGCGAGCAACCGCTGGGACGAGGAGACCTCCTTCTCCAACTGGGGCCAGTGCGTCAGCCTCTACGCACCCGGCCAGGAGATCGTCTCCGCGAAGCTGGGCGGCGGCAGCGTGGCCCTGAACGGTACGTCCATGGCCGCGCCGCACGTCGCCGGTGTCGTCGCGCTCTACAAGCAGGCGCACCCGAACGAGCTCCCGGCGGACATCGCCAACTTCCTGGGCGAGGAGTCCACCAAGGACGCCCTGACCTCCGTCAGCAAGGGCACGCCGAACGAGCTGCTGTTCACCGCGGGTCTCTGACCGTCAGAGGGTCGCGACGAAGCTGGCCCAGGCCCGTGCGTGGAACACCACGTGCGGGCCTTCGGGCTGCTTGGAGTCCCTTACGGGGACGAGGTCGGGGTGGCCGTCGGCGACTTCGACGCAGCTGCCGCCGCTGGCGTCGCTGTAGGTGGACTTGCGCCAGGTGGCCATTTCCACGCAGCTTCCGCCGCTACCGTCGCTGTAGCTGGACTTGTGCCATGTGGCCATCGACAGGTCGTACTCAGGCGTGCTGGTCATGTGCGTAATCCTCCGCCACGGACTCGATCAGGGCCAGCGATTCCCGGGGTGCGAGCGCGCTGGCCGTGAGCAGATCGTAGGTCAGGGAGTGTCGGGCGACGGTGGCTGGATCGTCCAATAGCAGCCCTGTTCCATTGCCTTGGACGTAGGCAAGCGGCGGAGCGTCTCCGAAGGACATCAACTGGAGGAACCCGCCCATCGACGCGTGGGCGCCTGCCTTGAACGGGAGTACCTGCACGATGATCCGCCGTGACCGGATGAGGGTGGCGACGTGGCGTAGGGCCTCGGCCATCACCGTTGCGCCGCCCACGATCCGGCGGAGCACCGCCTCGTCTAGGACACACCACAACAGAGGCGTTGTTGGATCCGAGAGGATCGCGGCACGATCCAGTCGAGCCTCGGTCAGCAGGTCGATTTCCTCGTCCGTCGCGGTCGGCTGGTAGGCGCGGAAGACCTCACGCGCGTACGCCTCCTGCTGGAGAAGCCCAGGAATCACGAGGGGCGCGTACTCCCGGATTTCCACCGCCTCCGCTTCGGCCTCAGCCGCTTCGGCGAAGTGGTCAGGGAACTTGGACTTGGCCAGGGCGCCGCAGTTGCGGGCGAAGAAGCCGCCGGTGCCGAGTACTTCGTCTATCTGGTGGGCGAGTTCGAGCCGCATGCGCCTCGTACCGGCTTCGAGTTGGCCGATGTACGACCCGCTCACGAAGAGCGGTTCGCCGAGCTCCGCCTGGCTGAGGCCGGCCCGCTCGCGGGCGACGCGGAGTTCGGCGCCGAGCATGGCGCGGGGTGAGGAGGACGGATCGAGGTTCTTTCCTGCCATGGCAACTCCCGGTCCAACAGATGCGGTTGCTGGGTGGCCGTGGTTGAAGGCTAGCGAGCGCGTCGCCACTCTGAGTACAGAAGCCGAACACTCAGAGTGGAAAGGTGACATGTCATGGTGATGACGGCGAAGGAGCGGATGCTCACGGCCGAGGAGGCCGTGCGGCAGCTGAAGGGCGCGCTCGACGGGGTGGGGGTGGTCTTCCCGTCGCTGGACGTGGACCAGGTCTCCGCGGCCGGTACGTACGGGCTGCCGCTGGTCGACCTCGGCCGCTGCAACGTGGACACCGCGCTCCGGCTGGCCGCCGTGCTCCACGAGCGGGTGCGCGCGTGAGCGAGGCGGTCGAGGCCGCGGAGTTCGGCTTCGAACTCGGCTGGAAGCTGCACGCCTTGGAAGCCGCACTCGTCAGTGGCGGGTGGAAGCGCAGGGGTACGGGACTTTCCGTGCGCGTGCGGCGCGACGAGGGCAGCGGGCCGTGGACCGCGGTCGGGGACGACGGGGACCGGCGGGAGACGCGATCGGCCGATACGGCGGACCAGGCGACGGCGCTGGTCCATGAGGCCTTCGGGCTCACGGCGCGGCGGCCGCTGCCGCCTCCGCCGCCGGGCCGACAGCGGTTCACGCTGATCCACTGCCCGGTCGGGGAGCATCCGGGCTTCGACGATCCGCGCTACGAGGGGCTCAAGTCGAGGCCGCCGGAGGGGTGCGTCGTCGAGGACGTCGGCGGGTACGTCGGGCTCCGCTGCGAGCGGCCGGGCGCGCGGCTGCTGGATGCCGTCGCCGAGACGTGCCGGGAGATCCGGGCGGAGCACGGGCTGCTCATGTCCGACCTCGGCATCGAGAAGCTGTGGGAATGGTCGCCGGACGGTACGGACGGCTGGGGCGCGGAGATCGTGGGCCAGCTGCTGCTGATGGCCGCCGAGCGCGGCCCGAAGCTCGGCTACAGCGCCGATGACCTGGTGCGGTTCCTGCGCACCGCCGCCTGCTGAGTTTCAGCTCTCGGTGATGAGTTCGCCGTCGTGCTCGCCGCCTTTGCAGGTCCACTGGCCGGTGGAGGAGTCGTACTCCACCGTCCCCTCGGCGGCCGTGCACGTCGGTCCGGGAATGGCCGGTGCGGCGCCCTGTGCGACGGGGACTGCGCCGCCGAGAGCGGCCAGTACGAGAGCGGCGGTGAACGCGAGGATTCGGGTACGCATGGGAGCTCCTCCGGGAGCGGGTGACACCAACACGTCTCACGACCAGCTTCCCTCTGCGGCGCGGCGGGTGCACGTCGGCAGGGGGCGCACACGGGGGCGCGCGAGAGGCGCCGCAGGCGGTCAAGCGGCAGGCTGGAGTTATGGCGAAGACGCCGAAGGTAGTGGTGGGGGCGCCTGATGAACGCGGCTTGCGGAAGGTCCTGGTAGACGGCGAGCGCGTGGGCAGGGCCCGATCCCTCAGAGAACTCCGAAGAATCCTGGATCGTGCCGGTGTGGCACCGGGATACGACATCAGCTATCTCGGCGAGGACAGCACCGTCTGGCCGGACCGGACGTGGTTGCGTCGAGGCACCTGCTTGTTCATGGTCGCCGGCCTTGCTGTGACGGCATGGCCGCTGTTCCGGATCGGTTTGTCGGACAGCGGCGATGCGCTGACGTACGGCGGACGAATCGCCGGACTCAGCATCCTTGTCGTGGCCATGGTGGAGGCGCTGTCCGTCGTGGCCGCCCTGGACTACTGGTACAAGCGCCAGTGGCGTTATTCGGGCGTGCTCGTCCTGGTGGGAGTCGTGATCGCCCTCCTCTGCAGTGTCGCCCTCCTTGTACTGCAGATCGGGGAGAGGTTCACCAATTACACCGTGGTCGGGATAGTCCTCGTTATCTGGTCGCTGGTGGCCCTGTTCGTGCTTTTCAAGAGCGAGGCTTGGAAAGGCCTCCGTATTCCCAGGAAGATCGCCATAGGGTTGATCATTTCCACCCTTCTGGCCGCTGCGAACCTGGCGTATGCGCAGATCTATGTTCCTTACGTGACGACGCCGCTGATCCTGACGGGGGCCTCGTTCAAGGAGTCGAACCTGGAGGCCGGGGGGACGAAGCTTCTCGTGACGGTCCATCTGTACGTGAAGAACTCCGGTGAGGTGCCCGTTTACATCCTGGGCAGCGCCTACTGGGTCCGTGGCGAGCCGGCGAGAAGTAAGTTGGCCGACAAGGCTGACAAATCCGAATTGATCTACGACGGCGAGTTCGTCAGCCCGGACGGTCACGTGCTGAATCCGGGGGAAGAAGTGGCCCAGGATGCGGTCGTCGAGATAAAGGATCCGAGTCCTCACAAGTATGAGGCTCTCACCGCTCAGACCGAGGTGTACGTGATCAGGAAAGACAGAATGAAATTGACCGGGGACTACGAGAAGTCCAGGGTGTCGGGTAAGACGCTGAAGGAATCCTTGACGAAGGACGATCCGGCCAATCCGAAGTACAAGTACGTAACCGGGATGTCGAACAGCAGTGAGATCCTGAACGTGACCCGCGGCCCGCAGCGCGTAACGGTGTGGAGGTTGGACCGCCCTATGTGGCCTACGGTCCTTGTGGATGTGTCCCCGCCGGACGAGCGCATAGCGTTCAAATCCGACAGGCCGCCTCTGAATCAAAAAGTCATCGAGCGGTACGGTCTTTCGCAGGAACGCGGCTCCATGGCGCAGACGCCCTACCCGGAACTCCTGGAAAAGGCCCTCTCCATAGAGAAGGGCGCGACCCCGCCCCCCACCGCGACGCCTACCCCGGCCGGGTGACCGCCTGCTGAGCTCAGCTCTTGGTGATGAGCTCGTTGTCGTATTCGGTGGCGCCTACGCACCTGTACAGGCCGACGGTGGCGTCGTACTCGACCTTTCCGCCGTCCGCCACGCAGTCCGGTCCGGTGACAACCGGTACGGCAGCCTGCGCAACGGGAACCGCGGCGCCGAAAGCGGCCAGGACGAGGGCGGCGGTGAAGCCGAGAAGTCGTGTACGCATGGGAGCTCCCCTGGGGACGAGGGACACCAACACCTCACCACCAGCTTCCCCCTGCGCCGCGCCGGGCGCACCCTGACCCCGGGGGTGCTGACGGGGTCCGTGCTCCGGGAGCGCCTCGCGCGGACAAGCGGCAGGCTGGTGTCATGGCGAACACGCGCGTCGTGACCGTGGGAGCGCCGGATGACCTCGGCTGGCGGAAGGTTCTGATCGACGGCAGGCCGGTGGGCAGGGTCTGGTCCGAGAAGGAACTCAAGAAACTCCTGAGTCGTGAAGGTGTGCCGGACGGACACCCCCTTCGTTGGATCGGCGCGGACAGCAATGTTTGGCCGGAAGACCCGGCGTGGATGCGGCGAACCACCGGCTTCTGCGTGGCCGCCGGCCTCTTCCTGACCGCATGGCCGCTCTGGGAGATCGGATGGGCGGACAGTGGTGATGCCCTGACCTATGGCGGACGCATCGCCGGAGCCACCATTGTCATCGTGGCCGTGGTGGAGGCAATCGCCGGCGTGGCCGCGGTCGACTTCTGGGAAATTCGGCGGTGGCGCCACTCGGGGGCCGTCGTTCTGGTCGGAGTCTTGATCGCCCTGTTCTGTAGCATTTCCGTCCTTCTGCTGCAGATCGGCGAACGCTTCACCGAGTACACCGTGATGGGGATAGCCCTCGTCGTCTGGTCTTCGGCGGCTCTGTTGGAACTGGTCATATGCCGGGCGGGGAAGGGCCTCCGCATTCCCAGGAAGCTTGCGATCGGGGTGATCATTTCCACCCTTCTCGCCGCCGCCAACCTGGCGTACTCACAGGTCTATGTTCCCTATGTGAGGACCCCGCTGATACAGAGCGGGGCCCAATTCACGGAGTCGAACATAGAAAAGCCCGGGGCGCCGATGTATGTGACGGTCCATATGTACGTGAAGAACGCCGGAGAGGTTCCCGTCTACGTGCTCGCCAGCATCTTCTGGATCCACGGCGCGCCTGCCAGTCCCCCGGACGTGCAGATGGCCGACAATAAATTGATCTACGATGGCGAGTTCGTTCAGCCGGCGGGCCGGGTGCTGAATCCGGGGGAAGAGGTGGCGCAGGACGCGGTCGTTGCGATCGACGCACCGGCGGTGCGCGGTTATGAAGCCCTCAGGGCCCAGACCGAGGTGTACGTGATCAGGAAAGACAGAATGATGATGACCAATGATTACGAGCGCTCGAAGCTGGAGGGCCCGAGTCTCGAAAAGCGCCGCGAGGAAGGGGATCCGCCCAATGCGAAATCCAGATACCGGACCGAGATCTCGAACAGCAGTGAAATCCTGAACGTGACCCGCGGCCCGCGGGTCATCACCGTGTGGAAGCTCGGCGGCGGCGAGTGGCCGCACATCAAAGTGGATGTGTCACCACCAGGTGAACAGATAACATTCGACCCCAATCTGCCGTACGCGAACGAAGAGGCCGAAGAGCGGTACGGTCTCACGCAGGTGCGCGGCGCCACGGCGCAGACGCCCTACAAGGAGCTCCTGGAGAAGGCCCGCTCCACCCAGAGGGCGGCGAGCCCGGCCCCCAATTGACCCGGTCTCCCGATTTCCCGGCTCACACCGGGGCGTCGGTGCGCAGGCGGGCGTGGAGGTGTTCGTCGTGCCAGCCGTCCGCGTGGAGGAGGGCGCCGCGCATGGTGCCTTCCAGGGGGTAGCCCGCCTTTGCGGCTACCGCGCAGGAGGCTGGGTTGGCCACGGAGTGGGTGATCCGCAGGCGGTGCAGGCCCAGGTCCTCGAAGGCCCAGCGGCCGACGCGGTCGACCGCGTGCACCATGACGCCGCCGCCGCGCCCGGCGGGCAGCAGCCAGTAGAGGAACTCGCCGCTGCCGCCCGCGAGATCGAGGTCGGCGAGGCCGATCAGGCCGACGGGCAGGCCGCCCGCGGCGGGCGCGACCGCCCAGACCACGGACGCCTCGGCCTGTCGGCGGGCCTCCCAGCGGGCGATGCGGTCCGCGGCCCCGGGCTCGGTGAGGAGGCCGGGGCGGTTCCAGTGCTGGATCTCCGGGTCGCGGCAGGCCTCGACCAGCGCGGGTGCGTCGTACGGGCCCCAGGGGCGCAGCAGCATCCCGCCGGGGAGGGTGAACTCCGGCTGGGGCAGGGCGTGCAGCCTGCCCGGCGGGACCACGGGAGCCAGGGGGTCGACGGTCATGGCCCCATCATGCCGGTCAGGTCAGGGCGGGTTCCTTCGCGGGTTCCGGGCCGTCCGTGGTCCGCGCCGGCTCCGGATCGGTGTTCAGGTCGGCCAGCATCTGGCGGGTGAAGCCGAAGAAGTACGTGGCGAGGAAGCCCACCAGGTAGCCGACGGCCAGGCCGCCCGCGTAGACGGCGAGCGTGGCGGCCGGCCCCGACGTGCCGTTGAGCAGAGGGAACAGGGCCCAGCCCGAGGGGCCGATCGCGGTGGAGCCGAAGGCCACGCCCAGTTGGTTCGCCAGGCCGACGAAGGCCCCGCCCGCCGCGCCGCCGATGCACGCGGTGACGAACGGGCGGCCGAGGGGGAGGGAGACCCCGTAGATCAGGGGTTCGCCCACGCCCAGGAAGCCCGCCGGGAGCGCGGACTTGATGGTGGTGCGCAGCGAGCCGTTGCGCGGGAGCCGGTAGTAGACCGCGATGGCCGCGCCGACCTGGCCCGCGCCCGCCATGGCGAGGATCGGCAGCAGGACGGTGTAGCCCGACTGTTCGATCAGGGTGGTGTGGAGGGGGATGAGGGCCTGGTGCAGGCCCAGCATCACGAGGGGCAGGAACAGGCCGCCCAGGACCAGGCCCGCGAAGGCGCCGCCGGTGGCGAGCAGCCAGTTGGCGAACGTACCGATGGCGGCGGAGGCCTCGCCCGCGAGGAACATCAGGCCGAAGATCGTGGCCAGGCCCGAGACCAGGACCGTGAGGGTGGGGGTGATCAGCACGTCCAGGGCCTCGGGGACCCACCTGCGGCACCACTTCTCCACGTACACCGCGAGTACTGCCGCCGCGAGCGCGCCGAGGACGCCGCCCTGGCCGGGCTTGAGCTCCAGCCCGAAGGCGGTGATCTTCGCGACGCCGGGGAAGACGATGATCGCGGCGACCGCGCCGCCGAGGACGGGCGTACCGCCGAACTCCTTGGCGGTGTTGTAGCCGACGAAGACGGCGATCAGCGACATGAAGCCGGAGGCGATGGCGGCGAGCGCCGGGACGACGCCGGGCAGCCAGCCCGCGTTCGTCAGGACGCCGTTCAGCCCGGCGATGATGCCGCAGCCGATGAGGGCCGGGATCAGCGGGACGAAGATGTTCGCGACGCGGCGCAGGAACAGTTTGAAGGGCGTCGCGTTGCGGGCCTTCCGGGCTTCCTTCAACGCCGCGCCGTGAGCGGCCAGTTCGTCCGCCGTGACCGGGTGGGCGGCGGCGGAGCGGCCCTCCTCGACCAGCGCCTCGAACTCCGGGGTGACGCGGGCGACCGTACCCGGACCCAGCACGATCTGGTAGGTGTCGTCCTCGACCACGCCCAGGACCGCGGGCAGCGCCCGCAGGGCCTCGTCGTCGACCAGCGAGCGGTCCAGCAGGCCGATGCGCAGCCGGGTCATGCAGTGCGCGATGGATGCGATGTTGTCCGGGCCGCCGACCAGGGGAAGGATCGCGGCGGCTGTGGCGCGGTTCTTGTCAGTGGGCATGTGGGGGTCGCCTTGCCGTAGGGGGAGGGGACGTCAGCGGGTCTGGGGCCGGGCGGGGGCCGCGGCGAGGGCCGCGCGGAGGTGGCCCTGCGAGGCGGCGAGCAGCTCCGCGGCCTGCGGGCCGTCGACGCCGCCGAGGACGACGAGGATGGCGTGCTTGACCTCGCCGCCGGTCGCGGTCAGCGCCGCCTCGATCTCCGCGTCGGGCGCGCCGGTGGCCAGCGCCACGATGCGGCGGGCGCGGGCGCGCAGCTTCTCGTTCGAGGAGCGCATGTCGACCATCAGGTTCCCGTACGTCTTCCCGAGCCGGATCATCGTGATCGTCGAGATGAGGTTGAGTACGAGCTTCTGCGCCGTGCCCGCCTTCAGGCGGGTCGAGCCGGTGAGCAGTTCGGGGCCGACGACGACCTCGATGCCGTGGTCCGCGGCCGCGGCGAGCGCGGAGCCCGCGTTGCAGGACAGGCCGACGGTGAGCGCGCCGCGCGTACGGGCGAACGCGACGGCGCCGATCGCGTACGGGGTGCGGCCGGAGGCGGAGATGCCGATGACGGTGTCGTCCGGCCCGATCCCCAGCGCGCCGAGGTCCTCGGCGGCCAGCTCCTCGGAGTCCTCGGCGCCTTCGACGGCCCTGACCATGGCGGAGGGGCCGCCCGCGATGAGGCCGACGACATCGGCCGGGTCGGTGTTGAAGGTGGGCGGGCACTCGCTGGCGTCCAGGACGCCCATCCGGCCGGCCGTGCCGGCGCCCGCGTAGACCAGCCGGCCGCCGCGGGCCATCCGCTGCGCGATCGCGTCGATCGCGTCGGCGATCCGCGGCAGCTGCGCGGCGACGGCGGCCGGGACGGTGGCGTCCTCGGCGTTCATCGTGCGGGCGATGTCGAGGGTGGGCAGCCGGTCGATCTCGGCGAGTTCGGGACGGAAGGCCTCGGTGGTCAGCGTCTCCAGCTGGGCGCGGAGAGCGGCGTACGCGGTCATGTGCGGGGCTCCTGGCTGGTCGGTGCGCGGTTCAGCGGGCGGTGTGGCGGTGGGCGAGGGCCTCGTACGAGGCGGCGAGGGCGGGGGCGGCGGTCTCGTACGTCTGCTGCGCGACGCCGACGAAGAGGCAGTCGACGACGAGGAGCTGGCTCGTGCGGCTGGACATGGCGGCCGGGCGCAGCTGGGTCTCCCGGGCGGCGGAGGTGACCAGGACCAGGTCGGCGTAGTGGGCGACGGGGGCGTTCGGGCGGCCGGTGAGGGCGATGGTCGTGGCGCCGCGCTCGAAGGCCGTGCGGAGGGGCTCGATCACGTCGCCGGTGGAGCCGGAGTGGGTGATCGCGACGGCCACGTCGCCGGGGCGCAGCTGGACGGCGTTGGTGACGGCGAGGTGGGGGTCGCTGTGGGCGTGCGCGACCAGGCCGATGCGCAGCAGTTTCTGGGCGAGGTCCTGGCCGACGAGGGCGGAGGCCCCGATGCCGTAGATGTCGGTCCGGCGGGCGGTCGCCAGGGCGGAGACGGCGGCGGCCAGCTGGGTCAGGTCGAGTCCGGCGGCGGTGTCGGCGAGGGTCTGCGCCTCCTCGTGGGCGAGTTTGGCGACGACGTCGGCCAGTGGGTCGTCGACGGCTATGTCGACGGTGACGGCCGGGGCGGCGCCGGACTCCTGCTGCGCGGCGAGGGCGGCGAGCGCGAGGCGCAGGTCGCGGTAGCCGCGGTAGCCGAGGAGGCGGGCGGTGCGGACGACGGTGGCCTCGCTGGTGCCGGTGCGGGCGGCGAGGGCGGAGACGGTGAGCCGGGCGCAGCCGGCGGGGTCGGAGGCGACGGTTTCGGCGACGGCCTGCATGGAGCGGGTCATCGAGGGCCCGAGCCCGCGCACGCGCGCCCGCAGCGCGTGGGCCGGCGGGGCCGGCGGGGTCGAGTCGTGCTCGGCTGCGTCCGGCGGGTTGAAAGTTTCCTTCGGCATGTCGCTCACATGTGAAATCTATTTTCAGCCGGGACGAGGGGCAAGGCGCCACAAGGCCCTCGGAAAGAGGACCTTCGCCACAGGGGCCGCGCGGGTCCACAATGAGCCCATGGACCACGCGACCCCCTTGGAGCAGGCGCTGCACGTCGCCCGTGCCCTTGTTCTCGCCGATCTCGCCGCCGGCGAGGTCGCCGATGCCGATGTCGTCTCCCTCGTCGAGGACTCGGTCACGCACCGCCGGTGGTGGGTGGAGCAGTGGCCGGAGGGAGTCGGCTGCCTTGCCGGACTCGTCGCCCAGGACGTGCAGGACGCGCTGCTGGAGAAGTACGGGCGCTGGCCGCTGTGCCCGGTCTGCGCGCACGGCGAGCCGCACGCCCTGGACGTGGAGCCGGAGCTCGGACCCGACCCGCACTGGGTGTGCTCGGAGGCGGGCGTGAGAGTGGCGGCGGTGGGCGGCCTCGGCCCCGTCCTCCACCGGTGACCGTCTACATCGACCCGCCGACCTGGCCGGGCCACGGCCGCATGTGGTCGCACCTGATCAGCGACGTCTCGTACGAGGAGCTGCACGCGTTCGCGGCGGCCATCGGCTGCCCGCCCCGCGCCTTCGAACGGGACCACTACGACGTCCCCTCCCACCGCTACGCGGACGCGGTCGACGCGGGCGCGGTGGAGATCGGCAGCAAGGAACTCGTCCGCCGCCTCACCGACGCCGGGCTGCGACGGCCGAAACATCGCCCGCCGATGGCCTGAATGCCCGTCATCTCTCCTGCGTTCAGGGGAATTTGCTGCATTAGGATGACCGCGGTTCGGCCACTCGTATGAGCTTGAGGGGGATCGTGCGTCGGTCAGTGCTGTTCGTACACGGGACCGGAGTCCGCGAGGCTTCGTACAAGCAGAGCCTGGACGAGGTCCGCGCCGGACTCGACCGGATCCGTCCCGGCATCGAGCTCCGCGGCTGCTTCTGGGGACGCGAGCAGGGGGCGGCCATGGCCCTCGGCGGGGACTCCGTCCCCGGCTACCGGCAGACGGGCGGCGGCACCCGCGACGAGGACGCCGAGGTCGGGCTCTGGGGCATCCTCTACGACGACCCCTGGTACGAGCTGCGGCTGCTCGGCCTGCAGCGGCCCTCGGCCGCGGGGCTGGGCCGGGGGCCGACGCCCTCCGAGCAGTTCCTCGCCGAGGTCACGGAGTACGCCCCCTCGCCCGCCCTCCTCGAGGCCTTCGGCGCGCGGGGGCTGGCCGGGGACTTCGCGGAGGCCCTGCGCACCGCCGCGCGGGCGCCGGAGGTGCGCGACGCCGCGGGCACGGCGGACGCCGACGGGTTCGAGCACCGGGCCGCCTTCGCCCGCGCCGTCCTCGCCCTGACCCTCTCGCTCGCGGAGGACCGCGGCGTCGAGGTCTCCGGGATGGTCCGCGACGCGCTGCTCGCCTCGCTGGGCTCGGAGCTGGCCACCGAGGGCCGGTCGCTGAAGGGCAAGGCCTGGAAGGCGGCCCTTGCGGGCGCCGGCCGGCTGGCACGCAAGCGTCGCGGCCGATGGGGCGACGCCGCTCTGCCGATGACGGGCGACATCCTGCGCTACCAGGCCCGCGGCCAGGGCGTGCGCGATCAGATCAAGCGGACGCTGGAGAACACCCCGGGGGACGCGGTCACCGTGATCGCGCACAGCCTCGGCGGGGTCGCCTGCGTCGACCTGCTGGTACGCGAGCGGCTGGAGCGGGTGGACCAGCTGATCACCGTGGGCTCGCAGGCGCCGTACCTCTACGAGATCGGCGCCCTGGTGTCGCTGGAGCACCCCGAGACCCTGCCGCCCGGCTTCCCGGCGAAGTGGCTGAACATCTACGACGAGCGCGACTGGCTCTCGTACCGGGCCGCCAAGGTGTTTCCCGGCCGGGCCCACGACCGGAAGGTCGACAACCGGCAGCCCTTCCCTTCGGCCCACACCACGTACTGGTCGAACCCCGACGTCTGGAACGCCGTCGACACATGGCTGAGCTGACCGTCTCCGACCCGACGCGCGTCCACGCCGTCGTGGTCGGCATCGAGCACTACCCGCGGGTGGACGCGGGGTGGGACCTCGTGGGGGCCTGCGCCGACGCCGTGCGCTTCGCACGCTGGTTGCGGCAGCGGGGCGTCCCCGCGGCCAACATCACGCTGCTGCTGGCCGCGGCTCCCGGCTCGCACTCCGGCCTGAACGAGGCGGCGGACGCCATCGGGCTGGAGCCCACGTACGTCCGCTCGCGCGACCGCATCATGGACCACTTCACACCGCGGGGGGCCGTCCCCGAGGGCGATGTGCTGTTCGTCTACTGGGGCGGCCACGGCGTGCTCGACCACGGCAACCGGCGCCTGCTGCTGTGCCCGGACGCCTCGGACGCGGACCGGCGCTGCATCGAGCTGACCAACCTCCAGGAGCACCTGACCGGGCGGGACGTGACGCGCTTCCCGCAGCACGTCTTCCTGGTGGACTCCTGCGCCCTGTTCATCGAGCACCGCCACGTGGAGGACCAGCCGGGACCGGCGCTCGCGGCCTTCCCGGCCGGCCGGCGGGAAGCCGTCACCCAGTTCACGCTGTTCGCCGCGGCCGCCGGGCAGGTCGCCGGCCAGGGCACGGTCGCCGGCGGGTCCGGTGACTTCTCGACGGTCGTCACGGGCTGGCTGGAGGAGCACTCGCCGAAGCTCACCCCGGACCTCGAGGCACTCGTCGGTCACGTCAAGGAGCACTTCACCGCCGCCGCGGGCGGGCAGTCCCGGGGGCGGGCCCAGACCCCCGTGAGCCTGTTGATCCAGCCGCTCGGGGGCAACGCACAGGTCTTCACGCCGCCGAGGCCCGCCCGGCCGGAGCCGGCCCGGGCGCCCGCGGACCGCGCGGCGGGTGGGGGCGGCCACCGGGCCGGTGTCTGGGCCGGGGTCGGGGCGCTCGCCCTGGTGGCCATGGTCGCGATCGTGGCGCTGGCCCTGCACCGCCCGGGCGGCGACGGACGGGACGGCCGGGGCGATCCGGTCGGCGCGGCCGGGTCGGCGGAGCCGGGGAAGGCGGCCGCGTCCGGGCCGTCGCCCTCGCCGTCACCTTCGCCCACGCCCTCGCCGCCGGTGAGCGGTTCCGCGCCGCCGGGCGCTTCGGCGGCGCCGGCCGCCGCGCCCGCCTCCCAGAAACCGGCTGCGACGCCCTCGGCGGGCAGCGCCGGACCGTCGTGCGGGGCAGAACACACGACTACCAATGTCCAGGACGTCCTCGAGACGGTCTGCTACGAGCAGGACGGGAAGCAGGTCACCATGGTGGCCTTCGTCAGGGCGACCGTTCCCAAGGACGTGACGGTGAGCCTCTGGCTGGTCGGGCAGCCGGGGAACACGTACGTGTTCCCCGCCGGGGGGCCGAGGACGTGGACGATCCGGGCCGGCGCCGCACCCCAGCGGCTCGCGATGCCGGTCGCCGCCGCGCTCACGCCCAAGGCCGTGTACGAAGTCCACGTCTCCACGATGCCCGCCGGTCAGACGCTGAACGCGACGGCCAACCCGAACCGCGGCCACTCGATGCTCTTCACGGCGCACTGAGGGCGGTTCAGAGGCGGTCCACGGCCTGCGGCTGACCCGTGGCCGGGGCTGCGGCGCCTCCCGAGGCGACCAGGCGGGTGGCCGGGGCCGGGGTGCGGCGGTGCAGGCGCAGCGCGATCGCCGTGAGGGCGATCGCGGTGACGGTCATGGCCGCGCCCGCCCAGGCGGTGGCGGCGAAGCCGAGGTGCGCGTCGATGACGGTGCCGCCGAGCCAGGGGCCGCCGGTGTTGCCGAGGTTGAAGGCGGCGGTGGTGGTGGCCCCGGCCAGGGTCGGGGCGGCGCCGGCCACGTTGAACATGCGGGCGTTGAGCGCCGGGGCGGTGAAGAAGGCCGAGACGCCGAGCAGGAACGACAGGCCGATCGCCGCGACCTGGACGGACGCGAGGAGGGCGAGCGCGGCCAGGAAGACGGTCGAGGCGGTGATGCCCCAGATCATCACGCCGAACAGGTGCGCGTCCGCGACCCGCCCGCCGATGGTGGTGCCGACCAGCGCGCCCACGCCGAAGAGGCCGAGGATCCACGGGACCCAGCCGGAGTCCAGCCCGGCCACGTCCGTGAGCAGCGGAGACAGGTAGCTGAAGGCGCAGAACACGCCGCCCGCGGCCAGGGCCGTGATGCCGATGGAGAGCCACACCTGGCGGTCGCGGTAAATGCGCAGCTCGCGGCCGAGCGAGGGCTTCTCGGCGGGCAGCGGGATCTTCGGGATCAGCGCCAGGATGCCGGCGAGGGCGATCGCGGAGGCCGCGCCGACCGACCAGAACGCCGAGCGCCAGCCCAGGTGCTCGCCGAGGAAGGCTCCGGCGGGCACGCCGAGGACGTTGGCGATGGACAGGCCGCCGATCATGACGGCCATCGCGCGGGCCCGCTGGTCCTTGTCGACCATGGCGATGGCCACGGCCGCGCCCACGGCCCAGAAGCCGGCGCAGGCGAGGGCGGAGACCACGCGGGAGGCGAAGAGGAGCTCGTACGAGGGGGCCAGCGCGCCCGCGACCTGCCCGAGGCCGAAGAGGCTGATGAGGGAGATGAGGGTGGTGCGGCGCGGGAGGCGCAGCGTGGCCACGGCCAGCAGCGGCGCCCCGACGACCATGCCGATCGCGAACGCGGAGATGAGCAGGCCCGCCTGCGGGATGGTGACGCCCATGTCCCGCGCGATCGGCGGCAGCAGTCCGGAGAGCATGAACTCGCTGGTGCCGAGCGCGAACACGGAGAGGCCGAGTACGTAGACGGCTACGGGCATGCGGGGGCGGCGTGCGGCATCTGCGGGCATGACTGTCTCCAACCGTCGCGAACGCGATCACATTCCCCGCGGGGCGAGCCGGGCCAGCTCGGCGGCGAGGTTGGCGCGCGCCGGGGCCTCCCAGTGGGCGGCTCCGTACGGGGTGCGGAAGAGCCGCGGCAGGGCGAGCAGCTGCCGGAGCACGTCGGCGCGGCCGGCGGTGAAGGCGTCGTCCGGCACGAAGGCGTACTCGGCGCGCACGGCGGCGGCGTAGGCGGCGTACGCCTCGGGCGCTCCGGCCAGGACGGCGAGGTCCGCGTCGCAGAGCACCTCGCCGTTGGTGTCGCCGGGCGCGGGGTCGTGCGTGACGGTGAGCCGGACCAGCCGGCCCACCTCGGCGGTGCGGGCGGCGTCTATGCCGAGCTCGGGCAGGGCCCGCTCGGCGAGGGCGGCGCTGCGCTCCTCGTTCTCGGAGCGGTCGGGACGGTAGACGGCGTCGTGGAACCAGGCGGCCAGCTCGACGGCGGCGGGGTCGGCGGCGTGCCCCGCAAGTACGTCGATCCGTGCCAGTACGTCGGCCAGGTGCGCGGTGGTGTGGTACCGGCGCTGCGGCTCCGCCCAGGCAGTGAGCAGGCGGTCGGCGTAGGGGGCGGCGTCCCGGTCGGCGGGGGCGCCGGCGGCGGTGGCGGCCGCCTGCCAGCGGGCGCGCAGGGCCGCGGTGTCGCTGTGCGGGGTGTCTGTGTCCATGGGCACATTGTGGGGGTGGCGTGATTGTGCTGGTGGAGCGCGGGCGGAGGCCCGTACCCTGGATATTGGACTAGACCTATCACGCAATTTCCGTGCAGCTTCTCGAAGGATGGGATCGAATGAGCAACCGTGCGCTCCTGGAGGTGATCGCCCTCGACGCGGAGGACGCGATCGCGGCCCAGGCCGGTGGGGCGGACCGGCTCGAGCTGGTCACCGACATGGCCGCCGACGGGCTCACCCCGCCGCGCGAGACCTTCGCGGCCATCAGGGCGGCGGTCGACATCCCGCTGCGGGTGATGATCCGCAAGACGGACGGCTTCGCGGCGGGCGAGGTCTCCGGGCTGGTGGAGGCGGCGCGGGAGCTGCGGGCCGAGGGCGCGGAAGAGTTCGTACTCGGGTTCCTGAACCCGGACGGCACCCCTGACCTGGCGGCGGTCGAGGCGGTGGTGGCGGAGCTGGACGGCTGCCGCTGGACCTTCCACCGGGCGATCGACCGCGCGGCGGACCGCGACGGACTGCGCAAGGCGGTGGCGGACCTGCCCGGCCTGGACACCTACCTGACGGCGGGCTCGGCGGCAGGCGTCGACGAGGGCCTGCCGGTGCTGATCGCCGAGGCCGCGCGGCGGGGCGAGCCGGGGTACGGGCCGCGGATCCTGGTCGGCGGGGGCCTGACGCTGTCGCACGTGCCGGTGCTGCGCGGGGCGGGCATCGACGCCTTCCACATCGGCGGCGCGGCCCGTCCCTCCGGGTGGGGCCGCCCCGTCTCTGCCGAGGCCGTCGCGGAATGGCGAGCCGCCCTGTCCTGACGGGTGCGGCACCGTTGCCGGGGGCGCTGCCCCCGGACCCCCGCGCCTCAAACGCCGGCGGGGCTGAATTGTGGCCGGGCTACGTTTGGCAGGCGGCATCAGCCAAGATCCAGCCCCGCCGGCGTTTGAGGCGCGGGGTCTGGGGCGGAGCCCCAGGAGCGGGCCCGCAGGGGGGTCAGGCCAGGGCCGCCGGCAACGGGGCCGAGTGGAGGGCCGTGAGGCCCGAGACGGCTCGGGTGAGGCAGACGTACAGGCGGCGCAGGCCGGTCCGCTCGTCCGGCTCGCCGTCAACGATCGCGGCGGGCTCGTCCAGCACCACGTAGTCGTACTCCAGACCCTTGGCCAGGGAGGCCGGGACCAGGGTCAGCCGGGACTCCGCAGTCGTCTCCTCGCCGGGAGACAGGTACGCCAGCCCCGCCCCCCGCAGGGCCTCCGCCAGGACCGGAACACGGGCGTCCGCCGCGATCAGCCCGATCGACCCCTCGTGCACCAGCGAGGCCCGGCACGCCTCGACCACCGCCGCCGTCAGGTCCGCCGTCTCCGCGATCCGCAACGACCCCGGAGTCTCGCGTACCGAGGAGACCGGAGCCAGCCCCGGCGAGATCGCCGGCAGCAGCCGCGACGCGTACGCGATCACCTCGCGCGGCACGCGGAAGCCCGCCGTCAGCTCCTCCACCACCGCCTGCGGCTTCCCGAGGTGGGCCAGCGCCTCGTCCCAGCTGCGCGTGGCCCACGGGGTCGTGCCCTGCGCCAGGTCGCCGAGCACCGTCGCCGACCCCGTCGTGCAGCGCCGCCCCACCGCCCGGTACTGCATCGGCGACAGGTCCTGGGCCTCGTCGAGTACGACGTGGCCCAGCGAGGGCGTCCGCTCCACCAGATCGGCCGCCTCGTCGATCAGGACCAGGTCCGCCGCCGACCACTGCGCCGACTTCACGCTCCGGAACGGCTTCGGCCACAGCAGCAGCTTCTGCTCGTCCGCCGTCAGCACGTCCGCCGCGTGCAGCGCCAGGAAATCCGGGTCCGACAGCAGCCGCAGCACCAGCTTCGCCGGTTCGACCGGCGGCCAGATCTCCTTGACCGCCGCCTTCACGGCCGCGTTGCGCGCCACCGCGTCCTGCACGCGGTCGTCCGGCGCCTCGCCCGCCTGCTCCATCCGTACGAGCACCGCGTGCGCGATCCGCCGCGGCAGCGCCTCGCGGGCGGCTCCGTACCGGATGTCGCGCTCCTGCAGCTCCTCGACCATCTCGGCGATCTCGTACGCGGGCACCCGCCAGCGGCGCGAACCGCGTACCACCATCAGCGCCTCGGCGGGCTGTGTGACGTGCGAGGCGAGCGCGCGGCGCAGCACCTCCGCCATCCGGGCATCGCCCTTGACCACGGCCGTTTCGGCCGCGTCCGTGCCGCGTACCTCCAGGCCGTCGCGCGCCACCAGGTCGTCGACGGTGGCCTGCTTGACCTCCAACTCGCCCAGGGCGGGCAGGACCTGCTCGATGTAGTGCAGGAAGGAACGGTTCGGCCCGATGACGAGGGTGCCGGTCCGGGCGAGCCGGTCGCGGTGCGCGTACAGCAGGTACGCCACCCGGTGCAGGCCGACCGCCGTCTTCCCGGTGCCGGGACCGCCCTGCACGCACACGGAGCCGGACAGGCCGGATCGGACGATCTCGTCCTGCTCGGGCTGGATCGTCGCGACGATGTCCCGCATGGGACCGACGCGCGGGCGCTCGATCTCCTGCTGGAGCAGCTTGCTGACCGCGGCCGCCTCCGAGGGGTCGGACAGGTGCTCGTCCTCGTACGCCGTGAGCTCGCCGCCGGTGTAGCCGAACCGGCGGCGCAGCGCGATGTCCTGCGGATCGGTCTTGGACGCCCGGTAGAACGGCTGGGAGACGGGCGCGCGCCAGTCGATGACCATCGGATCGCCGCCGGCGTCGTGGACGTGGCGGCGGCCGATGTAGAACTGCTCGCCCTCCGCTCCCTCGGCGAGCTCCGCACCGGGCGCGTGCAGGTAGTTCAGGCGGCCGAAGAAGAGGGGGGTGTGGGCGAGGTCGGCGAGGGCCTTGATCCGGTCGTCGATCTGGGCCTGGAGGACGATCGCGTTGACCCAGTTCGCGGTGACGTCGCGGATGTCGAGGGCCTCGACGTCCTCGCGCATGGCGCGGAGCGCGGCGCGGGAGGCGGTGAGGTGGGAGCGCTCGCGGGCGAGGGGATCGGAGCCTGGGTCGGATTCGGGGGCGTGCGCGGGCACGGGACTGCCTCCAGCTGCTGGTACGGAACAGATGGCCCACCGGTTTCCGTCCGGTGGGCGGCTCTCCCCGGTGGTGCGGCGGGAGGCGGCAAGAGCGGCGATTGTAGTCACCGCGGCGGGGCCGCGCGAATGAATTCCGGGGTCCTCCGAACGGGTGTCATACCCAGGGGTGTGAGACTTCGGGCAGAGCCACTAGGGGGTTCCATGAGCCCGGAGGAGGACGCCGGAGGCCCGGAGGTTCCGCCCCCAGGGCGATGCCGCGGCGCCCGCGCGAACGCACCATGGACACATGAGCACCGCAACCTTCACCCCGGTCCAGGGCGGCGTCCCGCGCGGCGCCACCGCCACCTCACACGTCCGCACGCGCCACGGCTTCGGCGGCCTGCTGCGGGCCGCCAAAATCTTCGCCGCGGCTGCCGTGAGCGTCGTCGTCCTCGGCGAGTACGCCGAGGACGCGGGCGTCATACGCCGCTGACGGGCGGGCCCCGAAGGGCTCAGTCGCTCGTCAGCAGCTCGTCGGCGTCCATGATGCGGTAGGCGTAGCCCTGTTCGGCGAGGAAGCGCTGGCGGTGCGCCGCGAAGTCCTGGTCGATGGTGTCGCGCGCGACCACCGAGTAGAACCGCGCCTCGTGGCCGTCCGCCTTCGGGCGCAGGACCCGGCCCAGCCGCTGGGCCTCCTCCTGGCGGGAGCCGAACGTACCCGACACCTGGATCGCGACCGTCGCCTCGGGCAGGTCGATCGAGAAGTTCGCGACCTTCGACACGACCAGCACGCTGATCTCGCCCTGGCGGAAGGCGTCGAAGAGCTTCTCGCGCTGCGCGTTGGAGGTCTCGCCCTTGATGACGGGCGCGTCGAGGTGCTCGCCCAGCTCGTCGAGCTGGTCGATGTACTGGCCGATGACCAGCGTCTGCTCGCCCCGGTGCTTGCGCACCAGCGCCTCGGTGACCTTCCGCTTCGTCGCCGTCGTCGCGCAGAAGCGGTACTTCTCCTCGGTCTCGGCGGTCGCGTAGGCGAGGCGCTCCGACTCGGTCAGGTTCACCCGGACCTCCACGCAGTCGGCGGGCGCGATGTAGCCCTGCGCCTCGATCTCCTTCCACGGGGCGTCGAACCGCTTCGGCCCGATGAGAGAGAAGACGTCCGACTCGCGCCCGTCCTCGCGGACGAGCGTGGCCGTCAGTCCCAGGCGCCGACGGGCCTGGAGGTCGGCGGTGAACTTGAACACCGGCGCGGGCAGCAGGTGCACCTCGTCGTAGACGATCAGGCCCCAGTCGCGGGAGTCGAACAGCTCCAGGTGCGGGTAGACGCCCTTCCGCTTGGTCGTCAGGACCTGGTACGTGGCGATCGTGACGGGCCGGATCTCCTTGCGGGTCCCGGAGTACTCGCCGATCTCCTCCTCCGTCAGCGAGGTCCGCTTGACCAGCTCGTGCTTCCACTGGCGGGCCGAGACGGTGTTCGTGACCAGGATCAGCGTGGTCGCCTTGGCCTTCGCCATGGCCCCGGCGCCCACCAGCGTCTTGCCCGCGCCGCAGGGCAGCACGACCACACCGGAACCGCCGTGCCAGAACCCCTCGACGGCCTGCTGCTGGTACGGACGCAGCGCCCAGCCGTCCTCGGCCAGGTCGATCTCGTGGGCCTCGCCGTCGACGTACCCGGCGAGGTCCTCGGCCGGCCAGCCCAGCTTGAGCAGCGTCTGCTTGATCTGCCCGCGCTCGGAGGGGTGCACGGCCACGGTGTCGGCGTCGAGCCGCGCCCCGACGAGCGGGGTGATCCGCTTGGACCGCAGGATCTCCTCCAGCACCGGCCGGTCGGTGCTGGTCAGCACCAGCCCGTGCACGGGGTGCTTGGAGAGCGTGAGCCGGCCGTAGCGGGCCATCGTCTCCGCGACGTCGACGAGCAGGGCGTGCGGGACGGGATACCGCGAGAACTCGACGAGCGCGTCGACGACCTGCTCGGCGTCATGCCCGGCGGCCCGGGCGTTCCACAGCCCGAGCGGGGTGATCCGGTAGGTGTGAATGTGCTCGGGAGCCCGCTCCAGCTCGGCAAAGGGCGCGATGGCACGCCGCGCGGCTCCGGCGAGCTCGTGGTCGACCTCGAGAAGGAGTGTCTTGTCGCTCTGGACGATGAGAGGCCCGTTCACGCACGTCCCTTTCAGACATGGGCGGCCCACCCGGGCGCGGGCGGCCAAACCTCCAGTGTGCCCCATGCGGGGGTGATCAGGGGCTGGACTCCGCGATGCCCGCGACGCCACCGTGTCGCTTGAGCACCAGGTCAGCGCGGCGCCGGCCGGGACGGGTCGTGCCGACCGGGCCCGCCTCGACGCCCCGCTGTACGAGGCCGTCAGCCGCTGGCTGCGTTCGAGTGCGAACGGATCGACTACGCGCCCAGGTGGGGCAGCGGGCCCGCCGGGTACGGGGTTTCCGCGGGGAGCAGGGCGCGGGCCGCCGGTTCGTCGCCCGCGCGGAGCAGGGAGTGGATCTCCCGGGCCAGCGGGGTGACGTCGCGGATGGCGACCGTCCACTCGTCGGCGTAGGCGCGCGAGGCGGGGCCGGACAGGCCCAGTTGGAGCGAGCGGTGCGGCAGCGGGTTCAGGTGGAGGTCGCGCTCCGGGTCCCACTGGACCCGGGCCGGCGTCGCGCGCAGCGACTCCTGCCAGGCCTCGCGGTCCGCGTGCACCCCGTGCTCGTAGTGGGACAGGCAGGCCCCGCGGAGCGCCTCGTCGAAGCCGGACCGGGTGATGTCGATCGCCAGTACCGTCTCCTGGTCGGCCTTCGCGGCCCAGCCGCAGCGGTACATCATCCACAGGAACGACGGCTTGATCCACGTCATCCGCTCCCGCTTCCAGGCGGGCGGGAAACGGCCGTCGCGGGCCGCCGGTTCCCCTAGGCGGGGGGCGTAGGCCTGGTAGACGGTGATGGTGGTGTCGGTGTGGGCGGCGCGGATCGCTCGCGGCCGTGGTTCGGGCATGGCCACATCCTGGCGGGGCCTGGCCGCGCCGGCCAGCCGTTTTCCTGCGGGGCTGCGGTGTTCCGGGCGGGTGCGGCGCCGTTGCTGGGGCTCCGCCCCAGACCCCGCGCCTCAAACGCCGGCGGGGCTGCATTTGCCGGGGCAGGCTGGATGTGCCGGGCCGGGCGGGTGCGGCGCCGTTGCTGGGGCTCCGCCCCAGGCCCCGCGCCTCAAACGCCGGCGGGGCTGCATTTGCCGGGCCCAGGGCTGGATGGCGCCGCGGGTCGGGGCTGCATTTGCCGGGCCCAGGGCTGGATGGCGCCGCGGGTCGGGGCTGGATTTGCCGGGGCCGGATCGGGCCGGGTGGTTAGAGGTGCTCTTCCGCCAGCTCCGCGACGCCCGTGATCCGGTGCAGCGCGTACGTCCGTACCTCGTCCGCCGTGTGGTCGTAGCCGGTGACGAAGCCGCCCTCCACCCGGACCGGGGCGATGACGCGCTGGCTCGCCGCGCCGTCCGCGTTCACGTAGCCGATCCACACCGCCGACCCCGTCAGGGCGGCCGCCTGCACCGTCGCGAGGGTCTCCGCTGCGCTCGTGCGCGGGAGTTCGCCGGGCGCGCCCACCGCGGCGGCGGGCTCCTTGCGCACGGCCGTCGCCGCCAGGTCGCCCGCGCGGATCGCCCGTACCGCCGCCCCCAGCAGGGTGTCGTCCGGCACCGGCGGCCCGTCCGGCACCGGTACGGGCGCCGAGCGCGGCGGGGTGCGGCGGACTTCGGCCCGGCCCACCAGCACGTCGCCGGTCAGGGACTCCGCGGCCGGCGCGTACCCCATCGCCCGCAACCCCTCCAGCAGCGCGGTGGGTTCGGCCTGCGCGGCCAGGACGGTGTCGGCGAGGCGGCGAAGCCCCAGCCCCGCCGAGCGCTTGTCGGCCAGGATCTCGCCGAGCATCGCGTCGTCGTCGCAGCGCACGTACGAGGACGCCGCACCGACCCGCAGGTGCCCGTGCCGCCGCGCGACGTCGTCGATCAAGTACGCCAGCGGCTGCGGCACGGGCGTGCGGCTGTGTTCCTTGAGGAAGGCGTGCAGGTCGGCGGCGGCGTGCCCGGCGTCCAGGGCCCGGCGCACCGACCCGGGCGTGAACCGGTACACCGTGGCCCCGCCCTTGGACTCCACGTCCGCGAGCACCGCCAGGGTGTCGCCGAGCGGGCGGCGCAGCGGCCCGGGGGCCACCGCCGTCAGGTCGGCCTGGAGCAGGACGTGGTCCACCGGCTCCGGCAGCAGCGGGGCCAGCAGCGGCGCCGGGTCGCGGTGCTCCAGCAGGGCGCGGCCGAACGCGCTGAGCGCGCCCCGGCCGGTGACGCCCAGCACCTCGGCCTCGGTCAGCGTCCAGTGCGCGAGGCGGCCGCGCAGATCGCTCGTGCCGCGTACGGGACGCTCCCACGCGAGCCGGTCCAGCACCGCCTCGGGGGCGGGGGAGGCCCCTTCGGGCAGCGCGGCGAGGAGCTCCAGGACGCGCCGGCGCACCTCGGGGGCGGCCGAGCGGTCGAGGCCGGGGCCGAGGACGGACAGGGTGCGGCCCTTGCCGTCCTGTTCGCCGGCCAGGCCGGACGTGCGGGTGGCCGGCAGCCAGGCCGCCGCGAGGGCCGACCACCGCTCGGGGGGCGGCAGTTCGCACCAGTCGTCGAAGGCGGGGGTGGGCGCGTAGCGCTCGTCCGCCTCCCCGTCGCCGGCCAGCAGACCGGCCGCGTAGGCGAGTTCGATCCAGAACGCCGCCGCCGGCTCGGTGGTGTCCAGGGCGGCCGCGGCCCGCTTCAGGTCCCGTACGGCGAGCCCGCCCGCGCGCAGCACCAGCGGGCCGGTGTGCTCCCAGGACTTCACCAGCTCCTCGACGGTGGACAGCGCGGCCAGCGCCTGCCCGGCGGCGTTCGCGTCCACAAGCTGTGGACGGTGTTCGTGGTGCGCGGGCACCGGCGGAGGCACCGGCGCGGTGTCCCGGTGCGCGAGGCCGCCGCGCAGGTGGAGCGCCACCTCGCGGGGCAGGACCACGGTCCGCGCGGACGCGGGCAGCAGCAGGCCGCGGTCGCGCAGCCAGCGCACCGGCGCGGTCGGGTTGGGGGTCACCTCCCCGTACGGAGGGCCCCACACGAGCCGCCCGAGCACCTGGTGCGCCTCCGCCGGGGCCTCGTCCAGCAGCGCCGACATCCGCTGCGGGTCGGTGAACAGCCCGGTCAGCGCCGAGACCGCGGACACCGGATCGTGGGTGGCGGGCAGCCCGAGGGCCGCCACGATCTCCTGGATCCGGGTCGGCGACATCCCGGACGTGGCCTCGGCGACGGTCGGGCCGAGGCCCGTCGGGGAGGGCCGCTGGGCGGAGGGCGCGAGCAGCTCGCGGGCGGTGCGCACCAGGCGCAGCCGCTCGTCGTCGCCCCACACCAGGGCCTGGTCGCGCAGGGTGGCGAGCGCCCGGGGGAGCGCGGCGCGCGCGCCGTTGTCGTGGCCGGTGGTGCCCTCCTGGCCGGTCAGCAGCGACTCCAGCACCGGGTACGGGCACGGGTCGGGGGCCACCGCCAGGGCCTCGGCGGTCTGCAGCGCGAACCGGTCCAGCCGCTCCAGCGCCCGCACCACCGAGGCGCGGGTCCCGGCGCGGGTGGCCAGCTGGGTCACGTCGCCGGGCACCGGGCTGAGCAGGTCCGGGCGGGCGTGCAGCAGTGCGGCGAGGGCCGCGTCGTCGCGGGCGCGCAGCGCCTCGGCGAGGGAGCGCGGGGCGCCTCCCGCGGAGCCTCCTGCGGTGCTTGCCTCAGGCACGTCGTCGCCTCCTGGTCGCGTCGGCCGGTCAGTCGGCCGGTCCCCATCCGGCCAACGGTATCCGCTGAGCCCGCGGCCGCTCCACGGGCGCACGCGCTACCTTCGGGACAGGCTGTAAGGGAGGAGCCGGGCGTGGGGATCGAAAGCGACCAATTGGTCTACGAATATCTGAGCCGCGTCGGGGACTTGGCGCAACAGCGGCAGCTGTCCTCCGGGGACCGGATGCGGTTGGTGGCGGGGCTTCGGGACGAGATCGACCGTCGGCGCGCCCGGTACGAGCCGGAGACCCCGGCGGCCGTGCGCGGCATCCTGCAGCGGCTCGGCACGCCGGAGGAGGTCCTGGCGGGGCACGGCACCGCCGGTACCGGGTCCGCGCCGGCGGTGCCCGCTCCGGCCGTGCCCGCGCAGCGCGGGCCGCGCGGCGCGAAGCCGCCTGCGAAGCCGTCTGCGAAGCCGGTCGCGGAGCCGCGGAACGTGCCGCCGCACCTGGCCGGGCTCGACGAACTCGGCCCCTCGGGCGGATCCGAGCCCGACTGGTGGCGGGTCGGCCCGGGCGCGTACGGGACGGGGCCGCAGGTCGACGGGTTCGCGGGCGGCATCGAGTTCCCGGAGCCGGAGGCCGACCCGGACGAGGCGGCGGTGAAGCCGGAGCCGGAGCCGGCGGCCGGGGCCGGGCCGCAGGAGTCGGGCGTACGGGGCCTCGTACGGTTCCTGCGCGAGCGGCGGCGGGCGAAGAAGGAGGCGGCGGCGGAGGCGGCCCCCGCCGCGGGGCCGGAGGCCGCCGCCGGCCCCCGGCCCCGCCCGAACGCCTTCCTGCTGCTGGCCGCGGCCGTCCTCCTCGCCGGTGTGGTCACCGGGTACTGGCTGCTCCTCGTCGTGGGCTGGCTGCTGCCGTACGCCTCGCGGGTGCTGGGCCCGGCCGAGCGCAAGTGGGCCGTCTTCGGCCCGCCCGGCGTGGTCCTCGCGGGGGCGGTGGTGTGGCTGTGGGGCCGGATGAACGACCGCTGGGGCGAGGCCTTGGCGGAGGACCAGCTGAGCCCGGCCCTGCACGGGATGTGGCCATGGCTCCTGCGGACCGCCGGTTTGGCCTCCGTGGCGTACCTGGTCTGGCGGGCCCGCCGCCGCTAGCCGGAGCCACGGGGGCAAGGGCGCGGCGGCGGGCTGCCGGGACCCGGCTCAGCCGCCGGGGACGATCGTCTGCTCCTGTTCCACCGGGTCGGCGTCGGCGGTCTTGACCAGGTCGAGGAAGGCGGGCGCCTTGGCGAGGGCCAGCAGTTGGTCGTTGGTGACGGGCGCCGAGGTGTTCGAGGCGTCGTGGGGGCTGACGGCCAGTGAGACGCTGCTCTTGCCGTAGCGGAAGGAGAGCCGGGTCTCGGTGACATCGCCGTTGTTGATCGGCGCGGTCGCCGCCGTGGCCCGGATGCCGCCGGGCAGGGTGGCCTGCTTGCAGACCTGTCCCTTCACCTCCAGGCAGGGCCGGTCGGTGTGGTCCGCCCCCGACGGCCGTACGGAGAAGACGATGGTGAACGTCTTGCCGTCCTTCGTGCCCTGGTAGAGCCGCACCGAGAGGTCGGTCCGCTGCACGGTGCCGACCGACTCGGGCAGCAGCCCCTGGAGCACGCCGACGGCCTGGTTCTGGAAGTTCTCCTGCCGGGTCCGCTCGGCCACGGGCAGGTCGGCCATCGACGATTCGCCCGGGGTCGGTTCGATGTGCACCGGCGGCTGCGGCGCGGAACTCGACGGCGGCGCGGCCACGTTGACCACCCCGGACACCTTCTCGCCGCTGTTGCCGACCGGCAGGGCCGCGGCCCCGGCCACACCGAGCGCGGCGACGGCCAGTACCCCGCCGCCGATCGCCGCCCGGACCCGCGCCTTGCGCCGCCGCCCCTGTGCGCGGGCCGCGCCCGCCAGGTCCGGCAGTGGGGGCAGGTCCGCGGTCGTACGGTCCATCGCGTCGCGGACCAGCCGTACGGCCCTGTCGTCGGGGACTTCGTAGAGGTCTTCGGTGGTACCCATGACGTCTCCTCAGTTCTCGGTGGCGTAGAGGTGGGCCTCGCCGAGCTGCGTGCGCAGCTTCGCCAGGGCGCGCGAGCACTGGCTCTTGACCGTTCCCTCGCTGCAGCGCAGCAGTTCGGCGACCGTGCCGACGCTCAGGTCCTCCCAGTAGCGCAGGACGACCATGGCCCGGGCCCGCGGGGGCAGCGCGGCCAGTGCGGCGAGCAGGGTGACGCGCAGCTCGGCGTGCTCGGGCAGCGGTGGCGGGTCCGCGCGGCTGTGGGCCAGGAGGTCCCGCAGCCGCCGTCGCCGCTCGGCGAGGAAGGTGCGGGTCAGTACGGTCCTGGCGTACGCGTCCGGACTCTCGGCGGCGGACACCCTCCGCCAGTGCTGGAACAGTTTCGCGAGCGTCGTCTGGGTCAGATCGCGTGCGCCGTCGGCGTTCCCGCACAGCAGGTACGCGGTCCGGTACAGCTTGCGCTGACCGGCCCGGGCAAAGGCCTCGAAATCCTGCCCGGAGTCGTGCTTGGTGCCTGGTGGCATCCGCCCTCCCCGTTGCTTCGTGTCTCTCACCCCTGTCCTGAGTGCTGCCGCACGGGAAAGGTTGAGCACGAGTTTTCGAGGCGGCCGCCCGCCAGGCGCCGGGCTGGATTGCCCGCAGGGCGCCGCAGCGCTACGCGCCAGGGGCTCCCGGGATCACCAGGGGGGACCCCGTCACCGGGTCCGGGATGACGATCGAGTCGAGGCCGAAGACCTCGCGGACCAGGTCGGCGGTGACCACCGACGCCGGCGGGCCCTCGGCCACCACGCGGCCCGCCTTCATCGCCACCAGGTGATCGGCGTAGCGCGCCGCCTGGTTGAGGTCGTGGAGGACGGCGACCACGGTGCGGCCGCGCTCCCGGTTGAGTCGGCGGACCAGGTCCAGGACCTCCACCTGGTGGGCGATGTCCAGGAAGGTGGTCGGCTCGTCGAGCAGCAGCAGTTCGGTGTCCTGGGCGAGGGCCATCGCTATCCACACGCGCTGGCGCTGGCCGCCCGACAGGGCGTCCACCGAACGGTCCGCCAGGTCCGCGACCGAGGTACGGGCCATCGCGTCGACCACGGCCCGCTCGTCCGCCTCCGACCACTGCTGCCACCAGTGCTGGTGCGGCTGCCGCCCCCGCGCGACCAGGTCGGCGACCGTGATCGCCTCCGGGGCCACCGGGGACTGCGGGAGCAGCCCGATGGTCTGCGCGATCTGCCGCGTCGGCAGCGAGGACAGCGCGGCCCCGTCCAGCAGCACCGCGCCCGAGCGCGGCTTCAGCAGCCGGCCGAGCGCCCGCAGCGTCGTCGACTTGCCGCACGCGTTCGGGCCGACGATCACCGTCACCCGGCCGTCGGGGACGGCCAGGTCCAGGTCCTCGACGACCACCCGGTCCTCGTACGCGAGCGTCAGCGCACTCGCCGAGAGACGGCTCATCGGGGTCATGCCTTGCCTCCAGTGCGGCTGCGGACGATCAGCCAGATCAGGTACGGGGCGCCCACGGCGGCGGTCAGCACGCCCACCGGGAGCTCGGTCGGGGAGAGCAGCCGGCGCGCGAGGAGGTCGCCCAGGACGACGATCAGCGCGCCGGCCAACGCCGAGCACAGCAGCGGGATCTGGGCGGTGCGGGTCATCCGCCGGGCGATCTGCGGCGCGAGCAGCGCCACGAAGTCCACCGGGCCGGCCGCGCCCGTCGCCACCGAGGCCAGGACCACGCCCAGCGCGATGAGCCCGAGCCGCACCCGGCCCAGCCGCACCCCGAGCGCCGTGGCGGTGTCGTCGTCGAGGGAGACGGTGCGCTGCGCCCGCGCCGCCCACAGCACGCCCGGCAGCAGCGCCAGCAGCACCCACGCCAGCGGGGTGGCGACGTCCCAGCCGCGCCCGTTGAGCGAGCCGGTCATCCAGATCTGCGCCTGCTGGGCGACCAGGTAGTCGCCCTTGGTCATCAGCAGGGCCGTCACCGACCGCAGCGCGATGGCGAAGCCGATGCCGATCAGCACGAAGCGGGTCGCGTGCAGCCCGCCCCGCCACGCGAAGAGGTAGACGAGGACGGCGGCGGCGAGACCGCCGAGCACCGACAGGTACGGCAGTACGGCGTACGAGGTCACCCCGAAGGTCAGCGCCGCCACGGTGACGGCGCTCGCGCCCTGGCTGATGCCGATGATGTCGGGGGAGGCCAGCGGGTTGCGGGCCACGGTCTGGATCAGCGCGCCGGCGACCCCGAAGGCCAGGCCGACGAGCAGCCCGGCCGTCATCCGGGGCAGCCGCAGGGTGCCGACGACCAGCTCGTCCGGGGACGGCTGCCCGAGCAGCACCTTCACCACCTCGCCGGGGGCGACGAAGGACTCGCCGACCGAGAGGTACACGACGCAGACGGCCGCCAGCGCGGCGGCGAGGCCCAGCGACACGACCGCGGCCCGGCGGTGCAGCAGGAAGGAGCCGCGCCCGGCACGCACCAGGGTGTATCCGAACGGCACGGCGCTCACGCGGCCACCGCCTTGCGGCGGACCAGCGTGACCAGGAACGGCACCCCGATGAGCGCCGTCATCACCCCGGCCGGGACCTCGCCCGGCGGCACGACGACCCGTCCGACCGCGTCCGCGACGAGCAGCATCACCGGCCCGATCAGCGCGGCCATCGGCAGCAGCCAGCGGTGGTCGCTGCCCACGACGGCGCGCGCGATGTGCGGGACGGCGAGCCCGATGAAGGCGATCGGCCCGGCGGCTGCGACCCCGGCGCCGGTCAGCACGGTCGCTCCGAGCCCGCCGGTGATCCGTACGGCGGCCACGTTCTGCCCGAGCCCCCTGGCCACGTCCTCGCCGAGCGCCAGCGCGTCCAGGCCGCGGGCCGCGGACACCACCAGCACGACGCCCGCCAGCAGGAACGGCCAGATCTGGTGGACCACCTGGAGGTCCCGTCCGGCCACCGAGCCGACCTGCCAGAAGCGGAACTCGTCCAGCGCGGAGGCCTTCGTCGTCAGCACCCCCGTGGTCACCGACACGAGCAGCGCGTTGATCGCGGCCCCGCCCAGCGCCAGTTTCACGGGGGTCGCGCCCCCACGTCCGCCGGAGGCGATGGCGTAGACGGCGACCGAGGCCGCCGCCGCCCCGGCGAAGGCGAACCACACGTACCCGCTCAGCGTGTGCACCCCCGCGAAGGCGATGGCGCAGACGACAGCGACCCCGGCTCCCTGGCTGATGCCCAGGATGCCGGGGTCGGCGATCGGGTTGCGCGTGATGCCCTGGAGCGCGGTCCCGGCCACGGCCAGGGCCGCGCCGACCATGAGGGCGATCAGGGTGCGGGGGACGCGCAGGCTGCGCACCACGTCGGCGTCGGGGCCGCCGGCCCCGTGGACCAGGGCGTCCCAGACCACGGAGGGCGGAACGGGACGGGCCCCGACGCAGAGGGAGAGGACCACCGCGCATATCAGCGCGGCGAAGGCGGCTGCCGTCCACCCGATACGACGGGTCGTCAGGGCGCGCCGGAGAGCGGGCGGGGCAGACATGTCACCTATTTCATGATCTTGTAAGGCAAACCTCAGTCTACGTTCCCCCGTTGTCGGCCCGCTGTCGGCCCGGGTGTCGGCCCGCCTCGGCACAATGGCAGGTATGAACCTCACCGTCGGCTTCGACCTCGACATGACCCTCATCGATTCGCGCCCGGGAATCAAGGCCGCCTACCTGGCGCTCTCGGCCGAGACGGGCACGTTCATCGACGCCGACGCGGCGGTCACACGGCTCGGGCCGCCGCTGGAGGAGGAGCTGGCGTACTGGTTCCCGCAGGCCGAGATCCCGGCCATGTCGGACCGCTACCGGGAGATCTATCCCACATACGCGATCGAGCCGACCCCCGCGATGCCGGGCGCCCGCGAGGCGATCGAGGCCGTCCAGGCGCTCGGCGGCCGCGCGATCGTCGTCACCGCCAAGCACGAGCCCAACGCCCGCCTCCACCTCAAGCACCTGGGCATCGAGCCGGACGCCGTCATCGGCTGGCTGTGGGCCGAGGCCAAGGCCGGGGCGCTGCGCGAGTACGGCGCGCAGGTCTACGTCGGCGACCACGTCGGCGACGTACGCGGCGCCCGCACGGCCGGCGCGCTGTCCGTCGTGGTGCCGACCGGCCCCTGCCCCGAGCCGGAACTGCGCGCGGCGGGCGCCGACGTGGTGCTCGCGGACCTCACTGCGCTGCCGCAGTGGCTCGCGCAGTACGTCGCCGCCCAGCCCGCCCAGCCCGCCTAGGCACGGCCGCCTGGCACGGCCGGGAAGGTACGGCTACGCCTGCGAGGCCCGGGCCGCCCGGCGCTGCGCCGCGGCCGAGCGCAGTACGCCCGCCGCCGAGATCGCGAAGCCGACGCCCATCAGCATGCACACGGCCCACGCGTACGACGGGAACGGGTCGACGTCCAGGAACAGCGGGGCCATCGTCGCGAGCGTGGCCACGGCGCCCACGATGAACACGATGCCGCCGGCCTTCACCAGGGCGTCGCCGGGCCGTGCTTCGTCGGCAGGAGGAGTAACAGTCACCCCACCAGGGTAGTTCCCTGGCCTGAGGTGGCCGACGGCGAAGGACCGGGGAACGTCTTGTCACCGGGCCCTCGACCATTAGCCTTGAGGTGGCGGGTCACAGTTGGCCCGCTGCACTGTTATCCGGAGCCGTTCCACGGCACTTCGGACCCCGACGAGCACAAGGACAGAGGACGGACGTGCCTACCGGCAAGGTCAAGTGGTTCAACAGCGAGAAGGGCTTCGGCTTTCTCTCCCGTGACGACGGCGGCGACGTCTTCGTCCACTCGTCGGTGCTCCCTGCCGGGGTCGACTCCCTCAAGCCCGGCCAGCGCGTCGAGTTCGGTGTCGTCGCCGGTCAGCGCGGTGACCAGGCGCTTTCGGTGACGGTCCTGGACCCGGCGCCGTCCGTGGCCGCGGCCCAGCGCCGCAAGCCCGACGAGCTCGCCTCGATCGTGCAGGACCTCACGACCCTGCTGGAGAACATCACGCCGATGCTCGAGCGGGGCCGCTACCCCGACAAGGTGCACGGCACGAAGATCGCCGGCTTGCTGCGCGCGGTGGCCGACCAGCTCGACGTCTGAGCCCCGCCGTACACGACGGTGCCCCGCCGCTCGGCAGAGCGGCGGGGCACCGTCGTTCCGTCGTTACGGGAAGGCCAGCGCGCCGGGTGCAATGGCCGGTACCAGCCCCTCCGCCGCGGCCCTGGTCAGCAGGCCGCGCACGGCCGCGTAGCCGTCGTCGCCGAGGTCGGCGGTGAACTCGTTGACGTAGAGCCCGATGTGCTGGTCGGCGACCGCCGGGTCCAGCTCCTGCGCGTGGGCCCGTACGTACGGACGGGAGGCCTCCGGGTCCTCCCAGGCCATCCGGACCGACGTACGGGCGGCCTCGGCCAGGGCCTTCAGGGTCGCGGCGCCCAGCGAACGCCTGGCGATGATCGCGCCGAGCGGGATCGGCAGGCCGGTCGTTGACTCCCAGTGCTCGCCCATGTCGGCCAGGCAGTGCAGTCCGTAGTCCTGATAGGTGAACCGGGCCTCGTGGATGACCAGTCCGGCGTCCACCCGGCCGTCGCGCACCGCGGGCATGATCTCGTTGAACGGCAGCACGACCACCGTGCCGACCCCGGCCGGAAGCACGTCCGCCGCCCACAGCCGGAACAGCAGGTAGGCGGTGGAGCGTTCGCTCGGCACGGCGACCGTCTTGCCCGCCAGGTCGACCCCCGGCTCACGCGTGAGCACGAGCGGGCCGCAACCGCGCCCCAGGGCCCCGCCGCAGGGCAGCAGCGCGTACTCCTCGAGCACCCAGGGCAGCACGGCGTACGACACCTTCAGCACGTCCAGCTCGCCGCGCTCGGCCATGCCGTTGGTGAGGTCGATGTCCGCGAAGGTGACGTCGAGGGCGGGCGCGTCCGGGACGCGGCCGTGCGCCCAGGCGTCGAAGACGAAGGTGTCGTTCGGGCAGGGCGAGTAGGCGATCTTCAGCGGTTCACCGGTGCTCATGGCGTTCTCCCCAGTTCGCGAGTACGGGCCCCAGCGCGCGGACGCCGTCGGCGAGCGCGGCGAGCGCGTCCCCGATCCGCCAGGCGGCACGGTCACGCGGGCCCACGGCGTTGGACACGGCGCGGATCTCCAGTACGGGCAGCCCGTGCGCGACGGCCGCCTCCGCCACCCCGAAGCCCTCCATGGCCTCGGCCCCGGCCATCGGGTGCCGGGCGGCGAGCTCGGCGGCCCGGGCGGCGGTACCGGTGACGGTGGAGACGGTCAGGACGGGCGCGAGCAGCGCCCCGGTGGCCTCGGCGGCGCGCGCGGCGAGTTCGGCGGGCGGCAGGTGCACGCTGTGCCCGAAGCCGAGCGTCCGCACGTCCAGGAAGCCGTCGGGGGTTTCGGCCCCCAGATCGGCGGCGACGATCGCGTCCGCGACGACGAGGGAGCCGGGCGGGGCGGCGGGCTGGAACCCGCCGCCGATGCCGGCCGAGACGACGAGCGTGTACGAGCCGAGGGCCAGGGCGGTGGCGGTCCCGGCGGCGGCGGCCGCCGGACCGACGCCCCCGACGAGCACGTCGAAGGCGATGCCCGGGAGGTCCCTGGGGGTCCCCCCGGACGGAGTCTGGGGGAGCGTGATGAGGTACCCGCCGGGAAGGGTGCGCGGCTCAGGACCGGGGGCGTCCGGATGAGGGGTCAGCCCGGTGATGACGGAGTCTGCCTCCGCCGCCACCGCGGTCACGACGAGCGCGCGCACCGGGGCCGCCCGGTTACTTGAGCTTGAGGTTGAAGGTCCAGACGGAGAGCGGCTTGCCGTCCTCGGCGACCTGGACGAAGGCGAGCTTCTTGGAGGCCGGGGCCTCGCCCTGGCCGCCGGTCGCGAAGACGTCGGCGCCCGGGAAGCTGCGGTAGGTGTTCGAGGAGGGCTCGGTGATGGGCTGCCCGTCCAGGACCGCCTGCCACTTCTTGCCGTCCTCGACGACGTCCGGCTCGACGCCCAGGCGCAGCGTGTCGCCACGGGCGTACTCGACGGTCTTGGCGTCCTTCAGGTTGGTGAGGCAGTCCTGGACCTTGTCCATGGACAGCGGCTCGGTGCCTTCGTGGCAGGCGGCTTCGGCGGACACCGACGAGGTGCCGACCGTCACGGTCGCCAGCGGTGTCGGCTTGTCGCAGGCCGAGAGGAGGAGGAGGCCGGCGGACACGGCTCCGAGGGCCGCGACGCTGCGGCGGGCCCTACCCGAGAAAAGCGGTGCGGTCATGAGCCGAAGGCTATCGGGCCGCTGGGCTGCGCCGCTGCACGGGGTCCACTGGCCTGTGGCGCGGCGCGCCGTGGTCCGGCGGCCACGGCTCCGCCGTCCGGGGCGCAGCCCCGGGAGCGGGCGCGGCTACGCGACCCTCGGCCGGGGCGCGCCGGAGTGGTGGCGGGGGGCGCCGACGAGGCCGCGGTAGGCCATGGCGGTGCCGACGGCGACCACGGCCGCCGCGACGGACATGCCCAGGACCCCGTTCAACGGCAGGGCGATCCCGATCGCCCCGCCCAGCACCCACGCCATCTGGAGCAGCGTCTCCGAGCGGGCGAAGGCGGACGTGCGCACCGCCTCCGGCACGTCCCGCTGGATCATCGCGTCCAGCGACAGCTTCGCCAGCGCCTGGCAGAAGCCCGCCGTCGCGCCCAGCACCGCCATGAACAGCCCGCTGAAGAACGCCGCCGCCAATACCGCGACCCCGAGCGTCAGGCTGAGCACGGCCGCGATGATCGCCTCCGGCGCCCTGGCCCGCAGCCATGCCCCGACCGCCGTGCCGCACGCGTTGCCCACCCCCGCCGAGACGCCCACGATGCCCAGCGACACCGCCGCGCTCTGCCCGGCCAGGGGGTGCTCGCGCAGCAGGAACGCCAGGAAGAAGATCAGGAACCCGGACAGCCCGCGCATCGCCGCGTTCGCCAGCAGGCCGCACAGCACCGACCGGCTGACCGTCCGCAGCCCCGGCCGCCGCGAGTGCGCCTCGTGCGTGGACAGCCGGGCCCGGCCCTCGCCCTTGGCCTCGTCCACCTTGTGCGGCAGCGTGAACGCCGCGAACGTGCCCCAGACGAAGATCGCGCAGGCCCCGTACAGCGGCCACTGCGGGCCGATCTGGTGCAGTCCGGCGCCCACCGGCGCCGCCACGCCCGTGGCCAGCAGCCCGGCCAGCGTCACCCGGGAGTTCGCCTTGACGAGCGAGAACTTGGGCGGCAGCAGCCGCGGCACCACGGCGCTGCGCACTACTCCGTACGCCTTCGAGGAGACCAGCACCCCCAGCGCCGCCGGGTACAGCTCCAGGCCGCCGGTGGCCACCGCGGCCGACATCATCAGCGCCAGCAGCGCCCTCGTCAGCATCGCGGCCGCCATCGAGGCCCGCCGCCCGTGCGGCAGCCGGTCCAGCAGCGGGCCGATCACCGGGGCGAGCAGGGTGAAGGGGGCCATCGTGATCGCCAGGTACAGGGCCACCCGGCCGCGTGCCTCGTCCGTGGGGACGGAGAAGAACACCGTCGAGGCCAGCGCCACCGTGATCATCATGTCGCCGGCGCCGTTGATGGCGTGCAGCTCGATCAGCTTGCCGAGGCCCGACTCACCGGCCCCGTGCGCGTGCGTGGCGCGCCGGATGCCGCGCGCCGTACCGGTGATGGGCAGGTGCAGGGCACGACCCAGGGCCCGGCCGGCCCGCCTGGCCGGTCCCGAGCCGTCGCGGGACGACCGTACGGGTGCCACCTGGCCATAGTGCCCCACAGGTCCCTCCCGGACCCCTCCCGGCGCGTCGGGGGCGTTCCTCAGCGCGCGGGCTTCTCCGCGAATCGGACCTTGCATGTGGGCCCAAGGCTTCGGAGGAGGTAGCGTGCGTAGCGCGCCACCGGCGGTTGCTCTTGGCCGCGCGCCTCTTCGCGATCCCGCAGAATGGATCGCATAAAGGTGCGCCCGGAGTCCGATCGGGTGCGGACGTCGACGCGGCCCTCTGGTCCGCTCCGCCCGCTCCACGTACGGACAGGACCGACGGGTCGTTGTGGACGACAGTACGGACGGCGCACTCGTGAGACGGCGTAGGAGAGAACGAGACCAGTGAGTGCTGCGACGACGCGAAGCCGTACCCCGCGTACCCCCGACCGCCTGTGCGTCGAGGCGGTAGAACTCGCCCGTGCGGCGGCCGAGGAAGCCGCTTTCCCCGGTGTGGTGGGAGAGCACGTCTCCGCCGTGGCGGAGGGTGACCGGGTCGTCACGCATTTCTTCGAGTCCAAGGAGCCGGGCTACCGCGGCTGGCGCTGGGCCGTCACCGTCACCCGCGCCTCCCGCGCCAAGAACGTCACGCTCGACGAAACGGTGCTGCTCCCCGGCGACGACGCGCTGCTGGCCCCCGAGTGGGTGCCGTGGAGCGAGCGGCTGCGCCCCGGCGACATGGGCCCGGGCGACCTGCTGCCCACCGACGCCGAGGACCTGCGGCTCGAGCCGGGCTGGTCGGGCGAGGACGCCCCGCCGCCGAACTCGGTCGTCTCCACCGAGATGGCCGAACTGGTCGAGGCGGAGGACGCGGACGTCACCGACCGCGCGGTGGTCCCGGTCCGCGGCTCGATCACCTCGGTCGCCGAGGAACTCGGCATGCGCCGGGCCCGGGTCCTCTCGCGGTACGGGCTGCACAGCGCGGCCGACCGCTGGGACGAGTCGTTCGGGGCGAAGACCCCGATGGCGCAGGCGGCGCCGGCGTCCTGTGTCTCCTGCGGGTTCCTGGTCGCGATCGGCGGCTCGCTGGGGCAGGCCTTCGGTGTCTGCGCGAACGAGTTCAGCCCGGCCGACGGGCGGCTCGTCTCGCTCTCGTACGGGTGCGGCGGGCATTCGGAGGCGGCGGTCATGCCGGCGCCGCTGAGGCCGGCGCCGCCGGTGCTCGACTCGATGGCCGCGGACGAGTTCACCCTCCGCCCGTCCGCCGACACCGGCTCCGTCCCCACGTCCGACCTCCCGGCCGCCGACCTGGGCCACTCGTAGCCCTGCGGCCGTCTTGCCGGGGTCTGGGGCGGAGCCACGGCAGCACCGCACCCGGGCGCGGGCCTGAACGCCGTGGAGCCCCGCAGCGAGCCGCCGGCTACCCGGCCGAGCCCCGCCGGCGGAAGAGGCGCTTCGCGCCCAGGAGGACGGCCAGCGCGACCGCCAGGACCACGGCTCCCTTGCCGAAACCGCCCGGCGGCTCCGGAGCGGTGGCCGCGTCCGACGGAGAGCCCGGCTGCGGGGACGCCGACGGGGCTCCGGACGCGCCGGCCAGCGGGACCGCGACGACGCGGCTGGCCTCGCCCTCCGCGCCGAACATCAGCGCCGAGCCGTCCGCCGCGTACGTCACCGACTCCGCCTGCCCCTGCCACGGCGCGTCCACCCGCTCGCCCTCGCCCTGCGGCCGCGCGTCCTTCCACGGGTACGTACGGGCCGTGAAGTACCCCCGCAGGGCCAGCCGGCTCCCGTCGGGGGAGAACGCCCCGTCCGTCACCCACGGCACGTCCGCGACCCGCCGGAACACGTTCGCCCCGCCCTCCGACAGCCGCTCCGGGCCCTCGTACAGCCCGCCCGCGCTCTCGTGCTTGCTCGCGATGTACACCCGCCCCGTCACCGGATGCACCATCAGCGCCTCCGCGTTCCGCGGCCCGTCCGCGTACCGCACCGTGAACTGGGCGGCCCTGACCGTGACATCGCCCAGCTGCTTCGGCTCGGGGAACCGGTAGATCCAGACGTGCTGCCAGGAGCCGTCCTTGTTGTCCCCGATGTCGCCGACGTACAGCTGCCCGTCCGGCCCCAGCGAGATCGCCTCGACGTCCCGCGGCCGCCCGACGCCCGACAGCGTGACCCGCGCCACCGTCTTGCCGGTCGCCGAGTCCACCGCGTAGACGTACGGGCCGTCGTTGCTGTCGTTGTGCGTCCAGTACACGCCCGGGTGGATCCGGCTGGCCGCCAGCCCGCTCGACTCCATGATCCGCGGGTCGGTGATGGTGAACGAGGACACGCCGGGAGCCTCGGCCGCTGGCGCCGACGACGGCAGCAGGGCGAGGACCAGGGCGGCGGAGGCGGACGACAACGGCAGCAGGCGCATGCCCCCAGCCTGCCAGCCCGCCTCGGCGTGTCGGGCATCACAGGGGCTCGGGTCGGGTGATCCGCGATGATGACCGGATGCGTTTCATGTTCGTCGGCGACTCCATGACCATCGGACGCGCCGGCGACTGGACCTGGCGCTACCGGATGTGGCAGCACCTTGGCTCCACCCCCGGCGGGCCGTACGAGATCGTCGGCCCGCGCACCGAGCTGTACGACACCGCCGCCGACGCGGCCACCAGCCACGCCTACGCCGACCCGGACTTCCCGCCGGACGCCCGCCGCCATCTGGCCGGCTGGGGCGAGGGCTGGCAGCACATGGCCCCCCTGATAGGCCCCGCGGCCCGCGCCGGCCGCGCCGACGTCCTGCTCGTCTCCCTCGGCCTGATCGACCTCGGCTTCTACACCGGCGCCGACGACACCGCCGCCAACATGCGCCGCTTCGTCGCGGCCGCACGGGAGGCCCGCCCCGGCATCCGGATGGTGCTGCTGCCGGTGATACCGAACATCCGCGCCGAGGAGGACGCCCCCTTCGCCGCCGAAGTGGCCCGTTTCAACGAGCTCCTGGCGAAGGCGGTGGCCGATCTGACCACCGCCGCCTCACCGATCCTGCTGGGCGCCCGCCCGGACGCGTACGACATCCACCGCGACACCTACGACGGGACCCACCCCAACGCCTCGGGCGAACACCGCCTGGCGGGCGAGTTCGCGGCGGTCCTGCACCAGGCCTGGGGCATCGGCGGCCCCTACCGGCAGCCGTAGCGGGAGCTACCAGGCGAAGGCCTCCGGGGACGGGCCGGGCCCCGGGAAGACCTCGTCCAGGGCGGCCAGCACCTCCTCGCTCAGCTCCAGCTCGAGCGCCCGCAGCGCGCTGTCCAACTGCTCGGCCGTGCGCGGGCCGACGATCGGACCGGTGACCCCGGGCCGGGTCAGCAGCCAGGCCAGCGCCGTCTCGCCGGGTTCCAGGCCGTGCTTGCCGAGGAGGTCCTCGTACGCCTGCACCTGCGCCCGTACCGCGGTGTCGGCCAGCGCCTCCGCCGACCGCCCGGAGGCCCGGCGGCCGCCCTCGACCTCCTTCCGGATGACCCCGCCCAGCAGGCCGCCGTGCAGCGGGGACCACGGGATGACCCCGAGCCCGTACTCCTGGGCGGCAGGGATGACCTCCATCTCGGCGCGCCGCTCGGCGAGGTTGTAGAGGCACTGCTCGCTGACCAGTCCGACCATGCCGCGCCGGGCGGCCGCCTCGTTCGCCTGGGCGATCTTGTAGCCGGGGAAGTTCGACGACCCCGCGTACAGGATCTTGCCCTGCTGGATCAGTACGTCGACGGCCTGCCAGATCTCCTCGAAGGGGGTCCGGCGGTCGATGTGGTGGAACTGGTACAGGTCGATGTAGTCCGTCTGGAGCCGCTTCAGGCTCGCCTCGACGGCCCGCCGGATGTTCAGCGCCGACAGCCGGTCGTGGTTGGGCCAGGGGGCGTCGCCGTCGCCGGCCATGTTCGCGTAGACCTTGGTGGCGAGGACGGTCTTGTCCCGGCGGCCGCCGCCCTGGGCGAACCAGGTGCCGATGATCTCCTCGGTGCGGCCCTTGTTGTCGCCCCAGCCGTAGACGTTGGCTGTGTCGACGAAGTTCAGGCCGGCGGCGAGGGCGGCGTCCAGGATGCGGTGACTGGTGGGTTCGTCTGTCTGCGGACCGAAGTTCATCGTGCCGAGAACGAGTCGGCTGACCTTGAGTCCGGTGCGTCCGAGCTGCGTGTACTTCATGGGCCCCAAGCCAACTGCTTGGAGTCCGCTCGAGGCAAGGGCGCGCTTGCCGCCGCCTACTGCCCCACGGCGGCCGCGACGGCGACGACGACGAACATCAGTACGAGCACACCGGCCATGACACGGTTTCTGGTCTTGGGATCCACCCGTCGAGCCTAACGCGGTTCAGATCCCGCGCAGCTCCAGGGTGCAGCACTTGACGCTGCCGCCCGCCTTGAGGAGCTCGGACAGGTCGACCCCGATCGGCTCGAAGCCGCGCGCGCTGAGCTGGGCCTTCAGGCCGGCGGCCGCCTCCGGCAGCAGCACGTGGCGGCCGTCGGAGAAGGCGTTGAGCCCGAAGGCCGCGGCGTCCTCGGCGGTGGCGAGGATCGCCCCGGGGAAAAGGGTGCGCAGCACGGCCCGGCTCCCCTCGGAGAAGGCGGCCGGGTAGTACATGACCTCCTCGTCCGAGAGCACGGCGAGCGCCGTGTCCAGGTGGTAGAACTCCGGGTCGACGAGGGTCAGGCCGGTCACCGGCAGGCCGAAGAACTCCTGCGCCTCGGCGTGCGAGCGCGGGTCGGTGCGGAAGCCGGTGCCGGCCAGCAGGCGGCGGCCGACGGTGAGGATGTCGCCCTCGCCCTCGTTGATGTACTCCGGCCACAGCAGCTCGCGGCAGCCGCGGCTCTCGAACCACTTGAGGTACGCGGGCCCCTCGGCGGTGCGCTGCGCGTGCCGGAACCGGGCGCCGTAGACCTTGCCGTCGACCACGGTGGCGCCGTTCGCGGCGAACACCATGTCGGGGAGCCCGTCGATCGGGTCGATCTCCTCGACGAGGTGGCCGAGCTCCCGGTAGAGGTCGCGCAGCCGCTCCCACTGGAGGACGGCCAGGGCGGTGTCGGTGCTCTTCTGCGGGTTCATCCACGGGTTGATCGAGTACGTGACGTCGTAGTGCCTCGGGCGGCACATGAGCAGCCGGCGCCGGGTGGCCGTGCGGGAGGGCTTCGAAGGGGCGGTGGCGGCAGGGGCGGCGGGGGCGGCGGCGGACGCGGTCAGCGGCACGGGGGCTCCTCGGCAGGTGGTCGGAGGCGGTTACCGGCCGCCCGGGAGCGACGTTTCCCCCGGTCCTCCACGGGAGCGTTCCGAGCGGGGGTCCAGCGGTTGAACCCGGACCGAACACCCGCCTCAGCCCGTCAGCTCAGCCCTTCAGCGGCCAGGCTCCGACGGTCTCGTAGCGGGGCTGCTCGCCGGGGATCCCGCTGACGGGCAGGTTGCTGCGGACCAGGGACAGGGTGTCGGCCTGCCAGGGGGTGCCCTCGAAGTCCGCGAGGGCGTCGAGGTAGGGCCGCAGTGGGGTGCCTTCGCGGGACCGGCCCAGGGTGAGGTGCGGGGTGTAGCGGCGGTGCTGCTCCATGGGCACCCCGGCCCGCCGGGCGGCGGCGTCGGCCCGTTCCGCGAGCAGCCGCACCGCGTCGAGGTCCCCGGCGGCGCCGATCCACAGCGCGCGTTCGCCGAAGTGGCCGGCGCCGTGCAGGCGCAGCGCGAAGGGTGCGGTGCGGGTCGCTGCGCGGGCGAGGCGGGCGTGCAGCTCGGGGAGCAGCTCGTCCCGGACCTCGCCCATGAAGGCGAGCGTGAAGTGCCAGCCCGGCTCGCCGGTCCAGGTCAACCGGTCGTCCCGCAACGGCCGTACGGCCGCGGCCAGCTCGGCCAAGGCCGCGTCCGGGGGCAGCAGGGCTGCGAACAGTCTCATGCGGCCGAGCCTAGCGGGGCCGCCCGTGCGCGGAGCCGTTGTCAGGGGCTCCGCCCCCGAACCCCCGCGCCTCAAACGCCGGCGGGGCTGGATTTGGCCGAGCTGCGTTTGCGCCTACCGCCGCACGTGGCGGACGGCATCAGCCAAATCAAGGAAGCGGACCCGCAGGGTCAGGCGGCGGACACCAGCTCCCGTTCGCGCACGGCCGGAACGAACGTCACGCCACGCCGGTCCACCCGCAGCCGCAGGTTGCCCACCCGCGCAAGGACGATCGCGATCGAAACAGAGGCGAGCAGCGAGAGCACACCGCCGGCGGCCATGCCGATCCGCGCGCCGTACGTGTCCGTGATCCAGCCCAGCAGCGGAGCGCCCAGCGGCGTGCCGCCGGTGAAGACCATCATGTACAGGGCCATGACCCGCCCCCGCATCTCGGGGTCGGTCGCCATCTGCACGCTGGAGTTCGCCGTCACGTTGACCGTCAGGCCGAAGACGCCGATCGGCACGAGCAGCGCCGCGAACAGCCAGAAGCCCGGCGCGAAGGCGGTCACGACCAGCAGCACCGAGAACAGCACGGCAGCGGCCACCAGCAGCCGCAGGCGGGAGTGTCCGCGCCGGGCGGCGAGCAGCGCGCCCGCGAGGGAGCCGGCCGCGATCAGGGTGTTGAAGAGCCCGTAGGTGCCCGCGTCCCCGTGGAACACGTCGCTCACGTACGCCGACAGCCAGATCGGGAAGTTGAACCCGAAGGTGCCGATGAAGCCGACGAGGACGATCGGCCAGACCAGCTCCGGCCGGCCGGCGACGTAGCGCAGGCCTTCGCGGAGCTGCCCCTTGGCGCGGGGCCGGGGCGCGACCGGGTGCAGTTCGTGCGTCCGCATCATCAGCAGGCCGGCGATGGGCGCGGCGAAGGACAGTCCGTTCAGCAGGAAGGCCCAGCCGGAGCCGAATGCGGTGATCAGCACACCGGCGATCGCCGGGCCGACCAGCCGCGCGGACTGGAAGTTGGCCGAATTCAGGCTGACGGCATTGGCGACCTGGTCCTTGCCGACCATCTCGGTGACGAAGGTCTGCCGGGCCGGGTTGTCGACGACGGTGACCAGGCCGAGCAGGAACGCGGCGAGGTAGACGTGCCAGACCTGGACGTGTCCCGCGAGGGTGAGCACGGCCAGCGCGACGCCGGTCAGGCCCATCGCGCTCTGGGTGGCGAGCAGCAGCGGCCTTTTGGGCAGCCGGTCGGCGAGTACGCCTCCGTAGAGCCCGAACACCAGCATCGGCAGGAACTGCAGGGCGATGGTGATGCCGACGGCGGAAGCCGAACCGGTCAGGGAGAGGACCAGCCAGTCCTGGGCGATGCGCTGCATCCAGGTGCCCGTGTTCGATACGACCTGGCCGGTCGCGAAGAGCCGGTAGTTCCGGATCTTCAGCGAGCTGAACGTGCCCCGGCTACCGCCGGGAGGTGACCCCGGGTTCTTGCCCGCGGGGGTTGTGTCGGGGGTGGATATGTGGCCGGGTGCGGAGTCTGCTCCGTTTCCCGTACTCAAAAGCGTTCGCCTCCTGGCGTCGTTCCTATAGGTGCGCGAGCTTCTCCAGGACGGGTGCGGCCTCGCGCAGCTTGGCCCATTCGTCCTCGGTCAGCTCGTCCACGAGCCCGGCCAGGAAGGCGTTGCGCTTGCGGCGGCTCTCTTCGAGCATCGCTTCGGCCTCCTCCGTCTGGCGGACCACCTTCTGGCGGCGGTCGTCGGGGTGTGGTTCCAGCGTGACCAGTCCTTTGGCCTCCAGCAACGCGACGATGCGCGTCATCGACGGCGGCTGGACGTGTTCCCGCCGGGCCAGCTCGCCAGGTGTGGCCTGGCCGCAGCGGGCGAGGGTGCCGAGGACCGACATCTCGGTCGGGCTCAGCGATTCGTCGACGCGCTGGTGCTTCAGGCGCCGGCCCAGCCGCATGACGGCGGAGCGGAGGTCGTTCACGGCGGATGCATCGTCGCCATGGGTAAGGTCACGCATCTCTTTAGAATAACTCATTACTCTAGCTAAGGAACACCATTACCGGCCGTCACTCGTACGGGTGAGTCGGCAGCGGAAAGTGACACGCGTCCCTACCCTCTGCCCCGACTCTTTCGGCATGGGGACACATGTGCTCAGCATGCGCATAGACGGGGAGCTCCTCGACAGGCTCCGGACTCATGCCGCCAAACGCGGAATGAGCGTCCAGGACTATGTGGTCCGGACGCTCATTCGCGATGACTTCGACGAGCGCTTCAAGGCGGCCGTCGACGAGACAGAGAAGTTCTACGGGCTGACGTAGCCCTTACGTGAGGCCGAGGGCCGGCATCGCGTAGTAGAAGACGAACACCGCCGAGACGACGTACATGGCCACCGGGACCTCACGGCCCCGGCCGGTCGCGGCGCGCAGCGCGCAGAAGCTGACGAAGCCGATGCCGATGCCGTTGGTGATCGAGTACGTGAAGGGCATCATCACCATGGCCAGGAAGGCCGGCACGGCGACGGTGAAGTCGCTCCAGTCGATGTCCTTGACCGAGCCCGCCAGGATCAGGAAGCCGACCGCCACCAGGGCGGGGGTGGCCGCCTGGGACGGGACCATGGTGGCGAGCGGGGTCAGGAACAGCGCCACGGTGAACAGGCCGCCGGTCACGACGTTCGCCAGACCGGTACGGGCGCCCTCGCCGACCCCGGCCGTGGACTCCACGAAGCAGGTGGTGGCCGAGGACGAGGTGGCTCCGCCCGAGGCGACGGCCAGGCCGTCGATCAGCAGGACCCGGTTGATGCCGGGGAACTCGCCGGTCTCCTTGTCGATCAGCTTCGCCTCGTCGCCGACGCCCAGGATCGTGCCCATGGCGTCGAAGAAGCAGGACAGCAGCACGGTGAAGACGAACAGGACGCCCGTCAGCAGCCCGACCTTCTCGAAGCCGCCGAACAGGCTGACCTGGCCGACGAGCCCGAAGTCCGGCGCGGCCACCGGGTTGCCCGGCCACGCGGGCACGGTCAGGCCCCAGGCCTCGTTCGGGAGCTCGGCGGCGAGCTGGACGCCGACCGCGACGACGGTCATCACCACGATGGAGATCAGGATCGCGCCCGGCGTCTTGCGGATCAGCAGGGCGAGGGTGAGCAGCACGCCGACGACGAAGATCAGTACGGGCCAGCCGACGAGGTGGCCGCCCGCGCCGAGCTGGAGCGGGACGGTGGTGTGCGCGGCGTCGGGGATGCGGGTGACGAAGCCCGAGTCGACCAGGCCGATCAGCATGATGAACAGGCCGATGCCGATGGCGATGCCCTTGCGCAGGCCCGTCGGGACGGCGTTCATGACCCGCTCGCGCAGGCCGGTCGCGACCAGCAGCATCACGACGAAGCCGGCCAGGACCACCATGCCCATGGCGTCGGCCCAGCTCATCCGCGGGGCGAGCTGGAGGGCGACGACGGTGTTCACGCCGAGGCCCGCGGCCAGCGCGATCGGGACGTTGCCGATGACACCCATGAGCAGGGTGGAGAACGCGGCCGTCAGGACGGTGGCGGTGACGAGCTGGCCGCCGTCGAGCTGGTGCCCGTACATGTCCTTCGCGCTGCCCAGGATGATCGGGTTCAGCACGATGATGTAGGCCATCGCGAAGAAGGTCGCGAAGCCGCCGCGGACCTCGCGGGCGATGGTCGAGCCGCGCTCGGAGATCCGGAAGTGGCGGTCGAGGACCGAGGTCTCCCGAGGGCCGGGTTCCGGGGCGCTGGCCGCGGGGGCGGGGGCCGGGGCAGGGGTGCTCATACGGTCCTCATTGGGTGGTTCATACGAAGAAAATGGGCCGCGCCCAAACCGTTTCAGTATGAACACATGAACGAAGGAGCGTCCATCTCCGCGCGTAGACCACGGATCGGCCAGCCTAGTGCTGTGACCGGAAAGCCTTGCGATGCACCGCACCGGACACCGCGACCCGGCAAACCTTTCCGGCCACAGCACTAGACTTGCCGCATGGCGAAATGGACTCCGCAGCACGAGGCGCCCGAGCCCCTTGAGGGTCCGGTCGTCGCCACCATCACCGGCGGCACGATCCTCTGGTTCGTCCTCTTCGTCGTCCAGCTCCCCTTCTACGGCTGGTTCTCCGACCGCGGCCTGCTGTGGTGGGTCTGGACCTGCGCGGCCGGCGGCTTCCTCGGCCTGATCGGCATCTGGTACGTCCGCGGCCGCGACGCCGCCCTCAAGCGCCACGCCGCGGAACGCGCCGCCGGGGCGGACCCCTCCCCGCAGTCCTAGGCTCCCCGCCGCACGGGCTCCAGGCGGAGCCGCTGCGGAGCGCACCGCACGTGGTCCGACAGGTCCGGCAGGTCAGAGAGGTCCGACACGGGCCCGGCCCCTCCGGCCGTGAACCACACGAGGACGTCCTCACCCGTACGGACCGGCAGCGCCGGGAAGGTGTTCTCCGCGTGCTCGGTGCGGTGCACGGCCAGCGGTGCGGATCCGGCGGCGGTGAGCGCCGGCCGGAGCCGCCGCTCGAAGTGGCCGGCGAAGGCCTCCGGATCCAGCGGGTGGCAGACGGTCGCGACGACCGGCCCCCCGGCGTCGGGGGCGGCGAAGCCCGGCCCGCGCAGCAGCAGCACGTCGTCCGAGTCCAGCATGGTCGCGTTGGCCGCCTCGCGGTGGGCCCGCCAGACGGGGCCGCCGTAGAAGGCGTGGAGCGCCCGCTCGCGCGCCGCCATGTCGGGGAAGCTGCGCAGCCAGACGAAGCGGTCCGGATCGTCCAGGTCCCGGAACCGGCCGCCGAGGGTGATACCGGCCGCCTCCTGTCCGGCGACCAGCTCCCGCTCGAAGAGCTCGATCAGCGTGTCCCGGGCGCCGGGGTGCAGGGTGTACTGCCGCAGTTCGACGATGAGGTCCATGGCCTGGACGGTAGGAGGTGTCCACTGACACCTGCCGTCAGCGGAAACCCCCCTCCGGCGGAGCGGCAAGGGCGACCGAGGGGGACCAGGGGAGGATTGGGGTCATCCCGAAGTCGGATCTTCGGACTTCTCGGCGGGTGAAGCGTTCGAACCGCCCGTACCGTCGAAAGCATGACGCAGCGGGCGAAGATCGATCAGGACGGTCCGGAGCGGGCCGGCGCCGCCATCGACGCGGGGGCCGAGCTGGACCCCGTACACCCGGTGCAACCGCCCGCGCCCCGGTTCAAGCCCGGCGGCCTGACCACCGCCGAGGTCGCCGAGCGCGTGGCGCGCGGCGACGTCAACGACGTCCCCGTCCGCAGCAGCCGCTCCACCGCCGACATCATCCGCGCCAACGTCTTCACCCGCTTCAACGCGATCATCGGCGTGCTCTGGGTGGTCATGCTCTTCGTCGCGCCGATCCAGGACAGCCTCTTCGGCTTCGTGATCATCGCGAACACCGGCATCGGCATCATCCAGGAACTGCGCGCCAAGAAGACCCTCGACGGCCTCGCCGTCATCGGCGAGGCCAAACCCAGCGTCCGCCGCGACGGCAGGACCGCGGAGATCTCCACCTCCGAGATCGTCCTGGGCGACGTCATCGAACTCGGCCCCGGCGACAAGGTCGTCGTCGACGGAGCCGTCGGCGAGGCCGACGGGCTGGAGATCGACGAGTCCCTCCTCACCGGCGAGGCCGACCCCGTCCTGAAGAAACCCGGCGACCAGGTCATGTCCGGCTCCTTCGTCGTCGCCGGCGGCGGCGCCTTCACCGCCACCAAGGTCGGCCGCGAGGCCTACGCCGCCCAGCTGGCCGAAGAGGCCTCCCGCTTCACCCTCGTCCACTCCGAGCTGCGCTCCGGCATCTCCACCATCCTCAAGTACGTCACCTGGATGATGATCCCGACCTCGATCGGCCTCATCATCAGCCAGCTGATCGTCAAGGACTCCAACCTCAAGGACTCCATCGCCCGCACCGTCGGCGGCATCGTCCCGATGATCCCCGAGGGCCTCGTCCTGCTCACCTCGGTGGCCTTCGCGATCGGCGTCATCCGGCTCGGCCGCAAGCAGTGCCTGGTCCAGGAACTGCCCGCCATCGAGGGCCTCGCCCGCGTCGACGTGGTCTGCCTCGACAAGACCGGCACCCTCACCGAGGGCGGCATGGACGTCACCGAGCTCCGCCCGCTCGGCGGCGCGGACCCCTCGTACGTCAAGAAGGTGCTCGGCGCCCTCGGCGAGTCCGACCCGCGCCCCAACGCCAGCCTCCAGGCGATCATCGACGCCTACCCCGACAGCGCGGAGTGGCGCTGCACCGAGTCCCTCCCCTTCTCCTCCGCCCGCAAGTACAGCGGCGCCAGCTTCAGCGAGGGCGACGGCGAGAACAACACCTGGCTGCTGGGCGCCCCCGACGTCCTGCTGCCCACCGGGGACCCCGCCCTCGACGAGATCAGCGGCCTCAACGAACAGGGCCTGCGCGTCCTGCTGCTGGCCCGCTCCGCCCGCGAACTCGACGACGAGGCCGTGGCCACCGGGGTCCGGCCGACCGCCCTCGTCGTCCTCGAGCAGCGGCTGCGCCCCGACGCCGCCGACACGCTGCGCTACTTCGAGGACCAGGACGTCAAGGCGAAGGTCATCTCCGGCGACAACGCCGTCTCGGTCGGCGCGGTCGCCGGCAAGCTGGGCCTGCCGGGCGCCGAGAACACCATCGACGCCCGCAAGCTCCCCACCGAGCAGTCCGGGATGGCCCAGGCCCTCGACGCCCACTCCGTCTTCGGACGCGTCACCCCGCAGCAGAAGCGCGACATGGTCGGGGCCCTCCAGTCCAAGGGCCACACGGTCGCCATGACGGGCGACGGAGTCAACGACGTCCTGGCCCTCAAGGACGCCGACATCGGCGTCTCCATGGGCTCCGGCTCCGAGGCCACCCGGGCCGTGGCCCAGATCGTCCTCCTCAACAACAGCTTCTCGACCCTCCCCTCGGTGGTCGCCGAGGGCCGCCGGGTCATCGGCAACATCACCCGGGTGGCGACGCTCTTCCTCACGAAGACGGTCTACTCGGTCCTGCTCGCGATCCTGGTGGTCTGCTCCCAGGTCGAGTACCCGTTCCTGCCCCGCCACCTGACCCTGCTGTCCACCCTCACCATCGGCATCCCGGCCTTCTTCCTGGCCCTCGCGCCGAACAAGGAACGCGCGAGGCCGCACTTCGTGAAACGGGTGATGCGGTACGCCATCCCGGGCGGCGTGATCGCGGCGACGGCCACCTTCGTGACGTACCTGATCGCCCGCGCCCACTACACGGGCCCCGACTCCCTGAAGTCCGAGACCAGCGCGGCCACCCTCGCCCTCTTCCTCACCTCGATGTGGGTCCTGGCGATCATCGCCCGCCCGTACACGTGGTGGCGCGTCGGCCTGGTCGGCACGATGGCCGGCGCCTTCCTGATCGTGCTGGTCGTGCCGTGGCTCCAGGACTTCTTCCAGCTCAAGCTGGAGGGCGTGACCATGCCCTGGATCGCGGTAGCGGTCGCCGCGGCCGCCGCGACCCTGATCGAGTTCACCTTCAGATGGGTGGACCGCAAGTTCCCGGCCTAGCCGCCTGAGGGCTGCTCATCAGTCGAACCAGCGGTCCCGGGCCAGTTCCGCGGTACGGGACGGGTCCTCCAGGAGGGCTGCCACCTCGAAGCGGCGCGGCCATTGGCCGGCCGACCAGGCCAGGCCCGCGGCGACGCCCTCCAGGGTGGAGGCGTGCAGGGTGCCGTCGGGGGTGTGGCGCCAGTCCAGTTCGACGCCGCCCGCGATCAGTTCCTCGTGCTCGAGGTACGTGGACGGGGTCGCGGGGCCCAGCAGGATGCGGACCGGCTCAGGGACCCCGTGTTCCTCGCCCGGGGTGGTGACCTCCGCCGGGACCGTCTCCGAGAGGCGCCGGACCTGGAGGAGGTCCGCCAGGTCGGCCGCGCGGGACGGGGCCACCGGGAGGAGGGGCAGGCCCTCCGTCAGGGGGAGCAGGTCCGGGGCGTCCGCGATGAGCGCCTCCGCCGCGTCCACCACCAGGACCTCGCCGTCCACCACCGCGCGCAGCTCGTCCGGGAGGGTGACCTGCTCGGGGTCCAGATCGGCCAGGGCCGAGTACAGGCCGTGCAGCTGGCGGCCCGTCACCTCGCGCTCCGGATCGGCGAGGCGGGCCAGCAGCTCGGCCGCGCCGCCCGGCTCGTCCAGCAGGGCCGGCACGGTGGTCCGTACGCCCAGGGCCCGCAGGACCTGCTCGTCCTCGAAGCCGGTGGCGTCCGCCGAGGTGTAGAGGCCGGCCAGCAGCGGGTCGCCGCCCGCCGCGCGCAGGCCCGCCGGGCGGCGGCCGTCGAGCACCGGGTGGTCGCGCAGCCACCAGGCGGTGTACGGGCGCACCGACTGCGTGGTGCCGTCCGGGAGCAGGACGCGCACGGGCTGGGTGAGGGCGTCGCGGAGCGGGGGCTGCGCGAGCATCGCCAGGGCCTGGGGCCAGCAGTCGTCGTCGACCAGGTCGAGGTCCCGTACGGCGACCAGTTCCGTGGCCACCGGCGGGACCGGGGTGTCCGGCAGCTGGTCCAGCAGGTCCTCGCACCACACGTCGACCGCGTCCAGCAGCCCCGCGTCGTCCGGCTCGGCGAAGTCGCCCTCGCGCGGCTCCAGTTCGTCCGGGTCGAGTACCACGTCGGTGGCGCGGACCAGCTGGAACGTGGCGAGGACGCCGACGGCGGTGAGGGTGTCGGCGTCCCAGCGGGAGGCCAGCTCGGCGTCCACGTACGGGACCTCGTCCTCGCGGATCACCGAGGCGAGCGGCGAGCCGGGCAGCAGCAGTTCGCCGGCCGGAGTCAGCTCCCCGTCCTCGTCCGGGAGGGCCAGCGCGCCCAGCCAGGGCTCGTCGCCCGGGGCCAGTTCGGCGTCCCGGACCAGGCCCAGGACCACGTCGACCAGTTCCTCCGGGTCCAGCGCGTCCTCGTCCCAGATCTCGCCCGCGTCCATCGAGCCGGCCACGGCGGCCCGCACCTGCGGGGTCGTCAGGACGGCCCGCGCGGTGGCCGGGAGGGCGCCGAGCTTCTCCAGCAGCGGGTGCGCGGCGTCCGGGTGGGCCACCTTCAGCCCCAGCCGGGCCAGGTCCGCCGGGGTGTCCGCGTACGGGAGCAGGACGTGGCGCGGCCCGATCGTCGTACGGCCGTCGGCGAGCGGCACGGGCAGCCCGGACAGCCGGTCCGGGTCGACCCCGGCGAGGGAGTCGTAGAGCCGGTGCCACCACTCGGGGGTCCGCTCGATGCCCGCGATCCGCTCGATGGCGTCGCCGAGCGGCAGCCGGCCCACGCCCAGGGTGCGCAGCTCGGCACGGCGCTCCAGGCCGGCCGGGAGCAGCGTCGGCAGCACCTCGGCCAGTACCCGTACGGTGTCGGCGCCCGCACCCTCCACCACCTCGGCCTCGAAGGGGCGCAGCGCGGCCCGCTCCTCGGCGTGCTCGGGCGGGGCGGCGGGCGCGAGGAACGCCGTACGGGGCAGCCGCCGGAGCACGGCGGCGCGCAGGGCCCCGTCCAGCTCGCCCTTGCCGAGCGGGCCGGGGACCAGGTCCACGAGGGCGGTGGTCACCGGGTCCCAGGAGCCGAGGAGTTCGGCGTACGCGTCGGCTGCGCGCTCCACGAGGAAGTCGGTCAGCGGGCCCGGGGCCGGGTGCCGGCGGGTGGTGTCCAGCGGCAGGGTCGCGATGAGCAGGGCGGGGATGCCCAGCGGTTCGTCGGTGGGGGTCGGCGCGTGCACGACGGGCGCGGTGGCCGGGCGCAGCGGCGCGCCGTCGGTGTCGACGGGCACGGCCCAGGACACCGACCAGGAGGGCCGCAGCCGCTCCTCGACGGGCCGGTCGGCGAGCAGGGCCTTCTCGATGGGGCCGCCGTGGCGGACGGTGCGCCAGCGGTTGGTGCCCGACCGGGAGTCCTCGATGACCGCGTACGGGCCCTCGTCCCGGCGGTGCAGGGTGCGGGAGGGGCCCGCCGTGCTGCCCGACGGTGTCTCGACGACGACCTCGCGCAACCCGGGGAGGGTGAGCAGCAGGGCGTCGTCGATGCCGGTGAGGAGCCGCTCGACGAGGTCCTCGGCGGCGGCGTCGCGCAGCGGGAGGACCACGACGGTGTCGTAGCCGTCGGGGGCGGTGCCCTCGGCGGGCAGCGGGAGCCGCAGCAGCGGGACGTGGCCGTCGCGTCGGCGCAGTTCGTCGCCGAGGCCGGGGCTGCCGACGGCGGCGTCGCGGGCCAGTTCGCGGGCCTCGGCCAGGGACCAGCGGACGCCGCCGTGGCGGCCGAGGACGGCGGGCTCGTCGCAGACCGCGAGGACGGCCGCGAAGCCGACGCCGAAGCGGCCGACGGTGTCCCCGGAGCCGCCTCCCGCGGCCTCCCGCTTGGCCGAGGCGCGCAGGGTGCTCAGCGACTCCACGCCCGTCGCGTCGAGCGGAGCACCGGTGTTGGCGACGGCCAGCACCGCGTGCCCGCCCTCGCCCGCGTGCAGGGTGAGCCGCAGCCGGCCCGGCACCCCGGCCCGCGCGGCGGCGTCGGCGGCGTTCTGGGCCAGCTCGACGACGAGCCGGTCGCGGTAGCCGCCGAGCGCCAGGTCCTCCTCGGCGTTGGCGTCCTCGCGGAAGCGGGCCGGGCCCGCGCCCCACGCGTCGAGCACCCCCCGCCGCAGCCGGGCCGTGCCGAAGGGGTCCACGCCGCTCTGGGCCGCCGTCACTCGCACGCTCACGCCGCTGCCTCCACGCTGTGCCGCCTTCAAAGAACTCCTGAAGGTACCGCGTACGGAGCCACTGCTTGCCCGTCAGGTGGGCGAACACGGCGCAGCCCCCGGTGGCACGAGGCCGCCGGGGGCTGCGCGGTCAACTGCTAGAGCTTCTCGATCACGTAGTCGATGCAGGTGGTCAGCGCCTGTACGTCCGCCGGGTCGATCGCCGGGAACATCGCGATACGGAGCTGGTTGCGGCCGAGCTTGCGGTACGGCTCGGTGTCCACGATCCCGTTGGCGCGCAGCACCTTGGCGACGGCCGCCGCGTCGATGTCGTCCGAGAAGTCGATCGTGCCGATGACGGCGGAACGCTTGTCGGCGTCCACGACGAACGGGTTCGCGTACTTGGACGCCTCGGCCCAGCCGTACAGGTTGCGCGCGCTGGCCGCCGTACGCCCGGTCGTGAACTCCAGACCGCCCTGGCTGTTCATCCACTCCAGCTGCTCGTTCAGCAGGAAGAGGGTGGACAGCGCCGGGGTGTTGTACGTCTGGTTCTTCAGCGAGTTGTCGATCGCCGTCGGCAGCGAGAAGAACTCCGGTACGTGCCGGCCCGACGCGTGCACGCGGGCGGCGCGCTCCAGCGCGGCCGGGGAGAACGCGGCCAGCCACAGGCCGCCCTCCGAGGCGAAGGACTTCTGCGGGGCGAAGTAGTAGACGTCGGTCTCGGTGATGTCCACCGGCAGACCGCCGGCGCCCGAGGTCGCGTCCACCAGGACGAGCGAACCGGCGTCCGCGCCCGCGACGCGCTTGACCGGCGCCGCCACACCCGTCGAAGTCTCGTTGTGCGTGTACGCGTACACGTCCACGCCCGCCTCGGCCTGCGGCTCGGGGTGCGTGCCCGGCTCGGAGGAGATGACGGTCGGAGCGTCCAGCCACGGCGCGAGCTTCGCGGCCTTGGCGAACTTGGAGGAGAACTCGCCGAAGGTGAGGTGCTGGGACTTCTGCTCGATCAGCCCGTGGGTCGCGATGTCCCAGAAGGCGGTGGAGCCGCCGTTGCCCAGGATCACCTCGTAGCCCTCGGGGAGGGAGAAGAGGTCCCGGAGCCCCTGGCGCACCGAGCCGACCAGGTTCTTGACCGGGGCCTGGCGGTGCGAGGTTCCGAGCAGTGAGGTACCGGTGGCGGCCAGGGCGTCCAGCGCCTCGGTCCGCACCTTGGAGGGGCCCGCGCCGAAGCGTCCGTCGGCGGGCTTGATGTCAGCGGGAATCTGGATCTCGGCCACGAGCGGAGCGTATCGGGTCCCGGTCCGCGCCCCGGAGGCGCGTCCACCCGATGAGACGCACCGGGATGAGGAGTGGACGGACGTGGACGCCGGGCCGGTGGCAGGGTAGACGCCGTGACCACACCCGGGGAACTCGAGCGGACCTTGCGGGCGGAGCTGCGCGGGGAGGTGGACTTCGGTGCCGCGGCCCGGGCGCTGGCGACCATGGACGCCTCGAACTACCGGCGCGTGCCGGTCGGCGTCGTCGCGCCGCGCGACGGCGACGACGTGGCGGCCGCGCTGCGCGTGTGCGCCGCGGCCGGGGTGCCGGTCGTCCCGCGCGGCGGCGGGACCTCCATCGCGGGCCAGGCCACGGGCGTGGGCGTGGTGCTCGACCTGACCCGGCACATGGACGCCCTGGTCTCCGTGGACCCGGCCGCGCGCCTCGCCGTGGTCCAGCCCGGGCTGGTCCTCGACCGGCTGCGGGAGGCGGTGCGCCCGTACGGCCTGACGTTCGGCCCGGACCCCTCCACGCACTCCCGCTGCACCCTCGGCGGCATGATCGGCAACAACGCGTGCGGAGCCCACTCGGTCGCCTGGGGGACCACCGCGGACAACGTGGCCGAGCTGGCGGTGACGGCGTACGGGGGCACCGCCCACCGGATCGCGAAAGGCTGGTCCGGAGCCCCCCACGGCCTGCGGGAGCTCGTCGGCGACAACCTGGCGCTCCTGCGCACCGGGATGGCGGGCGGCTTCTCCCGGCGGATCTCCGGCTACGGGGGACTGGACGCGCTGCTGCCCGAGCGGGGCGTGCAGCTCGCGCGGGCGTTCTGCGGGAGCGAGGGCACGCTCGGGGTGGTCACGGAGGCGGTGGTGCGCCTGGTGGAGCTGCCGCCCGCGCCGGTGCTGGCGGTCCTGGGGTACGGGGACGAGAGCGCGGCGGCGGACGCGGCCGCCGGGCTGCTGCCGTACCGGCCGCTCACGGTGGAGGGGATGGCGCAGGACCTGGTGCCGGGAGCGGTCGGCCTGCCGAGGGGCGGGGCCTGGCTGTTCGTGGAGATGCGGGACGAGGGCGCGGCGCGGGACCTCGTACGGGGCGCTGACGCGCTCGACGCGGTGGTGGTCACCGACCCGGCGGGGCAGCGGGCGCTGTGGCGGATCCGGGACGACGCGGCGGGCACGGCGACGCGGATGCCGGGAGGGGGCATGGCCTGGCCGGGATGGGAGGACTGCGCGGTGCCGCCGGTCCGGCTGGGGGCGTACCTGCGGGAGTTCCGCGCCCTGCTGGCGCAGCACGGGCTGCGCGGATCCCCGTACGGGCACTTCGGCGAGGGCTGCGTCCACGTGCGGATCGACTTCGACCTGGTCTCGGCGGAGGGCGTGGCCCGCTTCCGGGCGTTCTCCTGCGACCTGGCGGATCTGGTCGTCGCCCACGGGGGCTCGCTGTCGGGGGAGCACGGGGACGGGCAGGCGCGGGCCGAGCTGCTGCCGAGGATGTACGGGCAGGACGTGGTCCGGCTCTTCGGCGCGTACAAGGACGTGTGGGACCCGGCGGGCGGCATGAACCCGGGGATGCTGGTCCGGCCGGGGCGCCTCGACGAGAACCTCCGCTTCGCCGTGCTGCCGCAGACCCCCTTCGCGGGTGAGGTCGCCCGGTGCGTCGGCGTCGCGAAGTGCCGGTCGGCCGACGCGGGCGGGCCGGGGGTGATGTGCCCCTCGTACCGGGCCACGGGGGAGGAGCGGCACTCCACGCGGGGCCGGGCCCGGCTGCTGCACGAGATGCTGGCGGGAGAGGTCGTACGGGACGGCTGGCGCTCGGCGGAGGTCGCCGAGGCGCTGGACCTGTGCCTGGGCTGCAAGGGGTGCCTCAGCGACTGCCCGGTGGGCGTGGACATGGCCTCCTACAAGGCGGAGTTCCTGCACCACCACTGGGCGGGCCGCATCCGCCCGCTCGCCCACTACACCCTGGGCGGCCTCCCGGCCTGGCTCCGGCTGATCGCCCGCCTGCGGGGCGCACGCGCCGCGAACGCCCTGGCCCGCCTGGTCCGGGTTCCGGGCCTGGCCCGCGAACGGGCCTTGCCGGCACTGGCCCGCGAACCGTTCAGGCGCGGGCACACCGCGGCCCCGCCCGGGCACGATGCCGCGGCCGTCACCCTGTGGCCGGACACGTTCACGGAATACCTCACGCCACAGGTCGGCCACGCGGCGGTCCGCGTCCTCGACGCCGCCGGCCTGCGCGTATCCGTCCCCGCCGGCCGGCTGTGCTGCGGCCTCACGTACATCTCCACCGGCCGGCTCGACCGCGCCCGCACGGTCCTGCGCCGCACCCTGGCCGCCCTCGGCGACAGCCACGGCCCGGTCCTCGTCCTGGAACCCAGCTGCGCCGCAGCCCTCCGCACCGACCTCCCCGCCCTCCTCCCCGACGACCCCCGCGCCCAGCGACTGGCGGCAGCCGTCCGCACCTTCGCCGAGACCCTCGAGGAGCACGCCCCGCACTGGAAGCCGCCCCGCCTCGACCGGCCGGTGGCGGGCCAGACCCACTGCCATCAGCACGCGGTGCTCGGAGACGCCGCAGACCGGCGGCTGCGCGAGCGGGCCGGGCTCACCGGCGAGCTCAGCGGCGGCTGCTGCGGCCTGGCCGGGAACTTCGGCTTCGAGCCGGGCCACCACGAGGTGTCGGTGGCCTGCGCGGAGGAGCAGCTCCTGCCGTCCCTCCGCGCGGCTCCGCGCGACGCCGTCGTCCAGGCCGACGGCTTCTCCTGCCGCACCCAGATCGCCCAGCTGGGCGGCGGAGTCCGGGCCCGCCACCTGGCGGAACTCCTGGCCGAAGGACTGGACGGCGGGCGAGCCGGACCCGATATGTAAGGCAAGCCATGCGGCGACACTCCTTACGACCCACTAATCTGGATAAATGCCCGCACCCTCCGCTTCCCCGACGGCGACGGCCACCGCCGCCTCCGCCCCCGCCTCCGCGCCCTCCGCCGACGGATCCCGCTTCGGCCCGGTCGCGCTGGTGGTCTCGGCCGGGATCTCGGTGCAGTTCGGCGCGGCCCTCGCGGTCATGATCATGCCGAGGGCCGGGGCGGCCGGCGTGGTCACGCTGCGCCTCGCGGCCGCCGCGATCGTGCTGCTGCTCCTGTGCCGCCCCAAGGTGCGCGGCTACCTCCGCGCCGACTGGGGCACGGTGGTCGCCTTCGGCGTGGCCATGGCGGGCATGAACGGGCTCTTCTACCAGGCCATCGACCGCATCCCGCTCGGCCCGGCCGTCACCCTCGAGGTGCTCGGCCCGCTGGCCCTGTCCGTGATCGTCTCCCGGCGCCTGGTGAACCTGCTCTGGGCGGGCCTGGCCCTGGCCGGCGTCGCACTGCTGGCCGGCCATGGCGGGGCCGGCTTCGGCGGCCTCGACCTCGTGGGCGCGGCCTACGCGGTCGGCGCGGGCGCGATGTGGGCGGCGTACATCGTGTTCAGCGCGCGTACGGGCCGCCGCTTCCCGCAGGCGGACGGCCTGGCCCTGGCGATGGCCGTGGCCGCGGTGCTGTCACTGCCGCTGGGCATCCTCGAAGCCGGCTCCGACCTGCTGGTGCCGAGCACCCTCGCGCTGGGCCTGGGCGTGGCCGTCCTGTCGTCCGTACTGCCGTACACCCTGGAACTGCTCGCCCTGCGACGGCTCCCGGCCCCGACCTTCGCGATCCTGATGAGCCTGGAGCCGGCCATCGCGGCCACCGCGGGCTTCCTCGTCCTGAACCAGGCCATGTCCGCGCTGGACGCCCTGGCCATCGCCCTCGTGATCGCGGCCAGCATGGGCGCGGTCCGCTCCCAGACCCGGAAGCAGGCCGCCTGACGGACGCCGCCGCCCACCTCGCCGGGTAAACAACCCTGCGGGTCAGTACACCTGGGCGTAGCGGGTCGTCATCGACGCCAGGGTGGTCCGGATGCGGGTGCGCAGGGCCGGCGGGGAGAGGACTTCGGCTTCCGTCCCCAGGGCCAGGAACTGGGCCTCGGCGTGGTCCGCCGACTCGATCGGGAGGGTCGCGCGGGTCCAACCCGGCAGGTCCGGGTCCGGGCTGCCCGTGGCCGCCAGGGCGCGGGCCTGCGCGCCCGTCAGCCGCTCCGCGGCGCGCGCGGACAGGCGTACCTCCGCCTCCTCCGGGTAGAGCCGCGCGTGGAAGTCCTCCTGGGTCCGGTGCCAGTGCGCCGCCAGGTCGAAGCCCTCCGGGAGGTCCGCGGTCTCCGTCGTCTCCGTCACCGAAAGGATCTGGTCCACCCGGTACGTCCGGGCGCCGTCCGGGCCCGCCACCAGGTACCAGCGGCCCGCCTTCAGGACCAGTCCGTACGGGGCGAGCAGACGTTTCACCTCCCTGGGCTCCTTCCAGCGCCGGTACAGCACCTCGACGACCCGGCCCTGCCACACGGCGTCGGCGACCTGCGCGAGGTACGGGGTCTCCTCGTGCTCCGCGTACCAGCCCGGCGCGTCCAGGTGGAACCGCGCCCGCATCCGGTCGGCCTGGGCGCGCAACTCCGGCGGCAGCGCGGCCCGCAGCTTCAGCTGGGCCGCCGACAGGGCGCGGCCGAGCCCCAGTTCGGCCGCCGGTCCCGGCATTCCGGTCAGGAACAGGGCCTCCGCCTCGCCCGTACTGAGCCCCGTCAGCCGGGTCCGGTAGCCGGCGAGCAGCTGGTAGCCGCCGCTGTGCCCGGCGTCCCCGTACAGCGGGACGCCCGCCGCGGCCAGCGCCTCCGCGTCGCGGTAGACCGTACGGACCGACACCTCCAGCTCGCCCGCGAGCTCGGCGGCGGTCATCCGGCCCCGGGTCTGGAGCAGGAGCAGGATCGACAGCAAGCGGCTCGACTTCACTGACAGAGGATGTCAGTGAAGTGCTCCTACGGTCCACGCATGAACGATTTCGACTTCCTCATCGGCACCTGGGACGTGGCCAACCGCTGGCGCGCCGACTTCCTCGACGCGGACAGCGCGTGGGAGGAGTTCCCGGCCGTGTCCCGCGTCTCCCGCCACTTCGACGGCGGCGCCAGCTTCGACGAGATCGACTTCCCGACGAAGGGCTTCGGGGGTCTGACGCTGCGCCTCTTCGACCGGGAGCGCGAGGAGTGGTCGCTGTACTGGTCGAGCCGCCGCACCGGCGTCCTGTTCCCGCCCGTCGTCGGCCGGTTCGACGGCGGCCGCGGGGTCTTCGAGGGGGAGGACACGCACGACGGGAAGGCGGTCCGCGTGCGGTTCGTGTGGTCGGGGACGGCGGCGGGGGAGTCGCCGCGCTGGGAGCAGTTCTTCTCGCTCGACGAGGGCGCCACCTGGATCCACAACTGGACGATGGACTTCAGCCGCCGCTCCTGAGACCGTACGCCCGCCCCCGCCGGCCACGGGGGACCGGCGGGGGCGGGCGTACCCGTTATCCGAGCGGCAGGTCCAGGTACGAAGGCGTCGCCTCCGGTGAGGTGAAGGCCAGCGTCGCGCGCGGCAGGTTGGCGTCACCGTAGAAGGGGTCGCGGGCGTCGATCACCAGCATCAGCCGGTGGCCGCGCGGGACGTCGTACGCCGTGGCCTGCAGCTCGATGTCCGCGCTGATCAGGCTGTCGGGCGGGGAATCGAGGTCGGTGTACGGGGCGTGCGTGACGATGTGCGCCGTGCCGTCGGGCGCGGTGTCGAGGAGGTAGGCGACGAAGGCGGAGCCCGGGTTGGGCGCCCGGTAGGTGACCCGCAGTTTCGGAGTGCCCCGCAGCCGGGTGGCCTCCTCCACCGGGGCCGAGGTCCACACGGCGGCGACGGACCGGTCGATCTCGCCCGTCGGATAGACCTTGGGCCGGCCGGCCATCTCCGCGTAGCCGGACAGGACCACCGCGTCGGCGACGGTCGCCGGGGTGTCCACCCCGCACAGCACGGTCGCCGTCCAGCCCGCCTCCGGCGCCTCGGCCAGGTCCCCGCTGCCCGCCAGGTGCAGCCGGTGGATGTGCTCGGTGAGGGAGGGCCAGGTCGGGCGGGGTTCGAGGGTCTTGTTCCACATGACCTCGCTCAGTACCTGGCCCTCGTCGCCGATGCCGTTCTCGATCCCCTTGAGGTGGTGGTCGAACCAGCGGTGCGCGTCCGTCCAGATCCGGTTCGGCAGGCCGAACATGCCCGAGGACTCGGGGCCGGAGTGGTCGCCTATGGACAGGACCATCCGCTTGGGGCCGGTCAGCTCGTTGAACATCTTCAGCGTCTGGTTGGCCGGGAAGAGCGTCTCGTGCCAGGCGTGCGCGTACAGCACCGGCACCTGGCGGCGGTTGAGCTCCTTGATGTGCGTGAAGGGCGAGCGCGGCTCCGCCCAGGCCAGGGTGCCCTGGATGTCGCGGTTGGCGAGCACGTTGTCGAAGACGCTCTGCGTCTGCGGGCTCAGCCGCGCCTTCCCGGCTGCCTCGAGCAGGGCCCGTACGGCCGCGACGTGCCGGGTGGAGTTCTCGTAGAACGCCTCCCCGAGGTCGCCCCAGGTGCTGAGCGCGACCACGGCGTCGACGCGGGTGTCGTGCGCGGCGACCAGCTGGCTGATGCCCGAGCCGTACGAGTCCCCGAGGAAGCCGATCCCCGCAACCGGTCCGGCGGTGCGCTCGATGAGGTGGTCCAGGGCCCGGCTGCCGTCGGCGACGTCGAGCGGGCCCGCCACCTCCACCTTGCCCTCGGAGCCGGGGAAACCGCGGGTGGTGTAGGCGAGGACGTTGTAGCCGCGGGCCGCGAAGAGGGTGGCCTGGACGGCGTACACGAGCCAGCCCAGGCTGGTCCACGGCGAGGGCATCACGATCAGCGGGCGCGGCTGGTTGCCGTTGTGGCGCCAGAGCGCGGCGTCGAGGAGGTCCCCGTCGGCGCCGGTCACCTTGCCGCGGGTGAAGACGGCGATGGACCGGACCTCGGCGACCTCGGCGGCGCGGGCGGGGGAGAGGCCGGTGACGTCACCGAGCTCCAGGGCGGTGACGAAGGCGTTCAGGGCGTTCGCGTCGAGTTCGGGGTAGAGCGAGAAGGGGGTCTGGGAAGGTCGCGGGATGCGGGCGGCTGGAGTCACGTCAGTTCATCCTCTTCGTCGTCGTCTGCGTCGAGTGACATGAACGTGCTGCGCCCGCCCGGGCCCGGAGCGGAACGTCCAGTATCGACGGGACATCCGGTGACGTATCGCGAGTTTCCGGCTTACGGCCTGAATCGCCCCCCGCGCGTCCGGCGACCGTGCCGGCGGGGAACCGGCGCCTGCCAGGAAGGCTCCGCAACTTCCCTTGTCCTGCGGCCGGTTGGCGTGGGAGGCGGGAACGCGCCACCCGCCGAGAAAACCATGCAAGCATGCTTGATTGTTTTGGTGGCGGCTGCCAGTCTTCCCCTCACGCCGAGAGGGGAGCACCTGCCGTGCCCGATCCGTCCGCCGTCGATGCCGCCGCTGCCACTGCTGCCGCCACTGCCGCTTCTGCCGCCTCTGCCGCCGTATTCGCCGACCTGCGTGAGGAGGGGCGAGAACTCGACGCCCTGGTAGGCGAGTTGCCCGGACCCGACTGGGCCCGGCCGACCCCCGCTCCCGGCTGGAGCGTCGCCCACCAGATCGCCCACCTGCACTGGACCGACCGGGCCGCCCTGCTCTCCCTCACCGACGCCACCGCCTTCGGCCGCATGGTCGAGGAGGCCCTCGAAGCCCCCGACTCCTTCGTCGACGAGGGCGCTGCGGAGGGCGCGAAGCTGCCGCCCGCCGAGCTGCTCGCCCGCTGGCGCTCCGGGCGCACCGACCTCGACCGGGCCCTCGCCGCCGCCTCGCCCGCCACCCGCTTCCCCTGGTACGGCCCGCCGATGAAGGCCGCCTCGATGGCGAGCGCCCGGCTGATGGAGACCTGGGCGCACGGCCAGGACGTCGCCGACGCGCTCGGCGTACGCCGCACCCCGACCGCACGGCTGCGGCACGTGGCCCGCATCGGCGTACGGGCCCGCGACTACGCCTACGCCGTACGCGGACTGCCCGCCCCCGCCGAGGAGTTCCGGGTCGAGCTGACAGCGCCCGACGGCTCCGGGGTGTGGACGTACGGGCCCCCGGACGCCCCGCAGCGGATCACGGGCCCGGCGCTCGACTTCTGCCTCCTGGTGACCCAGCGGGCCCACCGCGCCGACCTGGCCCTGGCCGCCACCGGCCCCGACGCGGACCGCTGGCTCGGCATCGCGCAGGCCTTCGCGGGCCCGGCCGGCCCGGGCCGCGCTCCGGAGGGCTCCCGATGACCCGGCTTCCGCGGCGCCCCCTGCGCATCGGCAACGCCTCCGGCTTCTACGGGGACCGTTTCGACGCCCTGCGCGAGATGCTGACCGGCGGCCCGCTGGACGTGGTGACCGGGGACTACCTGGCCGAGCTGACCATGCTCATCCTCGGCCGCGACCGCCTGAAGAACCCGGACCTCGGGTACGCGAAGACCTTCCTGCGCCAGCTCGAGGAAGGGCTCGGCCTCGCGCACGAGCGGGGCGTGCGGATCGTCGCGAACGCGGGCGGCCTGAACCCGGCCGGACTGGCCGATGCGGTGCGGGCGCTGGCGGCCAAGGCGGGGCTTCCCGTCACCGTCGCACACGTCGAGGGCGACGACCTCATGCCGTACGGGGAAGGGGCACTGACCGCCAACGCCTACCTCGGGGGCGCGGGGATCACGGCGTGCCTGCGGGCGGGCGCGGACGTGGTGGTGACCGGCCGGGTCACGGACGCGGCACTGGTCAGCGGCCCGGCGGCCTGGTGGTTCGACTGGGCGCCGGACGACTACGACCGGCTGGCGGGGGCGGTGGTCGCGGGCCACGTCCTGGAGTGCGGCACGCAGGCCACGGGCGGGAACTACGCCTTCTTCACCGCCCACGACGTCCGCCGCCCGGGCTTCCCCCTCGCGGAGATCTCCGAGGACGGCTCCGCGGTGATCACCAAGCACCCGGGCACCGGCGGAGTCGTCTCGCCCGGCACGGTCACCGCCCAACTCCTCTACGAAACCCAGGGCGTCCGCTACCTCGGCCCGGACGTGACGGCCCGCCTGGACACGGTCCGGCTGACCGAGGAGGGCCCCGACCGCGTCCGCGTCTCCGGCGTACTCGGCGAACCGCCGCCGGACTCCCTCAAGGTGGGCGTCACCCGCATCGGCGGCTGGCGCAACGAGGTGGTCTTCGTCCTGACCGGCCTGGACATCGAGGCGAAGGCGGACCTCGTCCGCGCCCAGCTCGCCGAGGCCCTGGACGGCGTGGCCGACGCCGCCTGGACCCTCGCCCGCACCGACCACGAGGACGCCCCGACGGAGGAGACGGCCAGTGCGCTGCTGCGCCTGGTGGCCCGCGATCCGTCAGCCGACCGGGTGGGCCGGGACCTGACCTCGGCGGCGATCGAGCTCGCCCTCGCCAGCTACCCCGGCTTCCACGTGACCTCCCCGCCCGGCCCGGCCCAGCCGTACGGGGTCTTCACCTCGACCCTGGTCCCGGCGGACTCGGTCCCCCACGAAGCGGTCCTCCCCGACGGCACCCGCCTGCCGGTGCCCGCCGCGCGCGGCCTTTCCCCCACCCCGCGCCCTCCCGAAACCGGAGGCTCCGCCCCGGACGGAGTCCGGGGGAGGGGCCTGGGGCGGAGCCCCGGTTCGGGAAGGGGCGGGGCGGGAGATAGCCCCGCGGGGCCCACCACCCGCGCACCCCTTGGCCTGCTGGTCGGGGCCCGCAGCGGAGACAAGGGCGGCGACGCGAACATCGGCGTCTGGGCGGACACCGAAGCCGCCTGGCACTGGCTCGAGCACACCCTCACCGTCGAGCTGCTGCAGGACCTGCTCCCCGAAGCCCGGGCCCTGCCCGTGACCCGCCACCCGCTCCCGAACCTCCGCGCCCTGAACTTCACCCTCCCCGGAATCCTCGGCGACGGCGTCGCCTCCGGCCACCGCTTCGACCCCCAGGCCAAGGCCCTCGGCGAATGGCTCCGCGCCCGCCACCTCGACATCCCGACCCGGCTGCTGCCCGAACGGCCGCCCGCCACCGCCCCGGAGGGGACCGGCTCATGACCCGCCTCGGTACCACCGTCGACCCGCACGCCCCCGAGCACGCGCAGGCCCGTACCGCCGCGCTGGAACGACTCGCCGCGCTCGACGCCGAGCACGCCAAGGCCCTCGCCGGCGGCGGCGAGAAGTACACGGCCCGCCACAAGCAGCGCGGCAAGCTCCTGGCCCGCGAGCGGGTGGAGCTGCTCCTCGACCCGGACACCCCGTTCCTGGAGCTGTCCCCGCTCGCCGCCTGGGGCAGCGACTACCCCGTCGGCGCCTCCATGGTCACCGGCATCGGCACGGTCGAGGGCGTCCCCTGCCTGGTCACCGCCAACGACCCCACCGTCCGCGGCGGCGCCAGCAACCCCTGGACCCTGAAGAAGGCCCTCCGCGCCAACGAGATCGCCCGGCAGAACCGCCTGCCCGTCATCAGCCTCGTGGAGTCCGGCGGCGCCGACCTGCCCTCCCAGAAGGAGATCTTCATCCCGGGCGGCGCCATCTTCCGCGACCTGACCCGGCTTTCGGCCGAGGGGATCCCGACCGTCGCCGTCGTCTTCGGCAACTCCACCGCCGGCGGCGCGTACATCCCCGGGATGTCCGACCACACCATCATGATCAAGGACCGCTCCAAGGTGTTCCTCGGCGGTCCGCCGCTGGTCAAGATGGCCACCGGCGAGGAGAGCGACGACGAGTCCCTCGGCGGAGCGGACATGCACGCCCGCGCCTCCGGCCTCGCCGACCACTACGCCCTCGACGAGCACGACGCCATCCGCCAGGCCCGCCGCGTCGTCGCCCGCCTGAACCACCGACCGGCGCACGCGGAGCCCCCGCGGGCCGAGGAGCCCAAGTACGACCCCGAAGAGCTCCTCGGGATCGTCCCGCCCGACCTGAAGACGCCCTTCGACCCCCGCGAGGTCATCGCCCGCATCGTCGACGCGTCCGACTTCGACGAGTTCAAGCCCCTCTACGGCACCAGCCTCGTCACCGGCTGGGCCACCCTCCACGGCTACCCGGTCGGCATCCTCGCCAACGCCCAGGGCGTGCTGTTCAGCGCCGAGTCGCAGAAGGCCGCCCAGTTCATCCAGCTCGCCAACCAGCGCGACATCCCCCTGCTCTTCCTCCACAACACCACCGGCTACATGGTCGGCAAGGAGTACGAGCAGGGCGGCATCATCAAGCACGGCTCGATGATGATCAACGCGGTCTCCAACTCCCGCGTCCCCCACCTGTCCGTGCTCATCGGCGCGAGCTACGGCGCCGGCCACTACGGCATGTGCGGCCGCGCCTACGAGCCGCGCTTCCTCTTCGCCTGGCCCAGCGCCAAGTCCGCCGTCATGGGCCCCACCCAGCTCGCGGGCGTCCTGTCGATCGTGTCCCGGCAGTCCGCCGCCGCGAAGGGCCTCCCGTACGACGAGGAACAGGACGCCGGAATGCGCGCCTTCGTCGAGGCGCAGATCGAGTCCGAGTCCCTGCCGATGTTCCTGTCCGGGCGGCTCTACGACGACGGGGTCATCGACCCGCGCGACACCCGAACCGTCCTCGGCCTGTGCCTGTCAGCCGTCCACAACGCCCCCGTCGAGGGCGCCCGCGGCGGCTTCGGCGTCTTCCGGATGTGAGCCCGCACATGACCATGCCCCGCACACCCCTTTCGGCCCTCCTCGTGGCCAACCGCGGCGAGATCGCCGTCCGCGTCTTCCGCACCGCCCGCGCCCTGGGCCTGGCCACCGTCGCCGTCCACTCCGACCCCGACGAGCACGCCCTGCACGTACGCGCCGCCGACGCGGCCGTACGCCTGCCCGGCGCTTCCCCCGCCGACACCTACCTGCGCGGCGACCTGATCATCAAGGCCGCGCTCGCCGCCGGGGCCGACGCCGTCCACCCCGGCTACGGCTTCCTCTCCGAGAACGCCGGCTTCGCCCGCGAGGTCCGGGCCGCCGGGCTGACCTGGATCGGCCCGCCGCCCGAGGCCATCGAGGCGATGGCCTCCAAGACCCGCGCCAAGGAGCTGATGCGCGCCGCCGGCGTCCCGCTCCTCGACCCCGTCGACCCGGCCGCCGCCACCGCCGCCGACCTGCCCCTGCTCCTCAAAGCCGCTGCCGGGGGCGGCGGCCGCGGGATGCGCGTGGTCCGCGACCTCGACGCCCTCAAGGAGGCCCTCGACACGGCCTGCGCCGAGGCCCGCTCGGCCTTCGGCGACGGCGAGGTCTTCGCCGAGCCCTACGTGGAGCGCGCCCGCCACGTCGAGGTGCAGATCCTCGCCGACGCCCACGGCACCGTCTGGGCGCTGGGCACCCGCGACTGCTCCCTCCAGCGGCGCCACCAGAAGGTCATCGAGGAGGCCCCGGCCCCCGGCCTGCCGGAAACCCTGCGCGAGAGCCTCCACGAGGCCGCCGTCGCCGCCGCCCGCGCCGTCTCCTACCAGGGCGCCGGCACCGTCGAGTTCCTCGTCACCGCCGACGGACGCCCGTACTTCCTGGAAATGAACACCCGCCTCCAGGTCGAACACCCCGTCACCGAAGCCGTCTTCGGCCTGGACCTCGTCGCCCTCCAGCTGCGCATCGCCGAGGGCACGGCCCTGCCCCCCACCCCGCCACCGTCCGCCGGCCACGCCGTCGAGGCCCGCCTGTACGCCGAGGACCCCGCCCAGGACTGGCGCCCCCAGACCGGGACCCTGCACACCCTCGACGTCCCCGGCGCGGTCCGCGTCGACACCGGCTTCGCCGACGGGGACGACGTCGGCATCCACTACGACCCCATGCTCGCCAAGGTCGTCGCCCACGCCCCGACCCGCGCCGAGGCCGTACGCGCCCTCGCCCACGCCCTGGCCGGAGCCCGCATCCACGGGCTCACCACCAACCGCGAACTCCTCGTACGCTCCCTGCGCCACCCCGACTTCACCGCCGGCCGGCTCGACACCGGCTTCTACGAGCGCCACCTCCCGGCCCTCACCGAAGGCGCCCCGGACGCCACCCTGGCCGCCCTGGCCGCGGCCCTCGCCGAAGCCGCCCCGGCCCCGGACGCCCCCCTCGCCGCCCGCCTCGGCGGCTGGCGCAACGTCCGCTCCCAGCCGCACACCCGCCGCTACACGGCGGCGGGAGCCGAGTACGAAGTGAGCTATCACCCGGTGGACCACCCCGGAGTCCGGGTCCTGTCCGCCACCCCCACCCTCGTCACACTCGAAGTCGACGGAATCCGCCGCCTGTTCCACGTGAAACAAAATTCGAACAAGCCGGAGGTCTACGTCGACTCGACGCTCACCGGCGCCCACACCCTCACCCCCGTCCCCCGGTTCGCGGACCCCCAGGACCGCACCGAACCGGGCTCCCTCCTCGCCCCCATGCCCGGCACCGTCGTCCGCATCGCCGAGGGCCTCGCCCCCGGCGCCACCGTCACCGCCGGGCAGCCCCTGCTCTGGCTGGAGGCCATGAAGATGGAGCACCGCATCCTCGCTCCCGCCTCCGGCACGCTCACCGCGCTCCACGCCGCCACGGGCCGACAGGTCGAGTTCGGCGCCCTGCTCGCCGTAGTCCAGGAGGAAACGACGTCATGAGCTCCGCCACCATCGAAACGCCCGAGCACAAGGCCCTGCGCACGGCGGTCGCCGCCCTGGGGCAGAAATACGGCCGCGAGTACCTCGCCCGCGTCGCCCGCGAGGGCGGCCACCCCGACGAACTGTGGGCCGACGCCGCCAAGCTCGGCTACCTCGGCGTCAACCTGCCCGAGGAGTACGGCGGCGGGGGCGGCGGCATCGCCGAACTGTCCATCGTCCTCGAAGAACTCGGCGCCGCCGGCTGCCCCCTCCTGATGATGGTGGTCTCACCCGCCATCTGCGGCACGGTCATCGCCCGCTTCGGCACCGAGGCCCAGAAGCAAGCCTGGCTCCCCGGCCTCGCCGACGGCAGCCGCACCATGGCCTTCGGCATCACCGAACCCGACGCCGGATCCAACTCCCACCGCATCACCACCACGGCCCGCCGCGACGATGGGGGCACCTCCCGCTCGAGCGGAGCCGAGAGTGGGGGAGAGTGGATCCTCACCGGCCGCAAGGTCTTCATCTCCGGCGTGGACATCGCCGACGCCACCCTCATCGTCGGCCGCACCGAAGACGCCCGCTCCGGCCGCCTCAAGCCCTGCCTGTTCATCGTGCCCCGAGACGCCCCCGGCTTCTCCCGCTCGCTGATCGACATGGAACTCCAGGCCGCGGAGAAGCAGTTCGAACTGACCCTGGACGACGTACGCCTGCCCTCCTCCGCCCTCGTCGGCGACGAGGACGCAGGCCTCCTCCAGCTCTTCGCCGGCCTCAACCCCGAACGCATCATGACCGCCGCCTTCGCCATCGGCATGGGCCGCTACGCGCTCGCCAAGGCCGTCGACTACGCCAAGACCCGCCAGGTGTGGAAGGACCCCATCGGCGCCCACCAGGCCCTGGCCCACCCCCTCGCCGCGGCCCACATCGAACTGGAACTGGCCCGCCTCATGATGCAGAAGGCGGCCCACCTCTACGACGCGGGCGACGACCTGGGCGCGGGCGAGGCCGCGAACATGGCCAAGTACGCCGCCGCGGAGGCCTGCGTCCGGGCCGTGGACCAGTCCGTCCACACCCTCGGCGGCAACGGCCTCACCCGCGAATACGGCCTGGCCTCCCTCATCACCGCCTCCCGCGTGGCCCGCATCGCCCCGGTCAGCCGCGAGATGATCCTCAACTTCGTCTCCCACCAGACCCTGGGCCTCCCCAAGTCGTACTAGTCCGGGACAATGCCATCCCGGCCCCGGCCCCTCACACAGCCCGGCGCAGCCGACTCGCCCACCCCTCCGGAGGAGACATGGCCCCACCCGTCCACGCCGCGCGAGCGACCGGCATCACCACCCTCACCCTCGACTCCCCGGCCAACCGCAACGCCCTCTCCGCCGACCTCGTCGCAGCGCTCCGCGCCGCCCTCGCCGAGAGCGCCGCGGATCCGGCGACCCGCGCCGTCCTCCTCACCCACACCGGCACCACCTTCTGCGCCGGCGCCGACCTCAAGACCCCCTGCGCCCCGGCCGACTTCCTGGCCCTGCTCCGCGCGATCGCCGAACTGCCCAAGCCCGTCCTCGCCCGCGTCACCGGCCACGTCCGGGCCGGCGGCCTCGGCCTCCTCGGCGCCTGCGACATCACCGCCGCCGGGCCGCAGTCCTCGTACGCGTTCACCGAAACCCACCTGGGCCTGGCCCCCGCCGTGATCTCCATGCCGCTGCTCCCGCGCCTCGACCCGCGCGCCGCCGCCCGCTACTTCCTCACCGCCGAGGCCTTCGACGCCGCCGAAGCCACCCGCATCGGCCTGCTCACCCTGCACGCGGACGACGTGGACAAGGCCCTGGAGCCGGTCCTCGCCGGCCTGCGCAAGGCCTCCCCGCAGGGCCTGGCCGCCACCAAGGCGCTGACCGCCGCCGCCGTACGCGAGGCCCTGGACCGCGACGGCCCCCGCCTGACCGAGCTCTCCGCAGACCTCTTCGCCTCCGCCGAAGCCCGCGAAGGCATCACCGCCCGCTTCGAGCGCCGGGACCCGTCGTGGTCCCTGTGACCACCCCGGCGGCCGGCGCGGCCGGCCCCAAGCAGGCCCGCAGCCGCGTCACCCGCCGCCACCTCCTCGAGGCAGCCGTCTCCTGCCTGGCCGAACACGGCTGGGCGGGCTCCACCGTCGCCGTCGTCGCCGAACGGGCCGGCGTCTCCCGCGGCGCGGCCCAGCACCACTTCCGCACCCGCGAGGACCTGTTCACCGCCGCCGTCGAGTACGTCGCCGAGGAGCGCTCCACCGCCCTGCGCGAGCTCTTCCACGCCGGACCGGCCGCCCGCCCCGCCGTCGTCGAGGCACTCGTCGACCTGTACACGGGCGTCCTGTTCCGGGCCGCGCTCCAGCTGTGGGTGGCCGCCTCCAACGAGGAACAGCTGCGCCCCCGGGTCACCGAACTGGAGGCACGCGTCGGCCGGGAAACCCATCGCATCGCCGTGGAACTGCTGGGCGCGGACGAGTCCGTGCCGGGCGTACGGGAGACCGTGCAGGGCCTGCTCGACATGGCCCGCGGCCTCGGCCTGGCCAACGTCCTGACCGACGACACGGCCCGCCGCGACCGCGTGGTCGCCCAGTGGGCCCGCATCCTGGACGCGACCCTGGGCTGAGCCCGGCAACGCGCGGGGCGCCGCACCCCGCCCCGGGGTACGGCGCCCTGCGCCCGCGCCTACGCGCCGTATCAGGCCGTATCAGGCCGTCTCGGCGATGTCGGCGTACCCCTCGATGTCCCGCGGGTCACGCCGCCCCGGCCCGATGTAGCGGGCCGACGGGCGCACCAGGCGGCCCGTGCGCTTCTGCTCCAGGATGTGCGCCGACCAGCCGGCGGTACGGGCGCAGCTGAACATGGAGGTGAACATGTGCGCCGGGACCTCCGCGAAGTCCAGCATGATCGCGGCCCAGAACTCCACGTTGGTCGCCAGCACCCGGTCGGGGCGGCGCGCGTGCAGCTCCTCCAGCGCCGCCTTCTCCAGCGCGGCGGCCACCTCGTAGCGCGGCGCGTCCAGCTCCTTGGCCGTGCGCCGCAGCACGCGCGCACGCGGGTCCTCGGCGCGGTAGACGCGGTGCCCGAAGCCCATCAGCCGCTCGCCCTTGTCCAGGGCCTTCTTCACGTACGCCACGGCGTCGCCGGTGCGCTCGATCTCCTCGATCATGCCGAGCACCCGGGAGGGCGCCCCGCCGTGCAGCGGCCCGGACATCGCGCCGACGGCACCCGACAGGGCGGCCGCCACGTCCGCGCCGGTGGAGGCGATGACGCGCGCGGTGAAGGTGGAAGCGTTCATCCCGTGCTCGGCGGCCGAGGTCCAGTACGCGTCGACGGCCTTGACGTGCTTCGGGTCCGGCTCGCCCCGCCAGCGGATCATGAACCGCTCGACGACGGACTCCGCCTTGTCGATCTCCCGCTGCGGGACCATCGGCAGGCCCTGGCCGCGGGCGGACTGGGCGACGTACGACAGGGCCATGACGGCCGCGCGCGCGAGATCGTCGCGGGCGGTCTGCTCGTCGATGTCCAAGAGCGGTTTCAGGCCCCACACGGGCGCGAGCATGGCGAGCGCGGACTGCACGTCGACCCGGATGTCACCGGAGTGGACCGGGATCGGGAAGGGCTCGGCGGCGGGCAGCCCGGGGTTGAACGCACCGTCGACCAGCAGGCCCCACACGTTCCCGAAGGAAACGTGCCCGACCAGGTCTTCGATGTCGACCCCGCGGTAGCGGAGCGCACCGCCTTCCTTATCGGGTTCGGCGATCTCCGTCTCGAACGCGACGACCCCTTCGAGCCCGGGTACGAAATCGGACATCAGGCGGCTCCTCAGATAGTGCGAACACGCGCGGCTCCCGGCGTGATTCGCGGTCCGGCGCGGTCATCCCCGTTGATGCCCGGCTCGGCCGATGGTCATCCGTGCGGGGACCCTCGGACCGGCCCCAAGATTTTGTCCGTTCCGGATGGACTGCGGAAGCGTGACATACGGCACACCCCGGGCCGTCGCGCTGCGGCAGGATGACCGGCGTGACCCATCAGGACCTTGATCCCGCCCTCATGCGCAGGCAGTACCGCTCCGAGATCGTGCCCGAGGAGAGCCTCGCGGCCGATCCCATGGACCAGTTCGCGCGGTGGTTCCAGCAGGCTGCCGTCGCCCACGTCTTCGAGCCCAACGCCATGATCGTCTCGACCGCCACCGCCGACGGGCGCCCGAGTTCCCGCACGGTGCTGCTGAAGCAGTTCGATGCGCGGGGATTTGTCTTCTACACCCATTACGGCTCCCGCAAGGGCCGGGAACTCGCCGAGAACCCGCACATCGCCCTGCTGTTCCCCTGGCACCCCATCGCCCGCCAGGTCGTCGTCGCCGGCACGGCCACGCGGGTCGGCCGCGACGAGACGGCGGCGTACTTCCGCACCCGGCCGCACGGCTCGCAGCTGGGCGCCTGGGCGAGCGACCAGTCCCGGGTGATCGCCTCGCGGGCCGAGCTGGACCGCCGCTACGCGGAGCTGGAGCAGCGCTACCCGGAGGGCGAACAGGTCCCGGTCCCGCCGGAGTGGGGCGGCTTCCGGGTCGTCCCGGAGGAGATGGAGTTCTGGCAGGGCCACGAGAACCGCCTCCACGACCGCCTGCGGTACGTACGCGACGGGGAGAAGTGGCGCATCGAGCGCCTCTGCCCGTAGGCGCGCGGGTTCCGTACGTCCGGGGCCGGAAACACCGGAAAAGCAGACGACCCGCGGGCTCGGGTTCCTCTCCTGCAGTGAGAGAAGCCGGCCGGACGTACCGGCGAGCCCGCGGGTCGGGTGACTGCTTGGGATTGGCGCCTGGCGTTCCCGCCGGGCACCGCACTGGGTGCGTGCGACGACGGGCGCTTTAGCCCGCAGCCACCTCACGCGTCCGGATTTCATACATTTCCGGGATCACCTCCTTTCAGTGTGCGACCACTCTAAGCAGGCCTGTGCTGTTCGCTCAACCGAATTTCTCCGGCGAATCGATAGGTGTAGCCATCGGCTCTCTGGAGTAGCTGCACATTCCGGTGGGAGACATCAAAACGGCTGGTCAGCGTCGTGATGCGATGCTGGCCACTGGTTCGGACCGCGATGCGTCCCACCCACCTGCCGACCCACTTCCCCCGGGGAACGACGGCCGCTACCAGGTCCCCGGTCGCGTACCCGTGGTGCACCTTGCGGCGCGGCCGTTGCAATCGGGGGAACCCGAAGCGGTCCGGGGTGGTCCTGGCGTACGATCCGCGCCCTGTCGACGTCACCACGAGGACCTGTGCGGGTATACGGACGATGGCGTCCCCTCGTTCGTGGTCGATGACCCCAGTGGCCAGTGCATCGAGCGTGTGGCTCTTCGGTAATCCCATCGCGACCTTGTTCCAGCGGGTTCGCCCGCCCGACCACGTATGCACGGGCACAGCCTGGATTGCGAGAGTCTCCACGAGCTGGAGCCTGGTGGAGTTCATGGCAGCTACGTCTTGGAGCGGTCTCCGCAGTTGGGTGATTACCTTTTCCAGCCGCGCGGGCCGGTCTGAGAGGAACTCTTCGATGCGTGCCGTCCCCTTCGCCTGATTGCAGGGAGCGCAGGCGAGGACGAGGTTCGTTACCCGGTCCGATCCCCCACGGCTTCGCGGATGCACGTGTTCGATGTCGAGAGGCACACCCGTGGCGCCGCAGTAGGCGCAAGATCTATTCCATTTGGCCAAAAGGAACGCTCGGATCTCGGATCCGGCGTGGTCGACTCCTTGCTTTCCTGTGCGCGGCACGCCACGGCTCCTGCGATCGCAGTCGTGTCGAACGCGACGTGCTCCACGTGGATCTCAACCACCGGTGCGTATCGGCACAGTCGCGCGACGAGGGACATGGTGGAGTCGATGCGATGGCGCAGGGATGGCGGAAGCCAGCCGGTCGGCCGGGATCGGTTGTCGTGTCGAGGTGCCCGGTACCGGAGATTCGCCGAGCGCCTGCGGCGGCGGTAACCCGCTCGCCGCATCATGCCGCCGTGGATTTGTTGTCCCCGGTGCCGGAGTTCGATCGTGACCAGCCCCCGGCGGGCGATGGCTGTTCGTCCTTCCTGGACGACTTGGCGGTGTTCATCGGTGATGGCGATCCCTGTCGCCTTGGAGCCGGGATCGAGGCGCAGCTGTACGCCCCCGACGGCCGAGCCCGCACGGGTCCGGTGCTTGAGCCGAATGGTGAAAGGAGCCCGCCGTGCTACGACGGCACGTCCACTGTCCAGTAACTCGCGGGCACGGGCCGGATGGCAGGGCACGAGCGGTTCGCCCCCCTTCGCCAACACGAACACCCGGCTTGCTGCCAGGCGGAGAGCGTTACCGCTCCCGATTTCTGCCGTTGCCGCTGCTGAAGCAGCGGATCGGGCGTGTCGCCGACGCGTCCCGGTGCGGACTCCGCCGGTCTCCCCTCGCCCATGTTCCCTACCGGTGCCCGGCTCGGTGGCCGGGAGCCCGCTAGCCGTTTCGTCCCTGCTCCCAGGGGTGTCTGCGCTCGCGGATTCCAGAGCAGGCTGCTGAGGAAGCACAGCCTGGTGGGTCTGCTCACCTGCAGGGAACGTAGTCATCGAGGCACCTCGTCTGATCCGGGGATCGTGATGACTGGGGCTGGTCACTCGGTGTGAGGGAGCGAGTGACCTCCCGTCTCGTGTTCTCCTGACGCTACGCACCGCGGATCGTTCAGTGCGGATGGATCGGGCGGGCTCACTCGAACGTGTGGTCGCCACAGGCGCGCTGCCCCGAGGCGCGCGGGTACACGTCGATTTCCGCGAATGCGGTGTGGGCTGCGTCACGTTCCAGTTCAATGATCTGACGTGCCGCACACGCGAACACCTGCTGGGGGTGCCAGGTGACTGCTTCCGGACGTGACGAGACCACCGACGACGATCTGCTCGCAGCGCTGCTGGACGGGATGGACGCCGCCTTGTGCGCGTTCGACTCCGACGGGGTGATCACCCACTGGAACCGCGAGGCCGAGCGGATCCTGGGCTGGTCCGCCACCGAGGCCGTGGGGCGCAAGGGCTTCGAGGGATGGGCGGTACGGGCCGCCGACGCGCAGGACGTGCACGACCGGCTCATGGCCGCCCAGGACGTGCCGGGCCGGCAGGTGCACGAGTTCGCGCTGCTGACCAAGGACGGCGGGCGCGTCCTGGTCCGCACCCAGTCCGCCGGGGTGCCGGGCGCCGACGGGAAGCCGGCCGGGGTGTACTGCGCCTTCAGCGAGGTGCACGCGCAGATAGACCTGGAGCGGTCCATCGCACTGAGCGAGGCCCTGCTGGAGGACGCGGCGTGGGGCGTCGTCCTCGTCGACGTCGACCTGCGGCCCGCCGTGGTCAACGCGCACGCCGCGCGGGCCCTCGGGGCGGGGCGGACCGCGCTGCTGGGCCGTCCGCTCGGGGAGCTGCTCGTCCAGGGCGTCGAGGAGCTGGAGGGCGCCCTGCACCACGTGCTCGCCGAGGGGGCGCCGCCCGCCCCGGTGGAGCTGTGGGTGTCCGTGCGGACGTCGGAGGGGGTGCGGCGCAGGTGCCTGCGGTGCGGGTTCCTGCGGCTGGCCTCGCCGCTCGCGGAGGAGCCGGTGCCGCTCGGGGTCGGCTGGCTGTTCCAGGACGTCACCGAGGCCCGGCAGGCCCAGCTGGACACCGCGCAGCTGCGGTTCCGCTCCCACCAGCTGCACCGCGCGGGCCGGGCCGCCGCGGAGTGCGAGGACCCGGCGGAGGCGGCGGCCGTACGCCTCGACTTCGCCCTCGCGGGCTTCGCCGAGCACGCGCTGCTGGACGTACTGGACCCCTCGGCCGGTCCCGAGCGGCGCCGGCTCGTGCGCTCCGCCGTCTCGCCGCCCGCGCTGCCGGGGCCCGGGGCGATCCCGGTGCGGTACGAGGCCGGGCACCCGGTGCTCCAGGCGCTGGACCGGATCGGCTCGGTGCGGACGAGCGCTCCGAGCGGGGCGGCGGACCCGGAGTGGGCGCGGGCCCGGCACTGGCCCGAGGGCGCGGCGCACGTGCTGTGCACGGTGCTGCGCAGCCGGGGGCGGACCCTGGGCGCCGTGACGTTCGTACGCGGGCCCTCGCGGGCCGCCTTCGAGGGGCCGGACGCGGCGTACGCGGAGGAGGTCGCGGGCCGCATCGCCGCCGACCTGGACCTGGCGGCGGGGACGGGCGCGCGTGGTTGAATGCCGCCCCGCCCGGGGGCAGGGCCCGGGCGCTGCCCCCGGGCGGGGCGGCCGGAGGCTAGTGGCGGAAGAAGATCCGGTCGCCGTACTCCTTCATCACGCGGCCGTTCCACTCGTGGCCGCCGTCGACGTTGCCCGAGCGCAACAGCGGGGGCTCGATCCCGCGGCCGGCGAGCTCGCCGGCCGCCGCGGCCATGACCGCCTGCATGATCGCGCTGGTCACGACGGTGGAGGCGGGCGCGAAGGGCGCGTCGATGCCGTCGAGGCTCAGCTCGGCGTCGCCGACCGCGATCTTGCTGTCGAGGACGACGTCGCAGTGGTCCTTCAGGAAAGTGCCGGAGACGTGCCGCGACTTGGTCCCGGTCGCGTACGCCACCGAGGTCACGCCGATCACCTTGAGGCCGATGGCGCGGGCGTTCATGGCCATCTCGACCGGCAGGGCGTTGCGCCCGGAGAGGGAGATGATCACGAGGACGTCGCCCTCGGAGGCGGGGCTGCTGTCCAGAACGGCGCCGGCGAGGCCGTCGACCCGCTCCAGCGCGCTGCCCAGCGTCGCGGGCATGACGTCGACGCCGGCGGTGCCCGGTACGGCGAGGAAGTTCATCAGCGCCAGCCCGCCGGCCCGGTAGACCACGTCCTGGGCGGGCAGCGAGGAGTGCCCGGCGCCGAAGGCGAAGAGCCGGTTCCCGTCGGCCACGGCGTCGGCGACGAGGGTGCCGGCCTCGGCGATCCGCGCGGCCTCCTCGTCCCGTACCCGCTCCAGCAGGCCGATGGCGGCGTCGAAGAACTGACCGGCCAGCTTGCTCTCGCTCATACGCCGATGGCCTTCCGGTGTCGGGGTGGAGTGGCGGGGTGGGTCCGTGTCCGCCGCTCACCGTGCGGTCTGGACCAAGGGCGTGTCAATACGAACGTCAATCCCGGGGAAGATCTCCGGCGGGAGGCCGGGGAGATGTCCGGGAGAGGGCTTGACGCTCGGTACGGGACGGTTGTCCGCCTGATGCGTCAGAATTGGGGGCAGGGCCAGCGCACGCAATCCGAGGGGCACGAATGTCCGGACTGATCGACACCACGGAGATGTATCTCCGCACCATCCTTGAGCTGGAAGAGGAAGGTGTGGTCCCCATGCGCGCCCGTATCGCCGAACGGCTCGACCAGAGCGGTCCGACGGTGAGCCAGACGGTGGCGCGGATGGAGCGGGACGGCCTGGTGGCCGTCGCCAGCGACCGGCACCTGGAGCTGACGGAGGAGGGGCGGCGGCTGGCGACGCGCGTGATGCGCAAGCACCGGCTCGCCGAGTGTCTGCTCGTCGACGTGATCGGCCTGGAGTGGGAGCAGGTGCACGCCGAGGCCTGCCGCTGGGAGCACGTGATGAGCGAGGCGGTGGAGCGGCGTGTGCTGGAGCTGCTGCGCCACCCGACCGAGTCGCCGTACGGGAATCCGATCCCGGGTCTGGAGGAGCTGGGGGAGAAGGCCGAGGCGGACCCGTTCCTGGAGGACGGCATGGTCAGCCTCAACGAGCTGGACCCGGGCGTCGACGGCAAGACCGTGGTCGTGCGGCGGATCGGCGAGCCGATCCAGACGGACGCCCAGCTGATGTACACGCTGCGGCGGGCGGGCGTGCAGCCCGGCTCGGTGGTCAGCGTGACCGAGTCCCCGGGCGGTGTGCTGGTCGGCAGCGGCGGTGAGGCCGCCGAGCTGGACTCGGTGGTCGCCTCGCACGTGTTCGTGGCGAAGCGCTGACGCCTGGGCGTGAATCCCGGCAGGATCCCGACCGCCCGGGCGATCGGTGATGTAGTCCTGGTCGGTGAGTGGCGAGACGTACGTGCTGGAGACGTTCGTGGTGTAGACGTTCGTGGTGTAGACGTCGTGCTGTAGTCGATTGTGGTGTGGATGTGGGCGGTCCCGGCGCCTTGCGGCGCCGGGACCGGTCCTCCCCTGGTGACCTGGAGCCCCGAGCTCTCAAGGTCGTCCCCTTCGGACCGTCTTCCCCGAGCGGCCCGCCTCCCTGTTGAAAGGATCTCCATCGGCAGTGGCGGCCAATCCTTGAGCAAGGTCACTCGAAAGAGCGGTGTTGTCGGCGAGACGCCCGTTTTCGAATACGGGTTCGATAGTCTGGCCGAGAGCGAAGGGGGTGCATCTGCGGTGGTACAGCGCATCGATGTGACAGGGGCCGATGGCGTGCGCCTGGCCGCCTGGGAGTTCCGCGAAGCGGCCCCCGCGGCCGCGCCCGACCCGCGCCCGGCGGTGCTCTTACTCCACGGGCTCATGGGGCGTGCCTTCCACTGGTCCGGCACCGCCCGCTGGCTCGGCGAGCACCGCCGGGTCATCGCCGTGGACCAGCGCGGCCACGGCCAGAGCGACCGCCCGCCGAACGGCCCCGCCCTCCACAGTTCCCTGGGGCGCGAGGCGTTCGTGGCGGACGCGGAGGCCGTCGTCGAGCAACTCGGTCTCGCCCCCGTGACCCTGATCGGCCACTCCATGGGCGCCCTCACCGCCTGGCAGCTCGCGGCCCGCCGCCCCGACCTGGTCGAAGCCGTGGTCATCTGCGACATGCGCGCCTCGGCCCTCGGCGAAGCCTCGCAGCAGGACTGGGAGGACTGGTTCCACCGTTGGCCGCTGCCCTTCCCCACGCAGGACGCCGCCCGCCGCTGGTTCGGCGAGGACGATCCCCGCGTGGAGCGCCCCGACCCCGGCCGCGGAGCCTTCTTCGCCGAGGTCATGCACGAGGCCCCGGACGGCTGGCGCCCGCTCTTCTCCCGCCGCCAGATGCTGACGGCCCGCGAGACCTGGGTGCACGACGCCCACTGGGAGGAACTGGCGCAGGTCCGCTGCCCCACCCTGGTCGTCCGCGGCCTGGACGGCGAACTCGGCCGCGCCGAAGCCCAGGAGATGGTCCGCGTCCTCCCGGCCGGCCAGTACGCCGAAATCCCCGACGCGGGCCACTACCTCCACTACGACCAGCCGACAGCCCTGCGCGCAGTCCTGGAGCCGTTCCTGGAGGGCGTCAGGGCGGACCGTCCGGCGGGTCGGGGGCTTCGGGGGGCCTGATTCCGCGCACTCCTCATCAGGGAGGGTTTGGGGGTTTCCCGCCAGTCCCACTGTCTCTCCGGGGCGGGCCGGCCTGTCAAGGGCGCTCCTCCTTCGTCGTCGCGTCGCTTCGCGATGGCCTTCGGCCACCCTTGACAGACCGCCCCGCCCCGGAAAGACAAGGACCGGCGGGAAGCCCCCAAAAGAACGGTCCACTGGTTCACGATTACGGTCAGATGGGCATCAGGGACCGGATCCTTGGTTCCCGGGGCCATGGCCTGCGCCCGGGCCCGTAGAGAGGTCATCCGGGGGTCGGCGGGTGCGCGCCAGATCGCTACGCGCTCCTCATATCTCGGCGTCCGCCGCCCGTCCGGGGCCCAACCCGCACCAGACAGCGCCTACCAGCCCCTGCCGAGCCAGTCGACGCGTCAGATCGCTACGCGCTGCCGTTGGATGGCGTCTCCGGGCCGTCCGGGGCTGGTAAGAGGCCACCCGCGCTCTTTGGAGAACGCGCACTGGACGTGCGGCAGCCCCGCGCGGGCACCTCGTCACTCGTTCGCCGATTGCGTCGCTGCAGCAGGAGGGGTGACCTCGTGACTGACCGGCATCACGTGGCTTATCAGCCCCGGACGGCCGTCAGTCGCCGTCAATGAGGAGCGCGTAGCGATCTGGTGCGCCCACCGGTCCGCCAGGCGCTTCTCATCGCTGTCTGGTGCGGGTTGGGCCCCGGACGGCCGTCAGTCGCCGTCGATGAGGAGCGCGTAGCGATCTGACGCGCCTACCGGTCCGCCAGGCGCTTCTCATCGCTGTCTGGTGCGGGTTGAGCCCCGGACGGCCGTCGGACGCCGAGATATGAGGAGCGCGTAGCGATTTGGTGCGCCCGCCGACCCCGGATCACTTCTCTACGGGCCCGGGCGCAGGCCATGGCCCCGGTGACCAAGGATCCGGTCCCTGATGCCCAGTGGCTGTCCTCGGAACCAGTGGACCGTTCTTTTGGGGGCTTCCCGCCGGTCCTTGTCTTTCCGGGGCGGGTCGGTCTGTCAAGGGTGGCCGAAGGCCATCGCGAAGCGACGCGACGAAGGAGCGCCCTTGACAGGGCGGCCCGGCCCGGAGAGACAGTGGGACTGGCGGGAAACCCCCAAACCCTCCCTGATGAGGAGTGTGGGTATCAGGCCCCCCGAAGCCCCCGCCCCCGCCCCCGCCCCCGCCCCGCCCCCTACCCCTTGCTCACCGCCGCCAGAATCTCCGGCAGCCTCCGGGCCACCACCGGGGCCGCCAGGCGCAGGCCCGACCAGGTGGCCAGGGTGCCCCAGGCCACGCCCAGGGGGAGCAGCAGCCAGGACACGTCCTGGAGGTCCGCCACGTTGAGCCAGATCGTCAGGGCGATCAGCGGGGCGCACAGCAGTGCCGACGCGAGCATTCCCCCGAAGATGCCCATCCAGGCCAGGCCGGCCTGCCCCGGGGCGACGTTCTTGAACGCGCCGTCCGTCGGGATCGAGTACGGGTACCGGGCCGAGGCCACCGCGCCCGTGCAGAGCATCGCGCCCAGCAGGGCCAGCGCCAGTCCCAGCGCCGCCGGGAAGCCGGACCAGTCGCCGACCAGGGCGGCCGTCACCACCGTCACGAAGACCGTGTACGGGACGGTGACCAGGGCCAGCGCACCGGCCCGCGCGCGCAGTTCCACGTACGCGTCCCGCGGTGTGGAGAGGGTCTGCGCGACCATCCAGAACGCCGACGTGTCCTGCCCGAACTGGTTGTACATCTGCACGCCGAGCATCCCGGCGCCGAAGCAGGCGAGGTAGAGCGAGCCCGTGCCCTGGAGGGCGTTGAAGACCGGGACGATCAGGCCGATCGCCAGCGCCGTCACCCACGCCGACTTCGTCTTCGGGTCGCGGACGGCGTAGCGCAGCGTCCGCTGCATGACGGCGCCCGTGCGGCCCGTCGGCAGCAGCGACCAGAGGCCGCCCTGGCCGCGGTCCTTCTCCGGTGCGGCGGCCGCGATGGTCGAGCCGTCCGGTGTGACCATCAGCTTGGTCAGGCTGCGCTCCCAGAACCACAGCAGCAGGGCCAGGGCGAGGAGCGTGAGGGCCAGTTGGGCGGCCGCCTGACCGTACGAGCCCTTGCTCGCGGAGTCCACCATGCCGACGGCGGTCGCCGGCGGCAGCCACCGCACCACCGCCTCGGCCGGCTCCAGCTGGGACAGTCCGCCCGCCTGGAACAGGCGCTGGCTGGCGAAGTTGGCCAGCTGCGCGCCCACCGCGATCAGCAGGCCGCTGAGCAGTGCCAGGTCCCGGCCCTTGCGGCTGGTCAGCAGCCGTACGTTGGCCGTGGCCACCGCCCGCGCGAGGGCCACGCAGCCCAGGAGCAGCAGCGGGACGGCCACCACCGCGGCCGCCACCCCGGCGCCGCCGCGCGCGACGGCGATCACCGAGCCGATCGCCAGGCACAGGGTGAACAGCGGCCCGATGCCGATCAGCGAGGAGGCCAGCAGGGCCCGTACCAGAGGACGCGGGCGCAGCGGCAGCATGACCAGCCGGCTCGGGTCGAGGGTCTCGTCCCCGGTGGGGAAGAACAAGGGCATGAAGGTCCAGCCCAGCGCCAGGATCGCGGCCAGCAGTACGACGACGGTGCCCGCGCGGGCGTTGCCGTGCAGCATGGCCAGGCCGAGCGTGACGAAGAAGCCGACGACCAGGGCGAAGACCAGCGAGGTGATCCAGGCGGCCTTGCGCTTGGAGGAGCCCTTCAGCCCGTTGCGCAGCAGCGACAGCTTCAGCCGGATGAAGACCGGGGTCAGTGAGGCGGGAGCGGCGGGAGCGGTGGAAGGCGCGGCAACGCCGGAGGACGTGACCGCGGTCATCGTGCGGCCGCCGTTCCGGAGCCGCCGCCCAGCCAGTCCAGGGAGTCGCCGGCGGCGTCGCGCCCGTGCGCGCCGACCAGTTCGAGGAAGGCGGCCTGGAGGGAGGGCGCGGAGCCCCGTACGTCGGCCAGCGGGCCTGCGGCGCGGATGCGCCCGGCGGCCATGACGGCCACCCAGTCGCACAGCGACTCGACGAGCTCCATCACGTGGGAGGAGAAGACGACGGTGGCCCCGGACGCGGTGTAACGTTCCAGCACCCCGCGGATGGTCTGGGCCGACACCGGGTCCACGCCCTCGAAGGGCTCGTCCAGGAACAGCACTTCGGGGTTGTGCAGCAGTGCGGCCGCCAGGCCGATCTTCTTGCGCATGCCCGTCGAGTAGTCCACGACCAGCTTGTGCTGCGAGCCGGCCAGGTCCAGGACATCCAGCAGCTGTGTGGCCCGCTTGTCGGTCTCCTCGCCCGGCAGCCCCCGCAGCCGGCCCATGTAGCCGAGCAGTTCGCGCCCCGAGAGCCGCTCGAAGAGCCGCAGGCCCTCGGGCAGTACGCCGATCCGCGACTTCACCTGGACCGGGTCCGCCCACACGTCGTGCCCGGCGACGAAGACCCGCCCCATGTCCGGGCGCAGCAGCCCGGTCACCATCGACAGCGTCGTCGTCTTTCCCGCGCCGTTCGGGCCGACCAGCCCGATGAACTGGCCCGCGGGCAGCTCCAGGTCGATCCCGGCGACGGCCACCTGCTCGCCGAAGCGCTTCCACAGACCTTCCACCCGCACGGCGGACGGCGCGGATCGCGCGCCACCCGTCCCGTACGCCCCGCCCGTCGCATCACCCTGGTCCGGCATGCGCCTGCCTCTCGTCACACGTCCCCGTTGGTCGTTCTTTCCTCACCATAGGAGGAGGGGGAGAGGCCTGAGCAGTTACTTATGTCATGAGTTTCCGGTCAGTAATGTCCCAGGCGGGCGGCCTGCCGGACCCCGGCCGAGGGATCAGCCCTGGCGCCGCTTGCGTTCGGCCGCGGCCTCGCTCCCGCACGCGTACGCCAGCGCGTCGATCAGCTCCTCCGTGTCCGGCAGCCACCGGTTCGCCGGCGTGGGCCGCCGCGCCCACTGGACCGAGCCCCGGCCGCCGAAGCGGGTGGGCGGGGCGGCCACGTACTCGCCCTCGCCCCGGGCGACGAGGTCGATCGCCGACGGCGTCCAGCCCAGCTTGCGCACGAGGTCCGCGACCTTGGCCCCGGCGCCCGGCAGGACGAAGAACAGCATCCGGTGGTCGGGCGTGAGGGTGACCGGCCCGAGCGTGCGCTCCATCCGCTCCAGCCGCGCCAGGGCCAGGAACCCGGCCGCGTCGGGCACGTCGAGCGCGTCGAAGGTCCGGCCCGTCGGCATCAGGATCGAGGCCCCGGGGTGCCGCCCCCAGATCTGCCGGACCCGCACCGCGCTGCCGGTGGCCTGCGCCGCCCAGTCCTTCACCGTCGGGTGCGCGCCCGGAGCGGGGCAGTCCGCCGCCCCGCAGGAGCACAACTCGCGTCCGTCTCCCGCCTCCAGCCAGGTGCCGGCGAAGACGTCCCAGTGCCGTTCTTCCGCGTACCGCACGGCATGGTCCAGCAGCTGCTCGCCGCGCTGCTTGGGGATGGGTGCGGTCTCCGTGACTCCCATGGTCTCTTCCACGCCCATCACAACTCCGCGGGTCACCCGGGGTTACGGGCGTAAACCGGCCGGTGGGCGGAGCATCGATCCTGCATGCGGGGCGCACCGATGCACGCGCGGGGGCGCGTAGGAGCTCGGGGCGCCGGAGTTGGGTAGCGACACGACGCAGAGCGGAAGATTCTCCGCACTTCAGGCGGGAAGTGATCAATCCAACGATCACCCGCGGCCTCAGGGGGTTTTCATGGCAGCCAGGCCTCTCGTCGCCCGCCAGCCGAACGAACGGCTGCAGGCGCTCATCCAGGAAGCCGGGTGCTCCAATGCCGGGCTCGCCCGGCGGGTCAACATGTGCGGGGCGGAACACGGCCTCGACCTCCGCTACGACAAGACCTCCGTGGCCCGCTGGCTGCGCGGCCAGCAGCCGCGCGGCCGGGCACCCGGAATCATCGCCGAGGCGCTCGGCCGCAAACTCGGCCGGACCGTCACCATCGACGAGATCGGCATGTCCAACGGCAAAAATCTCGCCTCTGGTGTAGGCCTGCAGTTCTCCCCGACCGTCGTCGGCGCCATCGAGCAGGTCTGCGAGCTGTGGCGCAGCGACGTGGGACGCCGCGACTTCCTGGCGGGCTCCAGCGTGGCCGCGTCCGCGCTCGTCGAGCCGAGCCGCGACTGGCTGATCACCGGCGCCGACCCGCATGTGGCACGTACCGGAGGATCGCGCGTCGGCATGTCCGACGTGGACGCGGTACGGGCCACCACCGAGGCCCTCAAGGAGCTCGATCACCGCTTCGGCAGCGGGCACGTGCGGCCGGTGGTCGTGCACTACCTCAACTCCGTGGTGTCCGGGCTGATCGGCGGCTCGTACCGGGAGCCCGTCGGGCGGGCGCTGTTCGGGGCGGTGGCCCGGCTGACGGAGCTCGCGGGCTACATGGCGGTGGACACGGGCCAGCCGGGCCTGGCCCAGCGCTACTACATCCAGGCGCTGCGGCTCGCGCAGGCGGCCGGCGACCGCGGGTACGGGGGGTACGTGCTCGCGGCGTCGATGAGCCACCTGGCCGCCGAGCTGGGCAACCCGCGGGAGATCGCGCAGCTCGCCCGGGCCGCCCAGGAGGGGACGCGGGGGCAGGTCACCCCGCGCGTGGAGGCCATGTTCTACGCCGCCGAGGCGCGCGGGCACGCGCTGCTCGGCGACAACCGGGCGACGGCGGTGCTGTCGTCGCGGGCCGTCACGGCGCTGGAGCGGGCGGAGCCGGAATCGGGTGACGACCCGGTGTGGATCCGCCACTTCGACCAGGCGTACCTCGCGGACGAACTGGCCCACTGCCACCGGGACCTGGGCCAGGCGGACGCGGCGGCCCGGCAGGCGGCGGAGGCGCTGCGGGGCCTCCCGGCGGGCAAGGCGCGCCGCCGGGCCATCGGGCTGTTCCTGCTGGCGGCGGCGCAGGTCCAGCAGCGGGAGGTGGAACAGGCCTGCCAGACGGCCACCCAGGCGGCGGACCTGCTGTCGGGCCTGCGCTCGACCCGGGGCGCGGAGTACCTGGACGAGTTCCGGGGCCGTCTGGAGCCGTACGCGCAGGAGGCGGCGGTCCGCGAGTTCACCGCCCGGCTGGAAGCCAGGGTCGCCTAGCGCAGTGGCCGGGCGGCGCGCAGGGGTTGCCGGGCAGGCCCGACGGGCCGGGCGGGGTTGCCGGGTGGCCTCCCGGTCGCGGTGTGTGACCAGGTAGCGTGACCGACGGTTCCGTAGGTTCGGGCGAGTCGGAGAAGGAGACCCGGTGACGGAGAACGGACAGGGGAGCGCCCCCCAGCCGGGTGCCCCGTGGGGTCCGGAGCCCGCGTACGGCTACCCGCAGCACCCGCAGCAGCCGTCGCAGCCTCAGCCGCCGGCGGACCCCGGGCACGTGGTGGGCCCCGGGTACGAGGGTCCGGGCGATCCGCACGGCTACGGCTACCCGCCGCTGCCGGAGGCGGTCACCCAGTACATCCCGCCCGTACCGGCGGCCCCCGCGGCCCCCGCCGCCTCCGCGCACGACGAGGCGGCGACGCAGTACATTCCGCCGGTCCCGGCCGCCTCCGCGCACGACGAGGCGGCGACGCAGTACATTCCGCCGGTCCCGGCCGCCCCCGCGCACGACGAGGCCGCGACGCAGTACATCCCGCCGGTCCCCGCCGCCCCCGCGCACGACGAGGCGGCGACGCAGTACATCCCCCCGGTCCCCGCCGCCTCCGGGCTCGAGCCGTTCGACGGGCTGTTCCGCGGTGACGCCGCCGCCGGGCAGACCCAGCACCTGCCCCCGGTCCCGCCGCGCTCCTATCCGCCGCGCGCGCAGGGCCCCGTACCGCCACAGCAGTACAACCAGCCACGCCCGCACCAGAACGCGCACCCGCAACAGAACCCGCAGTTCGCGCCGCCCCCGCCCCCACCGCCGGAGGCACCCCGCAAGGTCTCGCCCGCGATCATCGCCGCGGTGGTCATCGGCCTGGCCGTGGTCGGGCTGGGCGTCGGCTCGCTGCTCGGCGACGGCAAGCCGCAGAACAACGACCCGGGCGCGGTCGCCCCCACGGCGACCGCGAGCGGCGGCTCGGCGGCGCCCGCCGGCGAGGCCCCCGTCGACCCGGGCCGCCCGCAGGCCGTCCAGCTGGACAAGCTCCTCGCGGACAGCAACGACAGCCGGGCCGCGGTGATCAAGGCCGTGGACGACATCAAGAGCTGCAGCAACCTCGACCAGGCGGCCGCCGACCTGCGCGACGCGGCCCGCCAGCGCGAGGAGCTCGTCACCCGCCTCCAGGAGCTGAAGGTGGACCAGCTCCCCGACCACGCGAAGCTGACCGCCGCCCTCACCAAGGCTTGGAAGTCCTCCGCGGCCGCCGACAACTACTACGCGGCCTGGGCGGACGACGTGGACGACGACAAGTGCAAGGACGGCAAGGCCAAGGGCACCGAGAACGCCGCCGCCGGCAACAAGGCGAGCGGCGAGGCGACGAAGGCCAAGGAGTCGGCCGCGGCCCTGTGGAACACCATCGCGGCCAAGTACGGCCTCACCAAGCGCGACAAGTCGCAGCTGTGAGCCGGGCGTCCCTGTGGCGGCAGCTGTTCGGCGGCGAGCGCCCCGCGGCGGAGGCCGCCACGGCGCGCGAGACGCCGCCCGGGGCGGAGCCGCTGACCTTCGCCCGGGTCACGGCGCCGCTGACCGAGAACATGGCCGCCATCGACGGCGACTTCAGCGTGGAGGGAATCCAGAAGCTGGGGAACCCCGTCCCGATGCTGGTGGAGAACAGCGGGACGGAGCTCCTGGAGCTGTGGCTGGAGCCGTTCGGGCAGGACTACTGGCTACAGCCCGGCGAGAGCGTCACCGTCACCTCGTACGGCACCTGGCACGACCGCCCCTTCGAGCTGGCGCACATGCCCGGCCAGATCCAGATCTGGGCCTGCTCGTGCTTCGCCACCGTCACCTTCCCCGACGGCACCGAGGTCCCGGGCGGCCACCGGCGGCCCAGCGGGATGTACGAGACCTCCGGGAGCTGAGCCGTCAGGCCGCGCGGGGGGCCCGCTCCAGCGTCGCGGTCATGTCCATCGTCTGCTCGCCCTCCTGGGCGACGAGCCGGCCCGCCTGGACGACCTGGAAGGTGACCCGGCCGTTGACGATGCGGGGGAAGCCGGCGACGGCGCGCATGTCCTGGTAGCGCCAGCTCAGTTCCGGGGTGAGGCCGCCGGTGCCGACGGCCTCCGTCTGGTTGAGCACCCGCGCGACCTTGCGGGCCGTGATGTCCTCGTCCGGCTTGAAGCGCTTCACGATCTCGCTCAGCACGGTGTACGCGATCCACGTGGTCTGGGTCCCGCTGTCGTCGGGGTCGACGCCGTCGTCGCCGAAGGCGAAGTCGGCGATCACCTTGCGCATCGGGTCCCAGAGGGGATCGGCGGCCACCGGGTACCAGCTGGTCAGGAACGCGCCCTCGAGGGGGCTCTCCTTGCCGCCGGTGCGGTCCACCACGGACTGGCTGACACTGCCGAGGACCGAGGAGATCTGCGGCTTCTTGTTCTGCCCGTCGGCGCGGCGGAAGGCGTCGAAGAACGTCTCGGTGCGCTCGCCGAGGACGGCGGTCACGCACGCCTTGGCCTTCTCCTTGTCCTTGCTGCCGGCGGCGGCGCTCGCGGTGGTGTCGGCGAGGGCCTCGCGGGCCTGCGCCGAGAAGTCCGCGGAGTCCTCGGCCGCCCGGATGTCGGAGGCGTCGGCGATCTTGTTGGCCTTGAGGCCGGCGTTCAGCAGGACCGGCATCGAGTCGCCCGCGAGGGTGTCGGGGCGGACCAGGGCGACCTGGCCGCAGGCGCGGCCCAGCTGGTGGCCGGCGCCGGCGAGGAGGACGGGCTGGCCGCCGTTGACGGGGTACGAGAGGACCGACTGGAACTCCTCGGAGGAGACCCCGTAGCCGCCGATGAACGGGATGCCCTCGGCCTCGAGGGGGGCCATGAAGGCGCGTCCGTGCTGGCTGTAGGAGCCGACGACGGCGACGGCCTTCTCGTCGATGGCCTTGCGGGCGCAGTCGGCGGCGCCGCTGGGCGTGTTCTTCTCGTTGCAGGTCAGCACGCGCAGCTTGCGGCCGTTGATGCCGCCCTTGGAGTTGACCCAGCGCTCATATGCCTTGGCCATGCCGGGCATTCCGGGCATGTTGGTCGCCTTGGTGTCCTCGGGGGCGAACGTCATGACGGTGAGGGTCTGTCCGGAACCCCCCGGGCCGCCGGGGACCACCCCGCACCCGGCGACGAGACACGCACCGATCGCCGTGGCCAGGAAGGTGCGGGAGAGGGTTGCTGTGTGTCGCCAATCGGTCATGTCCATGCACCATTCCGCCCCACGGGTAACTGAAGAGTGAGGGGTCCACAACATCCGGTGACGTACAGGTGAATTGCCGGGGGGAATGGTCACCTCCGTTTGTTCACGGGCGCCTGAAGATCGCGGAGCGCGGGAACGTACGATCGGCGGCGTGACATTCGCCCAAGGTTCGAAGAACTCTTCCCGTCGCGGTGGCCGCTCCTCCACCATGGGCGGCATGCCCCTGAACGACATGCCGTGGTGGCGCTGGCGCAGCAACGTGCGCTCGGCGCTGCACATGCTTTCCGATCCGGCCTTCCACGAGGACACCTGGCTCGCCGGCGCCGAAGGCTTCGGGGACGTCACCGACGCCGTGTACCGGCTCGTCGAGGACACCTGGCTCGACAGCTGGTCGGCCGAGAAGTACGTCGGCACGATCTTCCGCGACTCACAGGAGGCGGCCCTGGTCGACCTGGCCGTGCTGCGGGTGCTCCGCATCATGCACCAGGTCGGTCCCGACGCGGCCGTCTCCGCCTACCTGGAACACCACGCCTGGCCCGAGGCGGTCCGCGCGGCGCGCGAGGCCCACGTACGGCTGGCCGCGGCCGACGGCGACGACCCGGACGTGCGGCCGCGGTCGCTGGAAGCGTTGAGGATCCTCACTCGCGCGGTGTGAAAGGCTATGCGGTCATGAGCGACCCGCAGCCCGAGGCACAGCCCCAGCCCCAGCCCCCGCAGTACGTCCTGACCATGTCCTGCCCCGACAAGCAGGGCATTGTGCACGCCGTGTCGAGTTACCTCTTCATGACCGGCTGCAACATCGTGGACAGCCAGCAGTTCGGAGACCGGGAGACCGGGCTCTTCTTCATGCGGGTGCACTTCGAGGCCGAGCCGGCCGTGACAGTGGAGAAGCTGCGCGCGAGCTTCGCCGCGATCGGCGACTCGTTCAAGATGGACTGGCAGATCCACCGCTCCGACGAGCGCATGCGGATCATCCTGATGGTGTCGAAGTTCGGCCACTGCCTCAACGACCTGCTGTTCCGCTCGAGCATCGGGGCCCTGCCGGTCGAGATCGCGGCCGTCGTCTCCAACCACACGGACTTCGCCGAGCTGGTGGGCTCGTACGACATTCCGTTCGTGCACATCCCGGTGACCAAGGAGACGAAGGCGGCGGCAGAGGCGCAGCTGCTGGAACTCGTCCGCTCCGAGAACGTCGAGCTGGTCGTCCTCGCCCGGTACATGCAGGTCCTGTCCGACACCCTGTGCAAGGAGCTGAGCGGACGGATCATCAACATCCACCACTCGTTCCTGCCGAGCTTCAAGGGCGCGAAGCCGTACCACCAGGCGCACGCGCGGGGCGTGAAGCTGATCGGCGCGACCGCGCACTACGTGACGGCCGACCTCGACGAGGGGCCGATCATCGAGCAGGAGGTCGAGCGGGTGGGCCACGAGGTGACCCCGGACCAGCTCGTCGCCGTCGGGCGCGACGTCGAATGCCAGGCGCTCGCCCGCGCGGTGAAGTGGCACAGCGAGCACCGCGTCCTGCTGAACGGCTCCCGCACGGTGGTCTTCGCGTAGCCCGTCCCCAGGTGGGGCGCGGGCCGTCGGCCGGGGGCGGGGCGGGGTGGGCCCGGTCGCGGCCCCGGCACAGGACGAGGCCCCGGCCCCGGTCCCCCGCGAAGTCCCGGCAGGGGTCAGGCGTCAGGGGCCTCCACGCCGCAGTACGACGCGAACGCCACCAGGATCTCGTCCTCCGAGATCCGCCCGTCCCCGTCCGCGTCCAGCGCCGCGGCCACACCCGCGGCCCGCTCCGGCGCCGTGCCCAGCACGCGCAGGACCCGGGCCGCGGCCGCCGGCGTCGCGCCCGCGCCGTCCTCGTCCGCCACCGCGATCACGGCCCGCAGGAACGGCCGCGCGATCTCCGCGAACCGGTCCGGGCTGTCCCGCAGCCGCTTCGCCGCCCCGGTGATGAACTCCTCGCGGGACACCCGCTGGTCCCCGTCGACGTCCGCGATTCCGGCCATGCCCTGCCAGAACGCCTCCGCACCGGCGAAGACGGCCTGGCCCCTGTCCGACCGGGCCGTGACGCCGAATTCGGCCAGGACGGCCTTCGCGGCCGCGCTGAAGTCCTCCCGGTCGATATACCCGGACCCGTCCTGGTCGAAGGTGGCGAATCGGGCGGCGATCTTGCGCTCGTACTCTGCGCTGTCCATGTTCGGCGTTCCGCCTTCACGTGTGCGGTGGGTTCAGATCAAGACAAGGCAGGAGCGTAAGGCCTCAGTGGCCTGTGCGTTAAGCGAACGGGTCAAGGACGCGAACGCATCGAACCCGCGCACGGGAAGCGCGACGGGGCGCGTACACCTGTCCCCATGTGCCGCCGCCCATACCACGGTTCACACACCGCCACGGCCCTATCACGGAGGGCTCACTTCCAGGGTGACCTTCGCGCAAAACGGGCGCGATCGGCCAGGTGCCCATTACATTCGATGCGTCGACACACGGCTGGGGGCAGTATGCCGAAGGACGTACCACCGCGCTGGGACCGCCGCATGCAGCAACGCCTCGCCCGCGGCGAGGCCGCCGCGCTCGGGGAGCTGTACGACCGCTTCGCCTCGCTCGTGCACAGCCTGGCGCACCGGGTACTGGGCGACGAGAAGGCCGCGGACCGGATCACCCGCGAGGTCTTCGGCTACATCTGGGAGAACCCGGACGCCTACGACCCCAAGCAGGGCTCCATGCGCTCCTGGGTCGCCCGGATCACCCAGGGCCAGGCAGTGGCCCGGCTGCGCCAGGCCGAACTGGGCCGCGGCTCCCGCGAGGAGCTCGAGCAGAAGGTGCGCAGCGCCAACGCCGCCGCCCGCGCGGACTACATCGTGACCTCCATGCCCGCGCCGCTGCGTGCCGCGCTCGAACTCGCGTACTTCAAACGGCGCGACTACCGGCAGGCCGCCGCCGACCTCCAGATCAGCGAGGACGAGGCGCGGCGCCGGCTGCGGCTGGGCCTCCAACTGCTGTCGACCGCCAACGCCCTCCCTCAGGAGGACACCGCCCAGTCCGGATATGGAACGTCGCGATGAACGGCCCCGCCGAGTGGCCCGAGGACGGATACGAGCGCCCCGGTGGCCCGGCGCGGATACCGGGTCCGCGCGGCGCCGCGGACGACCTCGATCCGCGGCAGGCGCCGCGGGCACCACGGGCTCCGCAGTTGCAGCCGCTGCCCGCGGTCCCGCCCTCCCACGCCGTACTGAAGTCGCTGCTGGGCGCGTGGGCGCTGGCCGCGTGCTCCGCCGAGGAGACGCAGGCGGTGGAGGACCACCTCACCGAGTGCGCGCCCTGCGCGGAGGAGGCGCTGCGGCTGCGCGACGCGGTGGGGCTGCTGCACCCGGAGGAGAACCTGGACCTCAAGCCGCTGCTGCGCTCGCGGGTCCTGGAGGACTGCCTGGGCAAGCGGCCGGCCCGGATCCCGGTGCCGGTGTGGGCGAACCCGTACGACACCGAGACCGCGCGGCTCGACGCGCTGCTGCAGGACTTCGGGGACTCGGAGTGGCACACCCCGGTCCGGCTGAAGTGGTTCGAGGAGGAGCGGCGCACGTCGCGCCGGACGACGGTGGCGGGGGTGATCGGGCATCTGCTGGCGGTGGACGGGCTGGTGGCCACCGCGCTGGGGCTGGACGATCCGCTGGGCAAGGAGGCGCCCGCGGGCGCCGGTCCGGCCGGGCGGACGGAGCACTTCTGGCAGGCGTCGGCGTACCCGGCCACGCGGCAGGTCCGCGAGCCGTGGCGGGAGCAGGGGCACACGCTGGTGCGTACGGTCTCCTTCGCGGGCCGGGGCGTGGCGGAACTCTCGGTGGACTACGGGGATTTCGCGCTCCCTCTCGGGGACGCGTTCCTGGAGCGGGCCTTCGAGTGCTGGGTGCACGCGTGGGACATCGCGGAGGCGGTGGACTACCCGTACGACCCGCCGGCCGGGCCGCACTTGCACCGGATGATCGACCTGGCGGCGCGGCTGCTCCCCGGGGCGCTGGCACAGCGCCGCCGCGCGGGCCTCGCCGCTCCGGCGCGGGGGCTGGTCGCGGCGGGTGCGCCGGGGCGGACGCTGCACCTGGAGATCGAGGGTGCGGGCGGGGGCGGGTGGGACATCGCGCTGGACTCGCCGGGGGCCGTGCCGTCGGCTGACCGGACGGTGGCGGAGATCGCGCTGGACCGCGTCGAGTTCTGCCAGCTGGCTGCCGGGCACATCTCCCCGGAGGAGGCGGCCGCGGGCCAGCACGGCGACCGCGAGGCCATCCGCGACGTCCTCTTCGCCGCCGCGTCCCTGAGCCGCATGTAGCCCCGCTCCCGCCGCTGCCGGGGCTCCGGGCCGGTCCGGGCGGAGCCCCACGCGGCGGAGCCGCACACGGGCACCGCGGGAAGGGGCGGAGGGGGGAGGGGGGAACCGCCTCGCGCAGCGGCCCCCGCACCAGCGGCCCGGGTCAGGCGAAGCGTTCGCGGAGGCGGTACTTCAGGACCTTGCGGAGGGCCTCGTTGCGCGGGAGCGCGTCCAGGACCTCCAGCTGCTCCGGCAGCTTGTGCGTGGCCAGGCCCGCGGCCCGCAGGTGGGCCGTCACCTGCGCCAGCGTCAGCGTCGCCGCAGCCGAACCCCCCGCGGGCTCGACCACCGCACACACCCGCTCCCCCCGCTCCTCGTCCGGCAGCCCGATCACCGCCACATCGGCGACCCCCGGCAACTCGTGCAGCAGGTCCTCGATCTCCTTCGCCGAGATGTTCTCGCCCTTGCGGATGATGACGTCCTTGCTGCGCCCGGTCAGCACCAGGTACCCGTCCTCCGTGAGGTGCCCCAGGTCGCCCGTGACGAAGTAGCCGTCCCGGTCGAACACCTCCGCCGAATCCGCCGAATCCGCCGACCGCTCCCGGTTCAGATACCCCTGGCACACCGCCTCCCCGCGCAGCCGCACCTCCCCGTCCACCCCCGCCGCCAGCGGCGCTCCGTCCGGGTCCGTGATGCGGATGGACATCCCGGCCGGGGGCCGGCCCTCGGTGGCGGCCAGGTGTTCCGCCGTGTCCTCCGGGTCGCCCATGGTGATCATCGGGACCTCGGTCATGCCGTAGCCGTGGGTCAGCCGGCAGCCCATCTCCCGTACGACGGCGTGGTAGATCTCCGGCGGCTTGGGGGCGCCGCCGCCCGCCAGGAGCCGCAGCGAGGGGATCAGCGGGACGCCCGGGGCCTTGCGCTGTTCGGCGAGGAACATGGAGTAGAAGGCCGTGGAGCCGCCGGCCACGGTGACCCCGTGGCGGCGGTAGCCGGCCAGCGCGTCCGGCATCGCGAACTTCTCGAAGAGGACCGCGGGGAAGCCGTACAGCAGCAGCATCACGGTGTAGTCCGGCCCGGCTATGTGCGCGAAGGGGAAGGCCATCGAGCCGACGTCGGCCGGGGTCAGCCGCAGGGCGTGCGCGAGGCAGGAGCCGCCCGCGATCAGGGAGCGGTCGGTGTGCAGCACGCCCTTGGGGTCGGATGTGGTGCCGGAGGTCCAGTAGATCCACCGCACGTCCGTGCCGGAGGCGGGCGGCGGGGGCAGTACGGAGGGGTCGCCGTCCGGGAGGCCGCAGTACGCCTCGAAGACGCCGCGCGCGCCGAGCCGTCCGGCCATCGCCGTGTGGTCGAAGCCCCGCCAGACGCCCGGGACGGCGAAGAACTCGGCCTTGGACTCGCGGAGCGCGAAGCCGACCTCCCGGTCCCGGTAGAAGGGGATGACGGGGGACTGGACGGCTCCGATCCGGGCGAGGGCGGCCGAGAGCAGGACGGTCTCGATGCGGGTGGGGAGCTGCCAGGCGACGACCGTGCCCGGGCGCACGCCCATGGCGTACAGGCCGGCGGCGGCTCGCTCGGAGCGGTCGCGGAGCTCCCCGAAGGTCAGGCGGCGGTCGTCGGCGGGGCGTTCGGCGGCTTCGATGAGGACGGTGGCGTCCGGGGTCAGGGCGGCGCGGCGGGCGATCAGTTCCCACAGGGTCGCGGACCGGCTCAGTTCCCTCGCGGTGCGGGTCGTCGCGTCCGTCATCCCAGGCCTCCCCATAGCCGACTGGCTAGCTAACTGACGGATAGTCAGATCAAGCGGAGAGCGTAGGGCTCCGGCGCTTGTCGGTCCAGGGGTGGCGGGGCTAGCTTGTTTCTGACGATCCATCAGATTGGGGAGATGGCATGGGACTGGACGGCATGGAACTGGACGGCATGGGACTGGAACTGCCACGGATCATCAGCGTCGACGACCACGTGATCGAGCCCGCGCACCTCTTCGACGTCTGGCTTCCCGCCAAGTACCGGGACCGCGGCCCCAAGGCGCTCACCGCGGGCATCGGCGAGCTGGAGTACACCGGCGGCAAGTACGTGATCACCATGGACCCCGACGGCCCGCCGACCGACTGGTGGATCTACGAGGACCTGAAGTTCCCGTACAAGCGCAACATCGCCGCCGTCGGCTTCGACCGCGACGACATGACGCTGGAGGGGATCACGCGGGAGGAGATGCGCCGGGGCTGCTGGGACCCCAAGGCGCGCCTCGCCGACATGGACCTCAACCACGTCGAGGCCTCGCTGTGCTTCCCGACGTTCCCCCGCTTCTGCGGGCAGACCTTCGCCGAGGCCCGGGACAAGGAAGTGGCGGTCGCGTGTGTCCGCGCCTACAACGACTGGATGGTCGAGGAGTGGTGCGGAGACAGCGGCGGCCGGCTGATCCCGCTGTGCATCATCCCGCTGTGGGACATCGACCTCGCGGTCGCGGAGATCCGCCGCAACGCCGCCCGGGGCGTACGGGCGGTGACCTTCTCCGAGATCCCGACGTACCTGGGTCTGCCGTCGATCCACTCCGGCTACTGGGACCCCTTCTTCGCCGTCTGCCAGGAGACCGGCACGGTGGTCAACATGCACATCGGGTCCAGCTCCCAGATGCCCGCCGCCTCACCCGACGCGCCGCCCGCCGTCCAGGCCTCGCTCAGCTTCAACAACGCGATGGCCTCGATGATGGACTTCCTGTTCAGCGGGGTGCTGGTGAAGTTCCCGACGCTGAAGCTGGCCTACAGCGAGGGGCAGATGGGCTGGATCCCGTACGCCCTGGAGCGCGCCGACGACGTCTGGCAGGAGCACCGCGCCTGGGGCGGGGTCCGCGACCTGATCCCCGAGCCGCCGTCCACGTACTACTACCGGCAGATGTTCTGCTGCTTCTTCCGCGACAAGCACGGCATCGCCTCGCTGGACGTGGTGGGCCGCGACAACGCGACGTTCGAGACCGACTACCCGCACGTGGACTCGACCTTCCCGCACACCAAGGAGGTCGCCCTGGACCACGTGCGCGGTCTGGACGAGGAGACGGTCTACAAGCTGATGCGCGGCAACGCCATCCGCATGCTCGGCCTGCCCCTCGACCAGGACCGCAAGGGCCGCTGATGGACCTGACCTACACGGAGGAGGAGCAGGAGTTCCGGGCCCGGCTGCGCGCATGGCTCGCCAAGGTCCTCCCCGGGCTGCCGGCCAAGCCGTCGCCCGACGACTGGCCCGGGCGGCGGGCGTACGACCTCGGCTGGCAGCGCAGGCTGTACGAGGCCGGGTACGCGGGCCTGCACTGGCCGCTGGACGCGGGCGGCCGCGGGGCCACCCCGACCCAGCACCTGATCTTCCTGGAGGAGACCGAGCGCGCGGGGGCCCCGTACGTCGGAGCCAACTTCGTAGGGCTGCTGCACGCGGGCCCGACCATCGCCGCCGAGGGGACGGCCGAGCAGCGGGCGCGCTGGCTGCCGCCCGTCCTGCGCGGCGACGAGGTGTGGTGCCAGGGGTTCAGCGAGCCGGACGCCGGCTCCGACCTGGCCTCGCTGCGTACGCGCGCGGTCCGCGACGGCGACGAGTACGTGATCACCGGGTCGAAGATCTGGACCTCGCACGCGGAGGTCGCCGACTGGTGCGAACTGCTCGTACGGACGGACGTGCAGGCCCCCAAGCACCGCGGGATCTCCTGGCTGGCCATGCCCATGGACGCGCCGGGCGTCACGGTCCGGCCGCTGCGCACGCTCGCCGGCTCCACGGAGTTCGCGGAGGTGTTCCTGGACGAGGTACGGGTGCCGGTCGCCCACCGGGTCGGGGCCGAGAACGACGGCTGGCGGGTCACCATGGTCACCCTGTCCTTCGAGCGGGGCACGGCCTTCGTGGGGGAGGTCGTCGCCTGCCGCCGGACCCTGGGCGAGCTGGCCCGTACGGCGAAGGCGAACGGACGCTGGGACGACCCGGTGGTACGGCGCAGGCTGGGGCGGCTGTACGGGGAGTTCGGCGCCCTGTGGCGGCTCACGCAGTGGAACGTGAGCGAGTCGCAGAGCACGGGAGGCGTCCCCGGCATCGGCGGGTCCGTCTTCAAGCTCGCCTACTCGCACGCGCGGCAGGAGCTGTACGAGGTGGCGGCGCAGGTGCTGGGCCCCCTGTCCCTCTCCCTGGAGGAGGAGTGGACGCTGGACCGCCTCTCGTCCCTCTCGTACACGATCGCGGCGGGCACCTCGCAGATCCAGCGGAACATCGTCGCCGAGCGGATCCTCGGCCTCCCGAAGGGCCGGTGAGGGGCATGGACTTCCAGCCGACCGAGGACCAGCGGGACCTGAAGGCAGGCGTACGGGACCTCCTGGCGGGCCGGTACGGGCGCGAGGCCCTGCGGGCGTCGGTGGACACGGGGGTCTGTGTGGACCGGGGGCTGTGGCGGGAGCTGGGGGAGGCGGGCTTCTTCGCGCTGCGGCTGCCCGAGGCGGACGGCGGGGTCGGGCTCGGGCTGGCGGAGGCGGTGCTCGTCTTCGAGGAGGCCGGGCGGGCGCTGCTGCCGGGGCCGCTGGTGGCCACGCACCTGGCGGCCGGGGTGGTTCCGGGGGCGGCGGCCGGGACGGCGGTGGTCACCGCCTTCGACCTGGGCGGGGGCCTGGTCTCCCACCTGGGGGAGGCGGACGCGGTGCTGGGCGCCCCCGAGCTCCCCTCCGGCTCCCGGGTCCGCTCGGCGGACCCGCTGACCCCGCTGCACCGCGTCTCGCCGTACGTCCCGCCGTACGACTCCTCGTACCTCTCCTCGTACGTCTCCCCGGGGGCGCTGCTGACGGCTGCCCTCCAGGTCGGGAGCGCGGGGCGGACGGTGGAGCTGGCGGTGCGGTACGCGGGGGAGCGCGAGCAGTTCGGGCAGCCGATCGGGGCGTTCCAGGCGGTCAAGCACCTGTGCGCCCGGATGCTGGTGCGGGCGGAGGTGGCCCGTACGGCGGTCTACGCGGCGGCGGTGACGGCGGACGACACGGAGATCGCGGCGGCCAAGCTCCTCGCGGACGAGGCCGCGGTGACCAACGCCCGGGACTGCCTGCAGGTGCACGGCGGGATGGGCTTCACGTGGGAGGCGGACGTCCATCTGCACCTGAAGCGGGCGTGGGTGCGGGCCGAGCAGTGGCGGACGGCGGCGGAGTCGGAGGAGCTGCTGGCGGCGGAACTGCTGGAGGCGGCGCCGTAGCCGACTGACCGTGACGGGAGGGTACGGGGGGTACGGGGGGTACGGGAGGGAAGGCGCGGGACGCATGTCCGATTACAGAGAGTTGATATCGGTTTGTGTCCTTCGCCCGCCTGCGTACGGACCGGAGTCGGGGGGTCGCTCCGGTACGCTCCCACGAATGCGAGCGGTTGAGCGGCGCAGGCGTCGCACAGTATGCACCACGCCCACTCCTTCGCGCGGGAATATGCCCGAAGCGCTTGTTGTGGTGACTGTACGTCAACCATGCTGCTCCGCAAGGGGATCACAGTGGGTGATCCCATCCTGTCGCGAGGCGAAGTGTCCGCCGGTTCGGATGGTGTGAGCGGTGCAGGTGCTTCAGGTTCAGCTGGAGGTAGGACCGGACCCCGCCGAGGTCGGCCGGGCGCGCCGGTGGGCCCGGTCGCGGCTGGCGGGGTCGGGGATAGGGGACGACGAGCCGCTCGCGGAGACGCTGATCCTGCTGATCTCCGAGCTGGTCACGAACGCGGTCGTGCACACCGGCTGTCCGGCGGTGCTGCGGATGCTGTTCGGGGGGCCTGGGGTGCGGGTCGAGGTCGCGGACGCGAGCGACCGGGCGCCGGCCCGGCGGCAGGCGGCCGGTGACGACACGGGCGGACGCGGCCTGGAACTGGTGGACGGCCTGGCGGACCGCTGGGGCTGGCAGCGGGAGGGCGCGGGCAAGCGGATCTGGTGCGAGATCGACCGCGCGGAGAAATCGGCGTCGGACGGCGCCACGGACGGCCCGCAGGAAAATCACCCCTCGATGAGGGAACCGCGCGTGTACCTCTAACGAGGTGTTGACGTTCCGTCACATCTTGATCACCCTGGTGTGGAGCGATTCGACGCGAGGGGACGCCAAGGGCACGCCTTGACGAGTGCGGGTCGCGGGGTGGCGGCTGCCGTGCCGCGCTCGGGGCGTGCATGCGCACCGCCGCCACCCGCAGGTCTTCCCGTCCCCGAATCGGTCACGCGGGGGAAAGGTGCTCCGACTAGGTCATGTTCTGGCCTAATTGCTGGCTATCGTCGGGTTCGGCCGTGAGGGTGTGCGGCTGGATCCGACATGTGTGACGGCGAAGGAGGGGGCAGGCATGTTGCGAGGTCTCACCACGGTCAGTTTCTGGGCTGCCGATCTGGATGCGGCGAAGCGCTGGTACTCCGAACTGCTGGGGGTCGAGCCGTACTTCGAGCGTCCTGGGTACGCCGAGTTCCGGATGGGCGACTACCAGCACGAGCTCGGCTTGATCGACAGCCGCTACGCTCCCGCCGGCGCCGCGGCCGGTCCGGGCGGGGCCGTCGTGTACTGGCACGTGGACGATGTGCGGGCGGTCTTCGAGAAGCTGCTGTCCATGGGGGCGAAGGAGTACGAGGGCCCGGTCGAGCGGGGCCCCGGGTTCGTCACCGCTTCGGTGACCGACCCCTTCGGCAACATCCTGGGCGTCATGTACAACGCGCACTACTTGGAGATCCTGGGCGCGGCGGGCGCGGCGGGCGCGGCGGGCGCGGCGGGCGCCTGAGCGGGTCGAGCCGACCCGGGGTTGTGCCGTGCCGCCCGGCACGCCGCGGCCCGCGCGGCGAACGGCGAGGCCGGGGATTTCGCCGAGCGCTCGTACCCGGAGAACTTCAACGCCTGGGACTGACGATCGGGAGGCCAGTGGCCAGTGGCCAGTGGCCGGCGGTCGTCCGCGAGCGCGCCGGCCGCCGGCCTCCTGCCGGCCCGGGGTGCGGGCAGTCGGCTTCGCCTAGTTGTCGGCGCAGATCACGTCGTAGGGGCGGCCCACCGCCATGGTCAGTTCCATGGGCTCGCTGGTGCCCGACGGGCACTCGCTCTTCGTCTTGACCAGGCCGAGGACCTTGTAGGTGCTCGAACCGCCCGTGGCGCAGGCGACTTCCTGGGCCTGGTCGGTCACGCAGTCGCCCTTCACCAGCTGGCCGCCGCCCGCGCCCGGGTCGCCGGGGTGGTCGTCGGACAGGTTCCGGCCGCAGACGGTGTTGGTGGGGATGCCGCTCTTCTTGCCGCTGCCGTAGGAGATGCTCACCTCGATCATCAGGTCGGTGCCGGGCGGGCACTGGATCGAGCCGGGGAGGATGCTCGCGTCCTTGATGTCGATGGCCTTGAAGGTGGCGCCGGAGGCGGTGCACTTCTGGGGCCGGTAGCCGTCGGGCTTGTTGTCCGGGTCGGGGCCGCCGCAGTCGCCGACCTTCCACGAACTGGACGTGTCGGAGGAGGACTCGGGGTTCCCGGGGTCCGAGGGCTTGGCGGACGGGGATGCCGTGGCGGAGGCCGATCCCTTGGGCTTGCCGTCGTCCTTGCCGAGCCACTGCGAGGCGCCGTAGATGCCGGCGATGACCAGGGCGACGGCCAGGAAGCCGGCGAGGCCTCCGTTCGACCGGCGCCTGGGGGGCTGCGGCGGGGGCGGCGGCGTGACCGCGTAGGGGTTGGCCATGGGTCCTCCTGAGGTGAGGGTGCGGGTCCGGGGAATGGCGCGCGAACGGTGACGCGTCATGGACACCTCATGGTTCCACGGGGCGGGGGACCGATTGACCGTGGGGCGGCCGCCCGTTCAGCGGCCGCTGCCGGCCTCGCGCCCCCGTCAGGACCAGTTGGCACGAAACCCGCGATCACCGGCACAAGAGCCACTCGTGGCAGTGGCGGGCGGGGCGCGAAGGTAGGGGCATGACAGACCAGCCGCTCGGCCGCAGCGCCGTGTACACCGTCCTGACCACCGGCTACACCACCTCCACCGGACCGGGGGTCGCCGCCACCGTCTCGTACGTCACCGACGGCGAGCGGCACGTGATCGTGGACCCCGGCATGGTGGCCCACCGCGACCGGATCCTCGGCCCGCTCGCCGAACTGGGCCTGGGGCCCGACGACATCACCGACGTCGTACTCAGCCACCACCACCCCGACAACACCATGAACGTCGGGTTGTTCGCCCGGGCGCGGGTCCACGACCACAAGGCGGAGTACCGCGACGACCAGTGGACCGACCGGGACGCCGAGGGCCATGAACTCACCGGCTCCCTGCGCCTGATCCGCACCCCGGGCCACAGCCCCGAGGACATCACCCTGCTCGCCGGCACCGCTGACGGCGTGGTCGCCTTCGTCGGCGACCTGTGGTGGCGTCCGGACGGCCCGGCCGAAGACCCGGTGGCGCCGGACCGGGACGTCCTGCGCGGCTCGCGCGTACGGGTCCTCGCGGCGGCCGACGTGATCGTCCCGGGGCACGGTCGGCCGTTCCCGGCGGGGGACGGGGCCCCGCTGTAGCGGGAAGCGGGACGGGCGTCAGCGGCGTCAGAGGACGGCCACCGGGGCCACCGGGGTGCCCGTGCCGCCGACGAATGGTTCCGGCATGGCCGACAGGAGGAAGGCGTACCGGTTCTCTTCCGCACAGGCTGTGGACAACTTTTCGAGATTCCAGTTCTGGCCCTGGAGCATGCCCATCTCGACCAGGTCGAGGGCGTGCACCGGAAGCCACAGGTTCTCCATCTCCGGCGGGAAGATCTCGAACGTCAGCGTGTCGTTCGCGACAGCCGCCACGTCCCGCGCGTGGAACCACTCCGGGGTGTGCACGGACAGCCCCGGGGACGGGAAGCCGTAGCCGTGCTTGTCGCCCGCCAGGTAGACCTGGATCTGGCCGGTGCGGACCAGGACGATGTCCCCGGAGCGGACCGCGACCCCGCCGAACTCCTCCGCCTCGGCGAGGTCCCCCGGGGTCACCGCGTGGCCCCCGGGCAGCCGGTCCAGGCCCTTGGCGCGCGCCACGTCCAGCAGGACGCCCCGCGAGACGATGGGCCCGGCCTTGTCGATACCGCTGAACTCCGACCGCGCGTGGGCGGTGATCGAGGAGGCCGGGCGGCCGTTGTAGATCTTCCCCGAGTGCGAGACGTGCGTCAGTGCGTCCCAGTGGGTGCCGGCCTGCAGGCCCATGGTCACGGCGTCGTCGCTGCACGCCACCGTGCCCGGCCCGAACAGCTCCTGGTTGATCTGCACCATCGTGTGCAGCGGGTTGATCCGGCCCGGGATCATCCCCGCCTGCACCCCGTCCTCTTTGAGGGGGAGGGCCAGCGGGATGCGGCGGCCCGTGCGGATCTCCGCCGCGGCCGCACGGACGACCCCGTCGGTCACCAGGTTCAGGGTGCCGATCTCGTCCTCGGCCCCCCAGCGGCCCCAGTTGTTGACGCGCTTGGCGATGTCGTGGAACTCGGCGGGCAGTGACATGGGCCTCAACAGCTCCTTGTGTGGAAACGGCAACGAGGGCTTGTGCAGGTGCGTCTGACTCCCCATAGAATCTAACGGTCCGTCAGAAAACGCGGGAAGGGGCCGGACGTGGGGAACTTCTTGACAGGCAAGGTCGTCGCCGTCACCGGTGCCGGCCGGGGCATCGGGCGGGCCGTGGCACTCGCCGCGGCCGCCGAGGGCGCCAAGGTCGTCGTCAACGACTACGGAGTGGGCATCGAGGGCGGGGAGCCCACCAGCGAGATCGCCGAGTCCGTGGTGAAGGAGATCCTCGCCGCCGGCGGCGAGGCCGTCGCCGTCGCCGACGACATCTCCACCATGGCGGGCGGCCAGCGCATCGTCGACACCGCGCTCGCCCGGTACGGGCGCGTCGACGGCGTCGTGTGCGTGGCGGGCATCCTGCGCGAGCGGATGCTCTTCAACATGTCCGAGGAGGAATGGGACCCGGTGGTCGCCACGCACCTCAAGGGCACCTTCACCGTCTTCCGCGCGGCCTCCGCCGTCATGCGCCGCCAGGGCTCGGGCACGCTCATCGGCTTCACCAGCGGCAACCACCAGGGCTCCGTCGCGCAGGCCAACTACAGCGCCGCCAAGGGCGGGATCATCTCCCTCGTCCGCTCCGCCGCGCTCGGCCTGGCCAAGTACGGGGTCACGGCCAACGCCGTCGCGCCCGTCGCCCGCACCCGCATGTCGGCGGGCGTCCCCATGGAGCTCAAGGAGATCGGCGAGCCCGAGGACGTCGCGGCGCTCGTCACCTACCTCCTCAGCGACCGGGCCAAGGCGGAGGACATCACCGGGCAGGTCTACACGATCGCCGGCCCGAAGATCGCCGTCTGGGCGCAGCCGCGCGAACTGCGCGCCGGGTACGCCGAGGGCTCCTGGACCCCGGAGAAGATCGCCGACTTCCTGCCCGGGACGGTCGGCAAGGACCCGATGCCGATGCTCGCGCAGCTGGAGGCCATGGCCAGGGCGGCGGCCGCCAAGGACCGCCCCAACGCGTAGCCGTACGGGGCCCGGGACCTACGGGGACAGGACAGGGGGAGCGGCGTGGATTTCGACTTCGGGGCCGAGGACGAGGAGCTGCGCGGGCGTGCCCGCGCGTGGCTGGCGGAGCACCTCGTGGGCCCGTACGCGCAGGCCCGGGGACTCGGCGGGCCGGGCAGCGAGCACGAGGGGATCGGCGCACGGCGGGCATGGGAGCGCGAGCTGGGCCGCGGAGGCTGGATCGGGCAGGGCTGGGAGGCCGAGGGGTACGGGAACCGCCGGCTCTCCCTGACCGGGCAGGTGGTGTGGGCCGAGGAGTACGCGGCGCTGCGCGCGCCCGGCCGGGTCGGCCACATCGGGGAGAACCTCCTCGCGCCGACGCTCCTCGCGTACGGCACCCGGGAGCAGCGGGACCGCTTCCTGCCCGGCATCGCCCGCGGCGAGGAGCTGTGGTGCCAGGGGTACAGCGAGCCGGGCGCCGGCTCCGACCTCGCGGGGATCCGTACGACCGCCGTACGGGACGCTGCCGACGGGCTGTTCCGGGTCACCGGGCAGAAGATCTGGACCTCGCTGGCCCGGGACGCCGACTGGTGCTTCGTCCTGGCCCGCACCGGTCCGGGCTCCCGGCGCCACCGGGGGCTGTCGTTCCTGCTCGTACGGATGGACCAGCCGGGGCGGATCGAGGTGCGGCCGATCCGGCAGATGTCGGGGACCTCGGAGTTCAACGAGGTCTTCTTCGACGGCGCGGTGGCCGCCGAGGTCGTCGGCGCCGAGGGCGACGGCTGGACCGTGGCCATGGGGCTGCTCGCCCTCGAGCGGGGGGTCTCGACCCTCGTCCAGCAGATCGGCTTCGCGGCGGAACTGGAGCGGGTACTGGCGGCGTACGCGGCGTCGGGCGCTGCGGACCCGGTCGTGCGGGAGCGCCTCGTACGGCAGTGGGCGCAGCTGCGCACGATGCGGTGGAACGCCCTGCGGACGCTCGGCTCCGCCGACGCCGGTGACGCCGGCGCCCCGAGCGTGGCCAAGCTGCTGTGGGGCGGATGGCACCGGCGGCTCGGCGAGCTGGCGGTGGAGGTCCGGGGCGCGCTGGCCGCGGCCGGGCCGGAGGACTGGGCGCCCGGGCTCCCGTACGAGCTCGGACTCGACGAGGCGCAGCGGCTCTTCCTGTTCACCCGCGCCGACACGATCTACGGCGGCTCGGACGAGATCCAGCGCAACATCATCGCCGAGCGGGTGCTCGGCCTGCCTAAGGAGTCCAGGTGAGAGGCGTCGTATTCGACGGCAAGCAGGCCCAGGTGGTCGACGACCTGGAGATCCGCGACCCGGGGCCGGGAGAGGTACTGGTCGCGATACGGGCGGCCGGGCTGTGCCACAGTGACCTGTCGGTGATCGACGGGACGATTCCGTTCCCGCCGCCGGTGGTGCTCGGGCACGAGGGCGCGGGGGTGGTCGAGGCGGTCGGCGCGGGGGTCGCGCACGTGGCGCCCGGCGACCACGTGGCGCTGTCCACGCTCGCCAACTGCGGGGCGTGCGCGGACTGCGACCGGGGCCGGCCGACGATGTGCCGGAAGGCGATCGGGATGCCCGGGCAGCCGTTCACGCGGGGCGGGAAGCCTCTGTTCCAGTTCGCCTCCAACTCGGCCTTCGCGGAGCGGACGATCGTCAAGGCCGTGCAGGCGGTGAAGATCCCCGCCGACATCCCGCTGACCTCGGCGGCCCTGATCGGCTGCGGGGTGCTGACGGGCGTGGGCGCGGTGCTGAACCGGGCGAAGGTCGACCGCGGCGAGTCGGTGGTCGTGATCGGCACCGGGGGGATCGGGCTGAACGTGCTCCAGGGGGCCAGGATCGCGGGGGCCACGACGATCGTGGCGGTCGACGCGAACCCGGCGAAGGAGGCGGTGGCCCGGCAGTTCGGGGCCACCCACTTCATCGACGCCTCGGCGGTCCCGGATTCCACGGCGGCGGTGAAGGAGGTCCTGCCCGCCGGCGCGGACCACGCCTTCGAGTGCGTGGGCAGCGTGAAGCTGATCCGCCAGGCCATCGACCTCCTCGACCGGCACGGTCAGGCCGTCCTGCTCGGCGTGCCCGGTTTCGCGGAGGAGGCCTCGTTCCTCGTCTCGTCCATGTACCTGGACAAGACGATCATGGGATGCCGGTACGGGTCCTCGCGTCCGCAGCGCGACATCGCCCTGTACGCCGAGCTCTACCGGCAGGGCCGGCTGCTGCTGGACGAGCTGGTGACGGAGGTCTACCCGGTGGAGGACTTCGCCAAGGCCGCGGACGACGCCCACCACGGCCGGGTGGCGCGCGGGGTGCTCACGTTCTGACGGACGCGGGCGGGCGGCCGAAGCGGCCCTTGTGGAAGAGGAGCGGGTCGCCCTCGCCCGCCGCGCCCATGGCCACGACCCGCCCGACCACGATCAGGTGGTCGCCGCCGGTGTGGACGGCGTGGATCCGGCAGTCGATCCAGGCGGGGACGGCGCCGAGCTGCGGGGACCCGGTGACGGGGGCCGGGGTGTGGGTCACCCCGGCGAACTTGTCCGCGCCGCTGACGGCGAAGGAGCGGCACAGCTCGCCCTGGTCGGCCCCGAGGATGTTCACGCAGAACACCCCGGCGCGGGCGATCCGCGGCCAGGTGGTCGACGTACGGGCCACCATGAAGGTGACCAGGGGCGGGTCGAGGGACAGCGAGGCGAAGGACTGGCAGGCGAAGCCGGCCGGGCCCTCCTCGTCCTCGCCGGGCGGCGCGGTGACGACGGTGACCCCGCTGGCGAAGTTCCCGAGCACGGCCCGGAATTCGGCGGGCGACACCGGCGCGCGCTCGTCCTCGCCGACGGCCCGCAGATCGGGGCGCGGCAGGGCGTCGACGGGCTCGGGCCCCGGCTCCGGCGCGGCGGAGGTGGGGGAGCCGACTGACCTGAGGTATCGGACGACGGTGGCCGCCATCCCTGCGTGTCCCATCACATGCACGATTGAACCTGACGGTTCGTCAGATGGGAAGGGAGATACGTGCCCCCGGGTGACCGAACGCGCCTGGATCGCCCTGCCGGGATCCGGTGACGGTGGGGGCCGTCGGCGCGTCGTGGTCCTTCTCTGCTGGTCAACGCCCTTGTGACAAAGGAGACATGACCCTCCGTCATGCGTCCGCGGGCGCGTGTGTACAGTCTTCGCCAACGACAAGGACGTCGCGGGCTGGAGTGGGCATGGCGAACGGTTTTCGCAACCGGGCCGAGCGGGTCGCACTGGGTGCCATGGCGATGGCGGGCGTCGGGGTCCTGCTCGCCGACCTCCTCGGATGGCTCGACAAGATGGCCCCCGGGGGCACGCTCCCGAAGATCACGCTGCTCATCCTGAGCACGGTCACCCTCTTCCTCCTCATGGAGTTCGACCGCCTGAAGGTGCTCGACACCATGAACGCGCAGGTCTCCAGGCTCGACATCGACGGCATAGAGGGCCAGTTGCGGCGCGAGCGCTACGACGGCGTCACCAGGGTGCACCCGAACTTTCCCCAGGCGGCCTTCATCGAGCTGCTGCAGAACGCCCGGTGGGAGGTGTCCATCCTGCAGACCTGGATACCCAACCTCGAGCAGCTGAAGAGCGAGTTGACGAGCGCCATCACGGAACGGCGGGCAGAGGTGCGCATCCTGCTGCTGCACCCGTCGTCCCTGGTGGCGGACCTGCGTGACCGGGCGTTGCAGGTGGGAGCGCCCGGCCGGGGGGTGGACGTGAGGGGGAGCCTGGACATCCTCAAGTCCGTCTACGACGACGTTCCGGCGGAGCTCCGGCACAGGCTCCAGGTGCGGGTGTACAACTCCCTCCCGTCGATCGCCGTGTACAAGGCCGACGATCGGTACCTCGTCAGCTCGTTCCTGCACGGCCGGCTCGCCATCCAGTCCACCCAGCTCGAGATCGACGGGTGCGAGACGGCGATGGGCCGGGAAGTCCAAGGGGAGATGGACAAGTTGTGGGGCATCGGCCGCGATGTCGATCTCCGTGACTGGCAAAGATCAATCGACACCATGAATTAGAGGTAACGCCGTGCAAGAACTGGACCGGTTCGAGGACGAACTGATCGCGCAGTACAGGCACCACCCGGTACTGGCGAACATCGCGCTGCTCTCGGACGAGGACTTCGCCGGGGTCCTCCTCCAGCGGCGCTTCCTCTCCCTCGCGTTCACCCCGGCCTACGACCTGGCGATCGACCTCCTGCGCGACGAGGAGGGGCTGCGGATCGCCCGGGTCATCCTGCGCGAGGAGTATCCGGACAGCCACGGGATGCGGTCCCACCGCGAGGACATGACGGCGGACATGTACCGGCTCGGCGTCTCCCGGGAGGCGCTCGTCCACACGAGGCCGACCCCGGCGACGAAGCGGGCCATCGACGCCACCTTCGACATGATCGCGGACGCTGGCACCCGCGAGGACGCCGACCTGCGGGTGCTGGCCATCCTGCGCTTCTGGGGCGAGATCCTGGTCTCCGTCGAGTACGGGCGGCTGTGGGAGCGCATGGAACCCCTGCTCACACAGGACGGGCAGAACATCTCCAGCTTCTACTACCCGCACCACTTCCACGACGCGAAGAGCCAGAAGCTCGCGACCGCGGACCTGCTCGGTACGTCCCACGCCGACCGCCTGGCCACCCGGGTGTCGGCGTTCCTCGGCAACGGGGGCGAGGGGGCGGCCGACTCCTTCAGGGAAATGGAGCAGCGCTCCCTCCAGATCAAGGCGGCCTTCTACGACCAGTTCCTGCCGGCGCTGGAGCGCGTCGGAATCTGAGGCGGCCGGCAGGCCCCCCTTTGCTCCGTACGGGTGGAACCCCCGCCCGCCGGGGGTCCGTACGCCCGCCGGCGCGCGGGGGCTCGGCATCGTGGCCGGCGGACCCGTACCGCCGGACCCGTAGGAGGCACTTGATGCTCGGCACCGACTTCCGTACCGGATCACCCAACTGGATCGACCTCGGAAGTCCCGACACCGACGCGGCCGCCGCGTTCTACGGTGCCGTCTTCGGCTGGAACTTCGTCTCCGCCGGGCCCGAGGCGGGCGGGTACGGCTTCTGGCAGGTCGGCGGGAAGACCGTCGCCGCGCTGGGCCCGCTCACCGAGGAGGGGGCGACGTCCGCCTGGATGGTCCACTTCAAGAGCGCCGACGTCCAGGCCACCGCCGAGGCCGTCCGGGCCGGGGGCGGGCAGGTGCGGATGGAGCCCATGGACGTCATGGGGGAGGGCTGGCTCGCGCAGTTCACCGACCCGCAGGGTGCGGAGTTCGCGACCTGGCAGCCGGGCAAGACCGGCGGGCTGGGGCTGGTCTCCGCCGAGAACACCCTGCTGTGGGTGGAGCTCCACGTACCCGACCCGGTCGCGGCCGTCGCCTTCTACTACAGGGTGTTCGGGTGGCGGCACGAGGAGATGGAGGCGCCCGGGATGACGTACCGGGTGCTGAGCACCGCCGACGGCGACAAGAAGGAGACCTCCTTCGGCGGGATCGCGGAACAGGGCGAGGGCGCGGGCGGTGGATCGGCCATGGTGCCGCGCTGGGTTCCGTACTTCCACGTGGCCGACGTGGACGCCACCGTCTCGAAGGTCGAGGGGAACGGCGGTGCGGTGATGATGCCGGCGGCGGACGTGCCGGACGTCGGCCGGATCGCGTGGGCCTCCGACCCGGCGGGTGCCGTGTTCGCGCTGTTGAAGCCGAGCGCCCAGATGTAGCCGCCGGCCGGCGGTCAGCGGCCGGTGTACTTGGGCGTGCGGCGCTCCACGAAGCTCGCCACGCCCTCGTTCGCGTCGGCCGTGCCCATGTTGATCTCCTGGGCGGTGGCCTCGGCGGCCAGTGCAGCCGCCCGGTCGCCGTCCAGGGAGGCGTTGACCAGCTGCTTCGCCAGGGCGAGGGCCCGGGTGGGGCCCTGGGCGAGGCGCTCCGCCCAGTCGCGGGCGGCGGCCTGCAGCTCCTCGGCCGGGACCACCTTGTTGACCAGCCCGAGGCGTTCGGCCTCGGCGGCGGGGACGGCGTCGCCGAAGAAGATCAGCTCCTTGGCCTTCTGCGGGCCGATCAGGCGGGGCAGCAGGTACGCGCCCCCGCCGTCGGGGACCAGGCCGCGGCGGACGAACACCTCGATGAACCGGGCCTCTTCGGCGGCGATCACCAGGTCGCAGGCGAGGGCGAGATGGGCGCCGATGCCGGCGGCGGTGCCGTTGACTGCGGCGATGACCGGCTTCTCGCAGTCGAGGACCGCGGTGACCAGGCGCTGCGCGCCGCGGCGGATCATGCGGGCGACGTCGCCTGCGACGCGCTCGGTGTCGGCCCGGGCCGGTGCGCCGCGGAGGTCTGCGCCCGCGCAGAAGCCCTTGCCGGCGGCCGTGATGACGACGGCACGGACGTCCGGGTCGGCGGAGGCGGCTTCGAGCAGCGCGATGACGCGTTCGCGCTGGTCCCAGGTGACGGCGTTCATGGCCTCGGGCCGGTTGAGGGTGATCCAGCAGACGCCGCCGTCCGTGCGGTGCAGGATCGTGTCCGAAGCCTCGGTCATGGGCGAACTCCCGTTCGGGGTGGGGGCGGATGGTCGGGTGCGGGCGCGCTTCCCGGGCTCTGCCCGGACCCGCGCCTCAATCGCCGGCGGGGCTGGGCTGTGCCTTGGCGGGCTGGTGGCCAGCCGTACCTGGTGGCCAGCCGTACCTGGTGGGCGGCATCAGGTGAAATCAAGCCTCGCCGGCGTTTGAGGCGCGGGGGTTCGGGGGCGGAGCCCTGACAACGGGGGCGCGCCCGGTCAGCGGCAGATGGCCAGGGCGTCCAGGGCCACCGCCCCCTGCCCCCGCGGGAGGACCATCAGGGGGTTGATGTCCAGCTCGGACAGCTCGTCGCCCAGTTCCAGCGCCATCCGCTGGATCCGCAGGATGACCTCCACCAGCGCGTCGACGTCGGCCGGGGGTGCTCCCCGTACGCCCTCCAGCAGCGCGGCCCCCCGCAGTTCGGTGAGCATCGCGCGGGCCTGGTTCTCCCCGAAGGGCGGCACGCGCACCGCCGCGTCGTGCAGGACCTCCACCAGGACCCCGCCCAGCCCCACCGTGACGGTCGGCCCGAAGAGGTCGTCCTGGGTGACGCCGACGACCATTTCCACGCCGCGTTCGACCATCTGGCAGACCAGGATGCCGTCCAGCGGGACGTTCTCGTAGCGGGCTATGTCGGTGAGCTCGCGGTACGCGTCGCGGATCTGGCTGGCCGAGGTCAGGCCGATCTTGACCAGGCCCAGTTCCGTCTTGTGGCCCAGCTGCGGGCCCGAGGCCTTCATGACCACCGGATAGCCGACCAGGCCCGCCGCGCGGACGGCGGCCGCCGCGCTCGTGACGAGCTGCTCGCGCGGCACCCGGATCCCGTACGCCCTCAGCAGCTGCTTCGCCGCGTGCTCGCTGAGCTGCTGCCCGGGCCGCATCAGGGCCTGCGCCTTGCGGTACGAGGGCGAGGGCGTGCGGGGGGCCTCGTCGAAGGGGGAGCGGTAGCCGGTGGTGAAGCGGTGGTGGCCGAGGTAGGCGCGGACGGCGGTGATGCAGTTGCCGAAGGTGCGGAAGGTGGCCACGCGCGAGGAGCCCAGCAGAACGTTCCGGTACGCGTCCTCCGTGCCGACCGGGGAGCCCCAGATCACGCAGATCAGCTTGTCGCTCTGCTCGGCCGCGTCCACCAGGTCCTGGGCGAGTTTGTCGCTCATCGGGGGGAAGGGGCCGGTGATCGGGCAGATCAGGACCCCCACCGACGGGTCGGCGAGGATCGCGTCGATGATCTTTCGGCCGCGCCAGTCGCCGACCGGGTGGCCGCCGTTGTCGACGGGGTTGGCGACGTTCAGGTACGCGGGGATCCACTGGTGGAGCTCGTCCTGCTTGGCCCGGGAGAGGGCCGGCAGGCTGAGCCCGGCCTCCGTCGCCAGGTCGGAGAAGTGGGCTCCGGTGCCACCGGAGATGGAGTACACGACGACGCCGTCGGCCTTGGGCCTGCGGGCCCGGGCGAGCAGGGCGGCGGTGTCCTGGAGCTCGTCCAGCCCGTCCACCCGTATGACGCCGAATTGGCGCATGGCGGCGTCCACGACGGTGTCCGCGCCGGTCAGCTTCCCGGTGTGGGAGGCGGCCATCCGGGCGCCGGTCTCGGTGCGGCCGACCTTGACGGCGACGACCGGTACCCCGTTGCGCGCCGCCCGGTCGGCGGCGAGCAGGAAGGACCGGCCGTCCTTGAGGCCCTCCACGTAGCAGGCGATGGCACCGACCTCGGGCTGCTCGGCGAAGTAGGAGATGAAGTCGGAGGTTTCCAGGTCGGCCTCGTTGCCGGTCGGCGCCCAGTGGGAGAGGCGGATGCCCAGCTCCTGGAGGGTGTAGACGGGCCGCCCCTGGTGGCCGGACTGGGTGATCAGCGCGATGGCCGGGCCGTCGAGGTCCTCGCGGAACTCCTCGAAGGCGTTGAGGTTCGTGTTGGGCCCCAGCAGGCGCAGGCCCGAGCGGCCGACGGCGGCCGTCAGGCGGGCCTGGGCGGCGGCTCCCGCCTCCCCGGTCTCGGCGAAGCCGGAGGCGAAGGCGACGGCGAACTTCACCTTGGTCTCGGCGAGTTCCTCGATGACGGGGAGCGGGTCGGCGACGAGGAGGACGGCGAGGTCCACCTGTTCGGGCAGGGCGGCGACCGAGGCCACGCAGGGCAGGCCGAAGACGCTCTCGCGGGTCGGGTGCACCGGGTGGACGCGTGCGCCGACGCGCTGCGCCCAGGCGATGAGCTGGCGGGTGATGCCGGTGTTCGCTCTGCCCTCGGCGTCCGAGGCGCCGATGACGGCGACCGACTCGGGCCGGAAGAACCGGTCCAGGTCGGGGACGTCGGAGTGCAGGGGCCGTCCGCTGACGTCCAGGGCGACCGCGTCCTCGGCGGAGGGCGGCGCAGAGGAGTGGACGGCCGTTCTGGGGGACTCCCCGCAGGCCTCGACACGTGCGCGGAAGTCGGTGGTGAGGGTGCCGTGAGTAGATCCAAGCATCGTTCCGCCCGCTCCTGCTCGATGAACCTCGATGGAACTCGATAACTGACGTGTAGTCAGATTACTGAACTGACGTGCCGTCAGGAACAGGGCTGCGCAGGAAAGGTGGTGGAGGTGGTGTGTGGAACGGTGTCAGATCCCCTCGGGGGCGGTCCAGAGTGCCATTCCGGCCGGATCGGGCCTCAGGCGCGGGCGGCGCGCAGCCCGCGCTGCACGGCCCGGGCGATCTCCTCGGCGTCCCGGGCCATCTCCCGGAACATCCCGCTGATGGGGTTGGAGAAGCCGGTGAAGTACAGGCCGGGGGCCTGTGCGGAGGTGCGGGCGCCGTGCGTACGGGGCCGCCCGCGCTCGTCGAGCACGCCGTCCAGCCCGCCCACCAGGCCCTCCAGGGCGCGGCGGTATCCGGTCGCCGAGACCACCGCGTCCGGGGCGATCCGCGAGCCGTCCGCGAGCACCACCTCCGCGCCGTCGAAGCCCTCCACGGCGGCCACGGGCTCCACCCGCCCCGCGCGGACCGCGTCGATCAGGCCGACGTCCTGGACCGGGATCGCCCCCTCCTTGACCCTGCTGTACAGGCCGGTGGCGGGCCGCGGGAGCCCGTACGCCGACAGGTCGGGGACCGACGCCTTGGCGACGAGCGCGCCCAGCCGGTCCACGAGGGACACGGGCAGCCGGCGTACGAGGATCCCCGTGCGCTGGGCCGGCCAGCCGGCGGTGGAGCGGCGCACGATGTGCGGGGCCGTGCGGACGGCGAGCCGCACCCGGGCGGCGCCGCCCTCGGCGAGGTCGACGGCTATCTCGGCGCCGGTGTTCCCGACGCCGACGACCAGGACGTCGCGGCCCGCGTACGGCCCCGGGGCGCGGTAGTCGGCGGCGTGCAGCAGCTGCCCGCTGTACGTGTCCCGGCCGGGCCAGTCGGGGAGCCTGGGCGTGTGGTTGTAGCCGGTGGCGACGACCACGGCCGCGGCGGTGAGCACCCGCCCGCCGGTGGCGTGCAGGGTCCAGCCGCCGTTCCCGTCGGTCTCCAGGCGGGTGACCTCGACGCCCGTGACGATCTCCAGCTCGTGGAACTCGGCGTACTTCTCCAGGTAGCGCACCACGTCGTCGCGCGAGACCCACCGGCCGAAGCGGCGCGGCATGGGCAGGCCGGGGAGCGCCGAGAGCCGGCGCGTGGTGTGCAGGTGCAGCCGGTCGTAGTGCCGCCGCCAGGACGCGCCGACCTCGTCGGACTTCTCGACGACCACGGCGCGGACCCCGCGGGCGCGCAGCGCGGCGGCGGCGGCGAGGCCGCCGGGACCGCCGCCGATGACGTACACGGGGCGGGGCTGGGTGGTCATGTCGGGTGCTGCGGGGACTCCTGGCATGAGGTGTGATCGTATCGCCACGCTGAGTTGATGGGTCTCGGTCGGGCGGGGAATCGATTGCGGATCGATCACGGACGGCCGGACTCTTGCGGGATCGCCCCGGATCCGCTGGACTGACGTACCGTCAGACAAGAAGAAGGGGTGGGGGCTGCCGATGCAGACCGTCTGGCTCAGTGGGGCCGAATGGCTCGCCGTGCTCCGGATAGGCCTCGGCCTGTGGTGGCTGGAGAGCTGGCGGCACAAGGACAAGAAGGGCTGGTTCGAGCGCGGCACCGGCATCGCCTGGGCCGCCGACATCGCGGGCAAGCACCGCTGGACCTTCGTCAAGGGCGGCTTCGAGCTGGTCGTGAAACCGCGGCCCAAGATGATGGCGTACATCGTCGTCTACGCGGAACTCGCCCTCGGGCTCGGCCTCGTGCTCGGCTTCCTGACCCCGGTCGCGCTGGTGGGCGGGCTGCTGCTGAACCTGATCTACCTGGTGCTGATGATCCACGACTGGGCGGAGCAGGGCCAGAACGCGATGATGGCGCTCATCTCGCTGGTCGCCCTGACGGCCATGTCCTGGCAGACCTGGTCCCTCGACGCGGCGATCGGACTGTTCCCGTGAACGACGTGCGCTACGACCTCCCGGAGGCGGACGGGTTCACCCGCCCCTACTGGGACGCGGCGGCCGAGGGCCGGCTGCTGCTGCGCCGCTGCGCGGACTGCGGGCGGGCGCACCACTACCCGCGGGAGTTCTGCCCGTTCTGCTGGGCGGGCGAGGACCGGGTGGCGTGGGAGGCGGCGAGCGGCCGCGCGACCCTCTACACCTGGTCGGTGATCCACCGCAACGACCTCCCGCCCTTCGGCACGCGCGTCCCGTACACGGCGGCGGTCGTCGACCTGGCGGAGGGCCCGCGGATGATGACGGAGGTCGTCGCCTGCCCCGCGCCGGACCTCCGCATCGGCATGCCGTTGACGGTCGCCTTCCGCGAGGCCGCGCAGGGCCTGCACGTCCCGGTCTTCGAACCGGCGGCCTAGGCCTCAGGGCCAGAGGAGCTCGCGCACCCACGCCCCGGCCGGGTCGCGCCGGTACCGCAGCCGTACGTGCCGGCGCGCGGCGTCGCCCTGGAAGAACTCGACCTCGTCCGCGTCCAGCACGTACCGCGTCCAGGTCGGTGCCGGGGCGTCCGGCTCGGCACCGGCCCGCTCCCAGGCGTCCGCGGAGGCGCGTACGAGCTCCTCGCGCGAGCCGAGCACCTCGCTCTGGCGGCCCGTGAGCGCGGCGGCGAGGGCCCCGCGCGAGCGGACCGCCAGGTCCGCCCGGCTCTCCCGCGGCCCGCACGCGCCGACCCGGCCCCGGACGCGCACCTGGCGCCCCACGGCGGGCCAGTAGAAGGCGAGCGCGGCCGCCGGCTGCCCGGCCAGCTGCACCCCCTTGGCGCTGGTGGCGTGCGAGGCGAAGTGCCAGCCGCGCTCGTCGGCGTCGTGCAGCATCAGGACGCGCACGTCGGGCCGCCCCGCGCCGTCCACGGTCGCCAGACTCACGACGTGCGGCTCCACCTGCCCCGCCGAGACGGCCTGCACGAACCACTCCCGAAACAGCCCGAGCGGCTCCCCGGGCGCACCCTCGGCATCGAAGCCGGGAAGCGGAACGTCCCACACGCGCAGGGAGTGCAGGGCGGCACGGAACTCGTCGGCGCTCGTCTCGCTCGTCATGCCGCGAGCCTAGCCCTGGGCCGGGACGGCGCTTTCGCGGGTGGGGCAGACGGGGTCGGGCGACTGGCCCGGCAGGTACGCCGCCCGCTCCTCCGGGGTCAGGTCGCGGTTGACGGTCTCGCAGATCTTCTCGATCGCGGCAGCAGGCTCCGGGAGGGTGAGGTCCCACAGCCTCACGGTCGTGTCCGCACTGCTGGAGGCGAGGGTGTTTCCCACCGGGCTGAACGCCACCCAGTACACCGCGTCGGGGTGGCCGGCCAGTGTGGCACGGCCCTTGCCGGTGGCCACGTCCCACAGCCGCACGGTGAGGTCGAGACTGCCGCTGGCGAGGGTGCGTCCGTCCGGGCTGAACGCCACCGAGTACACCCGGTCGGTGTGGCCGAGGAGGGTGGTGCGGGTCTTGCCGGTGGCCACGTCCCACAGCCGGACGGTGTAGTCGTCGCTCGCCGTGGCGAGGGTGCGCCCGTCCGGGCTGAACGCCACCGACCAGACCGCGTCGGTATGGCCGTTCAGGGTGGTGCGCTCCGTGCCGCTGGCGACGTCCCACAGCCGTACGGTCTTGTCGTGACTGCACGTGGCCATGGTCCGCCCGTCCGGGCTGAAGGCCACCGAGTCCACGGTGTCCTCGTGTCCGGTCAGCATGTCACGCTCGGCGCCGGTGGCGGTGTCCCACAGCCGCACGGTCGCGTCGCGGCTCGCGGTGGCGAGCAGGTGCCCGTTCGGGCTGAACGCCACCGAGTACACCTCGTCGGTATGGCCGTGCAGGGGGGCGCGGGACGTGCCGGTGGCGACGTCCCACAGCCGTACGGTCTTGTCGAGACTGCCGCTGGCGAGGGTGCGTCCGTCTGGGCTGAACGCCACCGAGTACACCTCGTCGGTATGGCCCTTCAAGGGGGCGCGGGGCTTGCCGGTGGCGGTGTCCCACAGCCGTACGGTCTTGTCGCCGCTGCCGGTGGCGAGGGTGCGCCCGTCCGGGCTGTACGCCACCGACCAGACGGGCCCGGTGTGGCTGGTCAGAGTGGCGCGGGCCCTGCCGGTGGCGGTGTCCCACAGCCTTACGCTCTTGTCGGTGCCGGCGGTGGCGAGGATGTGCCCGTTCGGGCTGAAGGCCACAGCACCCACCTCGCCGGTGTGGCCGGTCAGGGTAGTGCGCGGGGTGCCGGTGGCGACGTCCCACAGCCATACGGAATGGTCGCTGCTGCCGGAGGCGAGGGTGCGTCCGTCCGGGCTGAACGCCACGGCCACCACGGCAGCGGAGTGCCCGGTCAAGGGGGAGCGGCTCTGGCCGGTGGCGGTGTCCCACAGCCGCACGCTGAAGTCCCAGCTGCCGCTGGCGAGGGTGCGTCCGTTCGGGCTGAACGCCACCGCGTACACGGTGTCGGTGTGGCCGCTCAGGGTGGTGCGCGGGGTCCCGTCGGAGGCGTTCCACAGCCGTACGGTGTTTCCGCTCGCGGTGGCGAGCGTCCGTCCGTTCGGGCTGAACGCCAGCGAGGTCACGGCGCCGACGCGCCCGGTCAGAATGGTGCGAGTCTTGCCGGTGTCGGTGTCCCACAGCCGTACGGTCCTGTCGTCGCCGCCCGTGGCGAGGGTGCGTCCGTCCGGGCTGAACGCCGCCGAGGTCACGGGCTCGGTGTGGCCGGTCAGCTTGGCGCGCTCCGTGCGGGTGGCGATGTCCCACAGCCGTACGGTTTCGTCCCAACTGCCGCTGGCGAGGGTGCGTCCGTTCGGACTGAACGTCACCGAGGTCACCATGTCGGTGTGGCCGGCGAGGATCTCGCGGGTCTTGCCGGTCGCGGTGTCCCACAGCCGTACGGTCTTGTCGCCGCTGCCGCTGGCGAGCGTGTGTCCGTCCGGGCTGAACGCCACCGAATGGACCCAGGAGCCGTGGCCGGACAGGCGCTTCTTCAGGGGGGAGGCGGCGGCGTTGCGCAGGCTCGCCTCGGACTCGGGCGTGTGGCTGGTCCGGTAGGCGTGGATGGCCAGCAGTGAAGCAAGGTCGGGGTTTCCGTTGAGGAGGGGGCCCGACTGCGCGGCGAGCTGACGGGACAGGGCTTCCTGTCGCTCCTCGCCGACCGTGTGCCACTGCCAGACGGCTCCTCCCGCGGCGATGAGTGCGAGGGCGAGCAAGGCGGCCAGGATCATGTTGAGGCGTTTGCTGCGCCGGGTGTGGGCCTGCTTGCGGTTCTCGCTGGTGGTGAGGAAGGCGGAGATCTCGCCCGGCAGCCGGCGCTGGCGTGACCACTCGAGGCCTTCCGCGAGGGCTGTTCCGCCGAGCAGGTCTCCGGGGTGGTTCCCTTCCGCCCAGCGGGCCTGTCGTACGCGGGTGTGGTCGAGCCACTCCTGGAAGCGGTGGTCCTGGCCGACCCATTCGCGCAGGGTCGGCCAGTCGCGGATGAGCGCGTCGTGGATCAGCTCGGCCACCGGCACCGCGGGAGGGGCGTTGCGGAGCAGGGAGACGCGGGGTGTGTGGGTGGTGATGATGCGATGACGGGTGAGGGCGGCCAGCACCTCGTCGATGTCCTCGCCGCTGTCGGGCCCCCCGCTGACGTCCGCGGCCAGTTCGCGCAGCTCTTGCAGGGGCACCTGCTCGCGCACGGCGGGGACGTTGCGGTCGGGGTCGGCGGAGTGCACCAGAGAGGTCAGGATGCGCTGTGCGATGGGCCGGTGGCCGGGGGGAAGCTGGTCCAGGGCGGTGTCGCACCACGTGGTCAGGCTGCCGGTGACTCCGCCGATCCGCCGGTAGGCGTCGTGGGTGAGGTACCCGTCGTGGCGCCTCTGCCACAGCTGGCTGAGCGTCAGCTCCAGGAGGGGCAGCACGGTGACCGGTGCACTGAGGCCCGTGGCTCCCTGGGGGCTGATGGCGAGGACGTCGATGGTGATCTGCTCGGGCAGCGCCTGCTCGAAGTGGGCGCCCGCGTTCTGGGCGGGCAGCGTGATGACCTCGTGCAGGTCGTGCTGGCTCAGGGTGCCCGGCATGTTGAGGAGTCCGGGCATCGCGGCTTCCAGCAGCTTGGGGGCCAGGGCCGCCTGCTGGGGGTAGAAGTCGTCGCGCATGATCAGGATCACGCTGAGCCTGCCGTGTTCTCTGACCGCCGTGGTGATCTGGTCCGTGGCGGCCAGGCGGCGCTGGACCTGTCTGCGGCCGGACGGCAGGGTGAGGAGCTCCTCGAACTGGTCGATGATCAGGATGACGCGCTCGCAGTCCGGTTCGGCCGCGAGTTTGCGGGTGACCGCTGTGGCGAGTCCCTCCTGTACGGCCCCGGGCAGTCCGCCGCGTTCGAGTTCGTCCAGCAGGTTCTGCCTCGGCCTGACGATCACGGGCAGCCACCGGTCACTGCCGGGCAGCCCGCCCGCCGCCAGTGCGGGGAGGACACCGGCCTGGATCAAGGAGGATTTGCCCGAGCCGGAGGGGCCGAGCAGCAGGGTGACCCGATGCTCGGCCAGGTTCGCCAGTACCTGCCGCACCGCGTCCTTGCGGCCCTCGAACCACCGGGCGTGCTCCGCGGTGAACGGCTCGAGCCCGCGGTAGGGGCAGATGTCCAGCTCGGTCAGCTCGGGCCAGATGTCCCGGAGCACCTCCGTGGGGGTGACGTAGGCGATCCCCTGCCCGCGCTCGTGTTCGTCGGGGGCGGTGATCTCGGTGAGCATGCCGATGACCAGGCCGGTGACTTCGTTGACGACCGGCCCGCCGCTGAACCCGGTGGTCAGGTCGTTCGCGTCGGTCAACTGGAGATGGACGCCCCTGCTCCCGGTGGGCGGCAGCAGGTCCCCGGCCGAGCCGTAGCCGTAGTGACCGCCCGGCGGGGCCTGGGCCGGGAAGCCGAACGAGCGCACCCGGTGACCCCCGCAGCCCGCCGCCGCACCCAGCGCCAGCGGCGCCGGCCGGCTCGGCGCTCCGCTCAGCCGCACCAGGGCCACGTCTTCGGCCTCCGGGTCACGCCACGCCTCGTCCAGGACGAGTCCCTCCGCCCCGGGCGCGCCCTCCAGGTGGGGGAAGAGCAGCCGCACCCTCGCGCCGGGCCCGCTGCCGGCGGCGCGTATGACGTGCGCGCAGGTGGCCAGGATGCCGTCGGCGATCAGGAAACCGGCGCCGGCCACCTCGTCGTCCGGTCCGAGGATCTGCGCGACGGCGAGGGGCAGCCCGGTGGTGCGGTCACTGCCCGGGCCGTTGCCGTTCCTTCCGGTGACGTCCACGGGATCATTCCCCGTGCCCGCCCGCACCGGGACGGCCGCGATTCTCCTTCGTCCACGTCATGGTGACCTTCAGATGGGAGTTGAGGCTGCTCTTGGTGATCACGGCTCCGGCCTCGACCGCCAGGTCGACGCCGAACTCGATCGTGATCGCGTCGGGGCCGGCCTTGCGCAGCTGGTCGAGCGTGGCGCGCGCCGCCTCGGCGACCGAGCCGAGGGCCTCTTGCAGATTTCCCGGCAGCTCGCGGATGGCGTCGCCGACCCGCCCTGCCTTCACCGGTCCCTGAGCCGGGGCCGAAGCCTCCACCAGGAGGGAGCCCCCGCCCTCGAGTGGGATCCGAGCCAGATGTGTCACGGCTCCTCCTCGCCGAGGAAGTCCGCCGCCTCTTTTGATGGTCGTCCCATCCGGTGCATGCCGCATCCGGAGGCCGGCGCCGTGGGGGCCGGGGTGACGGTGCCGTGACGGGGTCAGCCCCGGCCCAGGATCACCGTCCCCGACGAGCAGAACCAGCCGCCGGTGCCCGAGGCCAGGGCCACCTCCGGGAGGCGGCCGCCGCGTTTCACGACCTGTCCGGCGCCGGCCTCGCCGCGGAGCTGGCGGACCGCCTCGACCAGGAGGAACAGGCCGCGCATCCCCGGGTGGCAGGCCGAGAGGCCGCCGCCGTCCGTGTTGACCGGGAGTTCCCCGTCGCGCAGCAGCCGGCCCTTCTCCACGAAGGCGCCGCCCTCGCCCTTCGCGCAGAAGCCGAGGTCCTCCAGGGTCACCAGGGTCATGTACGTGAAGGCGTCGTAGATCTCGGCCACGTCCACGTCCGCCGGGGTCAGGCCCGCCCGTTCGAACGCGATGCGGCCCGAGACCGCCGCGGGGGACACCGTGAAGTCCTCCCACTCCGACATGGCGGTGTGGGAGACGGACGTGCCGGAGCCCAGGATCCACACCGGGGCCTTGGCCGTGTCCGGGACGAAGTCCTCCGCCGCCAGGAGCACCGCGCAGCCGCCGTCCGAGCGGATGCAGCAGTTCAGCTTCGTGAAGGGGTCCGCGATCATCTCGGAGGACAGGACGTCCTCCACCGTCAGCGGCTCGCGGAACATCGCGTCCGGGTTCGTCGCCGCGTTCGCCCGTGCCTGCACGGCCACCGAAGCGAGCTGCTCCAGCGTCGTCCCGTACTCGTGCATGTGGCGGCGGGCGGCCATCGCGTACTTGGAGATCAGCGTGTGGCCGTACGGCACCTCGAACTGCAGCGGCCCCCGCGCCCCGAAGGAGAGGTTCGAGGTGCGCCGGCGGGCCTTGATGTCGGCGCGGGCCGTGGACCCGTAGACCAGCAGCACGGCGTTGGCGTGCCCGGCCGCGATCGCGTCCGCCGCGTGGGCCGCCATGACCTCCCAGGTCGAGCCGCCCACCGAGGTGGAGTCGACCCAGGTGGGGCGCAGGCCCAGGTACTCGGCCACCTCGACCGGCGCGAGCGTGCCGAGGCCGGCCGAGGCGAAGCCGTCGATGACGGAGCGGTCGAGGCCGGAGTCGGCCAGGGCGCGCCGGGCGGCCTGCCCGTGCAGGGCGTACGGGGTGGGGCCGTCGACCCGACCGCAGTCGGAGAGCGCGACGCCGACCACCGCGACCCTCCGGCGCGGGCGGGCGGAGGGCGAGGGCGCGGGTGTGAGTCCAGGCATGCCGAGACGGTACAGCTGACGGATCGTCAGTTTCTAGCCCCTCGCGCCCTCCCCCTGTGCATCTGCCGCCGCCCGACCTAACATGACGCCCCGTCAGTTACGGGGAGGAGCCCGACGATGGATGCCGCCTTCACCGCGGAGCAGGACGAGATACGCCGTACCCTGCGCGAGATCCTGGGCAAACGCTGCGGCCCCGACGAGGTCAAGGCCGCCGTCCGCACCCATGCCGGATACGACCGCGAGCTGTGGGAGCAGCTCGCCCAGCGGCTCGGGCTGCCCGGCCTCGCCGTCGCCGAGGAGTACGGGGGCGTCGGCTGCGCCCCCGCCGACCTGGCGCTGGCCTGCGAGGAGACCGGGCGGGTGCTGCTGCCCTCCCCGCTGCTCGCCACCGCCGCGCTCTGCGTTCCGCTGATCACCGCCCTCGGCAGCACCGCCCAGCGCTCCGCGCTGCTCCCGCCGCTGGCCGCGGGAGGACTCACCGCCGCCCTCGCCGTCCCCGGCCCGGCACTGGCCACCGCCCTCGCGCTGACCGGCGACAACGCCGCCGGCCCGTGGTCCGGCGGCGGCCGCGCGGGCGGGGTCCAGGCCCGCGCCGCCGCCGGAGCGGACGGCGGCTGGCGGCTGTACGGGGAGGCCGCCCAGGTGCTCGACGGGCACAGTGCCTCACTGCTGCTGGTCGCCGCGCACACCGGCGGCTTCGCCCGCAGCCGCACCCTCCTCTTCCTCGTACGGCAGGAGGCACCCGGCCTCGTAAGGCAACGGCAGACCACCCTGGACGAGACCCGCCCCCAGGCCCGGATCCAACTGCGTGATGTGCCGGCCGAGTTGCTGGGCGCCGAACAGGACGACGTGCTCGAGGCCCTGGCCGCCACCGGCCGCACCGCCGCCGCCGTCCTCGCCGCCGAGGCGGTCGGCGCCGCCGGCCAGGCGCTCGCCCGCACCGTGGAGTACGTGTGCCGGCGCGAGCAGTTCGGCCGGGCGATCGGCTCCTTCCAGGCGGTCAAGCACCGCCTCGCCGACCTCTACGTGCAGGTGGAGGCGGCCCGCTCGGCGGCCTACTACGCCGCCTGGGACCCCCGGCAGGGCGGCCTCGCGCTCGCCCAGGCCCTGGAGGCACTGCGCACTGCCGCGGGCGAGGCGATCCAGCTGCACGGCGGCATCGGCTTCACCTGGGAGCACGACGCGCACCTCTACTTCAAGCGGGCGGCGGCCGACGAGCTGCTGTTCGGCCCGGTCCACCGGCTGCGGGCGCACGCCGCGGACCGCGCGGGGCTGTTCCCCCCGTCCGCCGCACCCCCATGCGCACCCCCGTGCGCACCCGCATCCGCGCCCGTATCCGAGAAGGTGGCCGTCTGATGGCTCGCGTGGCCCCCGGCGTCAAGCTCATGCAGAAGGTCTCCTCGACCAGGCTGTTCGCCAAGATCGCACCGCACTTCATCCCCGCGATGGACAAGGCGGTGCACAAACTGACCCGCGGCAAGGTCATGCTCAGCGCCCGGATGCTGCCGGGCGTGGTCCTCACCGCCAAGGGCGCCAAGACCGGCGAGCCGCGCACCACCCCGCTCGCCTGCATGCCCGAGGAGGACGGGGTGAGCTGGCTGCTCATCGGCTCCAACTTCGGCCGGCCCGGGCACCCGGCGTGGACCGGGAACCTGCTCAAGCACCCGGACGCGTCCGTGAGTTGGAAGGGCCAGGACATCGCCGTACGGGCCCGGCTGCTGGCGGGCGAGGAACGTGCGGCGGCATGGCGGGCGGTGCTGGGGTTCTGGCCGCCCTACGCGACGTACCAGGCGCGCATCGAGCGCGAGATCAGGCTGTTCCGCCTGGAGCGCCGCTGATCACAGGCGTGTGCGGGGGACATCGGTGCCGGGGCGGCGGACCCTCTCCAGGGCCCGCCGTCACTTGGTCGGCTTCTTGCCCGTGATGCCGAGGTGGACGAGCAGCGCCAGATTCGGCTTGAGCTCGGTCTGCTTGACGCCCCAGGTCGTGAACCCCTTCTGGTGCGAGGCGACCGCGGCCAGCATCGCGACCAGCGAACCGGCCATCGCCGCGGGGCTGATGTCCTTGTCGACCTTGCCCTTGGCCTGGAGCTCCTTCATCGACTCCGTGAGGGAGTTGGTGACGGAGTTGAGGATCTTCATGCGGATCTTGTAGAACCGCTTGTCGCCCTCGGCCGCGCCGAGGTCGACGACCCGCAGGATCGCGTCGTTGCGACGCCAGAAGTCCAGGAAGCCTTCGACGAGTTCCTCGGCGGCGGCCCAGCCGGACTTGCCCACCCAGGTGCGGCCCTCGACGAGCTGCGTCAACTGCGCGCCCTCGGTGGCCATTTCCTCGGCGATCTCCAGGACGGCGCCCTCGACGTCCGGGAAGTACTGGTAGAAGGTCGCGGGGGAGGTACCGGCCTTGCGCGCGACGTCGATCACCTTGACGTCGCGGTACGGCGAGGAGCTGAGCATCTCGCTGAGGCAGTCGAGCAGCTTCTGCCGCGTCGCCTGGCCGCGCCGGCCGGCGACACGCCCGTCGACGGTGCGTACTTGTCCTGTCATGCCGTCAGCTTACCGAGGGGTGATCGGCGCGCTATTCGGCCGCCTGCAAATGGGGTTACGGGGTCCCTGGCCTGGGCTGGAGCCCGTCCGGCCCGGCCGCGGGGGCGGAATCCGGCCGGATCCCCGGCGGGGCCCGGCCCGGGCCCCGGCCGATCCCGGGAAGGCCCCCCGCCGGGGCGGGTCGCCCGCTTCCTCTGCGTTTCCCCCGAATAGTCTTATCAACAGGCTGTGGACAAGTTTTCGGGCGGACCATGGCTGGGAGAGGTGGGATGCGCGGGAGACGTGGGACGGTACACACCCCCGCACAACGGAAGGAACCGGGCTCATGGCCGCATTCGCGGAAGGCGCACCCTGCTGGGTGGACGCCTCACTTCCGGACGTCGAGGCGGGCAAGCGCTTCTACGGTGAGCTCTTCGGGTGGACCTTCGGGGACAGCGCGGGCGCCGAGTACGGCCACTACACCCAGGCCTACAGCCGCGGCCGCAACGTCGCCGCCCTCGCCCCCAAGCCCGACGGCCGGATGCCCACCGTATGGGGGATCTACCTCTACACCACCGACGCCTACGCCTGCGCCCAGCGCATCCGCGCCGCCGGCGGCCAGATGGTGATGGACCCCATGCCGGTCGGCCCGTACGGGACCGCCGCGATGGCCGCCGACCCCGGCGGCGCCGTCTTCGGCCTCTGGCAGCCCGGCACCCACCACGGCTTCGAAGCCCAGAGGGAGCCGTACACGTACTGCTGGAGCGAGGTCTACACCCGCGCCCGCGACGCCGTGGACGCCTTCTACGCCAAGGTCTTCGGCTACGTCCCGGAGGACCAGAACGACGCCGGCGTCGAGTACCGCGTCTGGTCCCCGCCCGGCAGCGCGCCCGGCAGCGACACCGCCGTCCTCGGCCGCAGCCTGATCACCGACGCCTTCCCGGAGATCATGCCCGCGCACTTCCTCGCCTACTTCGCCGTCCCCGACTGCGACCAGTCCGTCGCGATGGTGCAGCGGCTCGGCGGCCGCGTCACCGCCGAGCCCTTCGACACGCCGTACGGGCGCATCGCCGTCGTCGCCGACAATCAGGGGGCGGTCTTCGGGCTCCTCTCGGAACCCCGGACGAGGCTGCCGGCCTAGCGGGCGCGGCGGGCAGTGGGCTATCCCACCCCCGTACGCCTCGCCGTGCCGGGGCCGGACCGGGCGCGGGCCTGACAGAATCGGGGTTGCGCGACCGGGCGGCGCCCGGAGTGAGACGCTGCACGGGGCAAGGCCCCGTACCGGCGTCGCGCGCCGCTGGAAGCGGGCCCGGAGCGAGGGCCCGTACGGGGAGGTGTGGAGGCGAGTGGTGGAGCAGCTGACGCAGCACGACCCGAGACGGATCGGCCCCTTCGAGGTGCTGGGACGGCTCGGCGCCGGCGGCATGGGGCTGGTCTATCTCGCGCGGTCCGCGTCCGGACGGCGGGTCGCGATCAAGACGGTGCGCACCGAGCTCGCCGAGGACCAGCTGTTCCGGGTCCGCTTCACCCGCGAGGTGGAGGCGGCCCGTGCCGTGTCCGGCTTCTACACCGCGGCCGTGGTCGACGCCGACCCGCGCGCCGCCGTGCCGTGGCTGGCCACCGCCTACGTCCCGGCGCCCTCCCTGGAGGAGATCGTCAACGAGTGCGGGCCCATGCCCGCCCAGGCCGTACGGTGGCTCGCGGCCGGCATCGCCGAGGCCCTGCAGTCCATCCACGGCGCGGGGCTGGTCCACCGCGACCTGAAGCCGTCCAACGTGCTCGTCGTCGAGGACGGGCCGCGCGTGATCGACTTCGGTATCGCGAGCGGGGTCTCCAACACGCGCCTGACCATGACGAACGTCGCCGTCGGCACCCCCGCCTACATGTCTCCCGAGCAGGCCAAGGACTCGCGCAGCGTCAAGGGTGCCAGCGACGTCTTCTCGCTCGGCTCCACGCTCGTCTTCGCTGCGACCGGGCACCCGCCGTACCACGGGGCCAACCCGGTGGAGACGGTCTTCATGCTGCTGCGCGAGGGCCCCAACCTGGAGGGCCTGCCCGCCGAGCTGCGGCCGCTCATCGAGTCCTGCATGCAGATGGACGCAGCCCTGCGGCCGACCCCGGCCGACCTCCAGGCGCAGCTCGCCCCGCACCTCTTCGACGGCGGCGACGACAGCGGGACGGCCTCGGCCTGGCTCCCCGCGCGGGCCGTCGCGATGATCGAGGCCCGCCGGGCGGGCAACCGCACGCCCGCCGCCGCCGTACCGGTCCCCGCGCCCGGCCCCGGCCGCGACGGCGGAGCGGCATCCGGATCCGGCGCCCGGGGGCCGATCTCGGGCCCCGCCACGCACCGCCGCCCGCGCGGCGCCGAGCCGTGGGTGGACCCGCGCACCGGCCTGGGGGCTCCCCCCGCGGTAGCCGGGCGAGCCGTGCCGCAGCGCCCGCACCACCCGCCGATGTCCCCGTCCCCGTCGGGCGAGCCCGTCCTGCTGGCCGGCTCCCCGGTGCCGATCGGGCCCGGGCCGCGCGCGAGCGCCTCGGCGCCCGCCCTGCACGCCGCCGCCGACTCGGCGACCGGCTGGATCCGCCCGCCGGGCGGCTCGGCGGCCGCCCCCGCCGTGCTGGCGGCCGTACCGGCCCCCGCCCCGGCCCCGGACAGCGGCCGGTGGCGGCCGTGGCGCTTCCGCATGTCCAACGACGTCTGGGGCACCCCCACCGTCGCCGGCGACCTGCTCTACGTCACCTCCTTCGAGGTGCACGCCCTCGACGTGGCGAGCGGGCGCCGCCAGTTCAAGACCCGCGACGTCGCCTGGTCCATGGCCGTCGCCGACGGCCGCATCCACGCCTCCGACGGCCCCTCGCTGTTCGCGCTCGACGCCTCCGACGGCTCCGAGCGGTGGCGGGTGTCCGCCGACGCCTGGGTGTACGCCCTGCGCGCGGACCGCGGCACCGTGGTCACCGCCACCCGCGGCGGCGGCGTACAGGGCTGGGAGGCGTCCAACGGCCAGAAGCTGTGGGAGCTGACCGGCGCGCAGACCGACTTCGAAACCCCGGAGGCGGCCCCCGTCCTCCACGACGGCACCGTGTACGTGTGGCAGGACGCCCGGCTGCGCGCGCTCGACGCCCGCAGCGGCCGCGAGTCCTGGTCCTATCCGGTCGGCGACGCGGCCTCCTGCGGAAACGTCCCGGTACGGGTCACCCCGGCCCCCGACGGCAACGTGTACGTCGCCGCCGGCACCCGCGTGCTGTCCGTGGACCGGGCCTCGGGCCGGGTCCGCTGGCACTTCGAGGCCCCCGCGGTCTTCCTGGCGCCCCCGGCCTTCGCTCCGGGCGCCGCGGTCACCGGCGGCGGGGTCTACCTCGCCGACTACCTGGGCACCGTCTACGCCCTGGACGCGGCCACCGGCCAGGACCGCTGGCGCATCGCGACCGAGGCGCGCACCTCCCCGGACCCGGTGCTCGTCGCGAACGGCAACGTCCACCTGGGCGCGGGCAGCGCCCTGTACACGCTCGACGCGGTCACCGGCACCCCGAAGTGGCGGTTCGCGGCGGGCGGCGAGATCACCGGCCTCCCGGCGGTCGCGGACGGCCGGGTGCACTTCGGCTCGGCCGACCACTGCCTGTACACGCTGGACGCGTCGGGCGGCCAGCTGCGCTGGAAGCTGGCCACGGGCGGCGAGATCACCGGCGCCCCGGTGGCCGAGGCGGGCGTGGTCTACGCGTGCAGCAAGGACCGCTGCGTGTACGCACTGGACGCGGCGAAGGGCACGGGCACCCGTACGAGCGGCTGAGGCGACTCGGCCCCCTCCCGGTAGCGGAACGCACCGGGAGTGACAGGATGGACCCCATGAGCGACAACGTCTACTTCGACATCAACATCAACGGCGCGCACGCCGGCCGCATCGTCTTCAGCCTCTTCGACGAGGTCGTCCCGAAGACCGCGCGCAACTTCCGCGAGCTGTGCACCGGCCAGAACGGCTTCGGCTACGCGGGCTCCGGCTTCCACCGCATCATTCCCCAGTTCATGCTGCAGGGCGGTGACTTCACCAACCACAACGGCACCGGCGGCAAGAGCATCTACGGCGAGAAGTTCGAGGACGAGAACTTCCAGCTGAAGCACGACCGCAAGTACCTGCTGTCGATGGCGAACGCCGGCCGCAACACCAACGGCTCGCAGTTCTTCATCACCACCGTCCTCACCCCGTGGCTCGACGGCAAGCACGTCGTCTTCGGCGAGGTCGTCGAGGGCCAGGAGCTCGTCGACCAGATCGAGGCCCTGGGCTCCCAGTCCGGCGCCCCCAAGGGCAAGGTCGAGATCGCGGCCTCGGGCGTCGTCGGCGCCTGATCACCACCCGCCACCACGGCCGGTCGGCCCCGCCCCCTCCCGGGGGCCGGGGCCGCCGCCGTTTCCGGGGCCCTGGTAGCGTGACCGGCCGTCTGTCCAACGGGAGGGGTTCGGGCCATGGCGGCTGCGGCTGGGCGTCACATCAGACTGACCGCGGTACTGGTGACCGTGGTGTTCGCGCTGACCGGTTTCTCGTCGAGCGGCGGCAGCAGCGGCGGAAAGAGCAAGAGCAGCAAGAGCAGCGGCAAGGGGGGCGGCTGCTCCAGCTCCAAGAGCAAGAAGAAGAGCCACAGCGGCGGCAGCGGCAGTACGGCGTCCGCGTCGGCCGCCTCCTCCGCGAGCCCGAGCGGTGACCCGGCCACCGTCGTGGTGGTCACCTGCACGAGCTCCGCCACACCGGTCACCACCCTGCGGTTCACCTCGCGGCTCGACCGCAGGGCGACCTTCGAGGTCGACCTCTACCGGGAGGGCGCCGCGGGAGCCGCCGTCGAGTCCAAGGTCGTCCGGGTGGATCTGGCGGCACGCGAGACCCGCACGGTCGACGTCGCCCTCGACGCCCCCTCGCGCGCCGCGGAGGTCCGGAACTGCCGGCTCGGCAAGCCCACCACCAGCGCCTCCGGCTCCACCCCCGGCTCGACCTCCGGCGGGTCCAAGACGACGCCGGCGCCCAAGGCCACCAAGTCCCGCAAGCCCCGCTGACCGGCGCGTCAGCGCAGCCTGAACTCGGTCCCCGGCCGCCGGCCCGCGAACAGGTCCGCCTGCCGCTCCGGGGGGAGGTTGCCCAGCGCGATCAGCGCCGGGGCCTGGGCCAGGGCCTGTTGGAGAGCCGCCTGTTTCGCCGACCACAGGGCCCGTACGGTGCCCTGCACGGCCTCCGTCGGGAAGCCGGCCAGGGTGGCCGCCGCGCGCACGGCCGCCTCGAGCAGCTCCGCGGGCTCGGCCAGCTCGGAGACCAGGCCGATCTCGTACGCCCGCCGCGCGGAGAGCCGCTCCGCCGTGCCCATCAGCGACATCCGGGCGGCCTCCCCGAAGGGCATCCGCTGCGCCATGTACACGGCCTCGTAGGCGCTGACCATCCCGTACGAGGTGTGCGGGTCGAAGTACGTCGCGCGGGACGAGGAGACGATGAACTCCGCCTCGCCCAGCAGGTAGAAGGCCCCGCCGCACGCCATGCCGTTGACCGCGGCGATCACCGGCTTCCACAGGTCGTTGGCCTTCGGGCCGATGGAGACGAGCGGATCGTCGACCGAGTACGGGGACGCCGGCTGCGGCACCTGCGCCCCCCGGTCGATGCCCGTGCAGAAGGCGGCCGTCCCGGCGCCCGTCAGCACCACCGCCCGCACCTCGTCCTCGAACCGGAACTCCCGCCACACCCGGGCCAGTTCGTCCGCCGTCGCCAGGTCGATCGCGTTGTGCCTGCGCTCCCGGTCCAGTGTGACGACCGCGACCCCGCTCGCCTTGTCCCGCTCCACCCGCAGCGTCACGACTTCTCCAGGACCCAGCGCGGCACCGCCACGCCGCCCGTCTCGGTGAACACCACCTGGACCCGCGCCCCGATGCGCAGCCGGGCCGGGTTCATCGAGTTCAGCGGGGCGTCGGCCGAGGTCACCAGGTTTCCGGCCAGCCGGATGTGCGGGGCGTCGGCGAGCTCCACCAGGATCACGTTGTACGGGGCCTGCGCGGCGTAGGCGGGCAGCAGCGGCGGATGCGGCTGGACGTAGGACCAGATGCGGCCGCGGCCGCTCATCAGCTGCCACTCGGAGCCGAAGGACTGGCAGTGCGGGCAGCAGGGGCGCGGCGGGAAGCGGAGTCTGCCGCAGGCCGTGCAGGCCTGGACGCGGAGTTCGCCCCGGGCGGCGTACTCCCAGAAGGGGGCGCCGTCCTCGTCGGGGACCGGGAGAAGAAGCGATTCCTCGGTAGCGGCGGTCATGATCAGCTCCTCAGCAGGATCGCGGACGTCGGGACACCCTCGCCCGCCGTCACCAGGCAGGTCGCGGCGTCCGGCACCTGGGCGGTGGAGATGCCGCGCAGCTGCTTGACGCCCTCGTTGATCAGGTTGAAGCCGTGCACGTACGCCTCGGACAGGCCGCCGCCCCCCGTGTTGATCGGGAGCCGGCCGCCCATCTCCAGGGCCCCGCCCTCGGTGAAGGCGGCGCCCTCGCCGCGGCCGCAGAAGCCGTAGCCCTCGAGGGAGAGCGGGATCAGCGGGGTGAAGGCGTCGTAGATCTGGGCGACGTCCACGTCCTGCGGCCCGAAGTCCGCCTGCTTCCACAGGTGCCGGGCGGCCGTCCAGGCGGGCCCCGACAGGGGGTCGTCGTTCCAGTAGTTGACCATGCCGTGGTGCTGGGCCGGCAGGCCCTGGGCGACGGAGTGGAGGTAGACGGGCTTGTGGCGGCAGTCCCGGGCCCGCTCGGCGGAGACGACCACGCAGGCCAGGGCCCCGTCCGTCTCCAAGCAGTTGTCGAAGAGGCAGAGCGGGTCGCTGATCATGCGGGAGGTCATGTACATCTCGCGGGTCAGCGGGCGCTCGTACATCATCGCGGCCGGGTTCTCGTTGGCCCGGTTGCGGCAGGCCATCGCCACGTTGAAGAGGTGGTCGCGGGTGGCGCCGTACTCGTGCATGTAGCGGCGGGCCAGCATGCCGATCTCGTCGGCCGGGCGCAGCAGGCCGAAGGGGCGGGTCCACTGGCCTGGGGTGGGCAGCTGGACGGCGGTGTTCTTCCAGGGGCGGGGGCCCGAGCCGCGCTTGCGCGAGCGCCAGGCGACGCCGACGGTGGCCTGGCCGGTGGCCACGGCGGAGGCCAGGTGGGCGACGGTGGCGCAGGAGCCGCCGCCGCCGTAGCCGACCTTGGAGAAGAAGGTGACGTCGCCGGCGCCGATGGCCTTGGCGACCTCGACCTCGTCGGTCTCCTCCATGGTGTAGGAGGCGAAGGCATCGACCTCGGCGGGCTCTATGCCCGCGTCGGCGAGCGCTGCCAGAATGGCGCGGCAGGCCAATTCCTTCTCGGACTGCGGCAGTTGCTTGGCAAAGGCGGTCTGCCCGATGCCGACTATCGCCGTCGCGTCCTTGAGCGTTGCCGCCATCGCCACCTCCGGGGTGCACCAGTACTGACAGCCGCGAAGGCTACAGCTAATCTGACGGTTAGTCAGCTACTGGGTTCGGGTTCGGGGGAGGGTGGCACGCCATGACCGCAGACGGGCACGAGGACGGGCGCGACGACATCCGGGGCGATCTGCGGGGCGATCTGCGAGGCGATCTGCGATGGGGGACCATCGCCGGTCTCGTGCGCGACGCCGCGGCGCGCTTCGCCGACCGCGAGGCCGTCGTCGACGGACGCGTGCGCGTCGACTACGCCCAGCTCGGCGAGCGCGTCGAGCGCGCCGCGGCCGCCTGCATCGCCGCCGGGGTCGAACCGGGCGACCGGGTCGCCGTGTGGGCCCCCAACACCCTGGAGTGGATCGTCTCCGCGCTCGGCGCCGTCTCCGCGGGCGCGGTGCTCGTCCCCCTCAACACCCGTTTCAAGGGCACCGAAGCCGCGTACGTCCTCCGGCGCAGCCGGGCCCGGCTGCTCTTCGTCACCGGCACCTTCCTCGGCACCTCCTACGTCGCCTCCCTGCGCCGCGCCGCGGCCGACGGCCCCGGCGACGGACCGCTGCCCGGGCTGCCGCACCTGGAGCAGGTCGTCGTCCTCGCCGAGGACGCCCCCGAGTCCTTCCGCACCTGGAAGGACTTCCTGGCGGGCGGGGACCGCGTACCGGCCGGCGCCGTCCGCGAGCGCGCCGGGGCGATTCCCCCCGACGCCCCCTCCGACATCATCTTCACCTCGGGCACCACCGGCAGCCCCAAGGGCGCCGTCATCACCCACGCCCAGTCCCTGCGCTGCTACGACGTCTGGAGCGAGCTCGCGGGACTGCGCGAGGGCGACCGCTACCTGATCGTGAACCCCTTCTTCCACACCTTCGGCTACAAGGCCGGGATCATCGCCTGCCTGATGCGCGGGGCCACGATGGTCCCGCAGCCCGTGTTCAACGTGGACACCGTCCTCGCCAACATCGCCGCCGAGCGGATCTCCGTACTCCCCGGGCCGCCCACTCTCCACCAGTCCCTCCTCGACCACCCCCAGCGCGACCAGCACGACCTCTCCGCCCTGCGCCTGGTCGTCACTGGCGCGGCCGTCGTCCCGCTCCAGCTGGTCGAGCGGCTCCGCGGCGAACTGCGCATCGCCACCGTCCTCACCGCGTACGGGCTCTCCGAGGCGAGCGGCATCGTCACCATGTGCCGCCCCGGCGACCCGGCGGCGATCATCGCCGAGACCTCGGGACGGGCCATCCCGGACACCGAGGTGGTGATCAGGGACGCGGCCGGCCGGCCGCAGCCCGCCGGCCAGGTCGGCGAGATCGCGGTCCGCGGCCACCACGTCATGCGGGGGTACTTCGAGGACCCCGAGGAGACGGCGAAGGCGATCACCCCCGACGGCTGGCTGCTCACCGGCGACGTGGGGTTCACGGACGCGGACGGCAACCTGCGCATCACCGACCGGATCAAGGACATGTTCATCGTCGGCGGGTTCAACGCCTACCCCGCCGAGATCGAGCAGCTCCTCGGCCTCCACCCGGACGTCGCGGACGTCGCGGTGGTCGGCGTCCCGGATCCGCGGCTCGGCGAGGTCGGCAAGGCGTACGCGGTCCGCCGCCCCGGCTCCACCCTCACCGCCGACGACCTGATCGCCTGGTCCCGGCGGGAGATGGCCAACTACAAGGTGCCGCGCGCCGTGGAGTTCGTCGCCGAACTGCCGCGCAACGCGAGCGGCAAGATCCTCAAACGCGAGCTGCGGGCCCGCTGAGTCAGGGGACGAGGCTGCCCAGGTCGATGGCTGCGGGGAAGGGCACCGACACCTTCAGCCACTCGCGGTGGATCCCGGTCGCGACGTACGACCGGGTGACCGTGTCCAGCTCGTAGACGTGGACGGCGGGCCCGCTCGCCTCGTCCTCGACACGCCAGAAGTGGGGGATGCCCGCCTGGGCGTACTTGAACGGCTTGATGGAGCGGTCACGGTCGGCCGACTCCTCGGACACCACTTCGATCACCAGGCAGACCTCGTCCGGGAGGTAGCGGGTGCGATCGGGGTCGTAGGCGACCGCCGCAGCCAGGATGTCCGGCTCGGGGCGGCTCTTCTTGTCGAGCCGGACCGTCATCTCCCGTTCGACCTCAATGCCGTCGGGTGCGGCTTGCCGCAGGCTGAAGGTCAGGTTCTCCACGAGCCGGGCATGCCAGGACCGCTGCGGGGACATCATGAAGATCAGCGCTCCGTCGATGAGCTCGGTGTGCCGGGGAGCCTGGAGCAGGTGATCGAGGTCGTCCGCTTCCCAGCCGCTCGGGCGGGGCGGGAGCATCCATTCGGGGAGCTCGGCTGCCATGGTTTCCTCCAGGGGGTCCTGCGCCAGCCTACTTGGCCGAGCCCTTCCGTACGGGCGCTTGGCGCGACCGTCCCGGCTTGCGGGCCAGGACCAGCCGCCAGCGCGGAGCGCCGGAGGCCTGGCGGCCGAAGTGCTCCAGCGGCACCGTCTCCACCGTGAAGCCGGCCGCCCGCAGGTCGGCGCGGACCCCGCCCAGCGGGAAGGTCCGGTAGTACATGACGAAGGGCGGCCGCCACACCGCGTTGCGCACCCGCATCGCCGCGTCGAAGCCCGCCACCGCCCACCACAGCGGGTGGCTCGGCGGGATCGGCGCGCCGATCGGGAAGGCGAACACCCCGCCCTCGCGCAGCGCCGCGTGGACCCCGGAGAAGAGGGCGGGCCGCTCGGCCGGGAGGAAGTGGCCGAAGGCCCCGAAGCTCACGGCCAGGTCGTACGCGTCCCCGAGCGCGGGCGGCAGCGCCCGCGCGTCGGCCCGTACGAAGTCCACGCGCGGGTCCTGATGCGCCCGCCGGGCCTCGGCCAGCATGCCCGCGCTCAGGTCCACGCCGGTCACGCGCTCCCGGCACAGCCGCCGCAGCATGCCGATTCCGGCGCCCGTGCCGCAGCAGACGTCCAGCCCGGCACCGAAGGAGCCCTCCAACTGGGCCAGGGTCTCCTCGACGGCGTCGAGCATCCGGTCCGGGGTGCGGAAGGGCGTGCGGTCGAACTTCGGCGCGAGCAGGTCGTAGCCGCGCTCGACGGAGGAGAGGGCCTGCACGGCGAGTTCGCGGACGCTCGGCCCGTGGCTGGTGAACACGGCTCCAGCCTAGGCCGAAAGCGTGTGAACGCGGGCATGCGACGGCGGTGGCGGGGGGGCCCCCCCCCGGCCCCCCCCACCCCCCCCCCCCCGGGCCCCCCCCGGCGCCCCCCGACGAAACCCCCGGACGGCGGGCGGGCTAC
>NZ_JBIXJQ010000009.1:243558-336342 GCF_052871255.1 Streptomyces sp. LARHCF249
GTGAACCCGGGCCCCTCTTTGGGCCTGGGGGGGGTGGCGGGGGGGTGGTGGGGGGGGGGGGGGGGGCCCCCCCCCGGGCCCCCCCCCCCCGCCGTCCCCCCGTGCTCCCCCGTGCTCCCCCGTACGAATCCCCCGTACGTCGTGCTGCCTACTGCCGTGCCGTGCTGGTTACGGCAGCGGACCGGACGCGTGGTTGTCCATCGACTGGATCTCCTCGCCCGGGGCGGGCGGCGGGTCGAGCGGCTTGATCTCGATCCCCGACGCGTGGTTGTCCATCGGCTCGATGTCGACGCCCGAGGCGTGGTTGTCGAGCGGCTTGACGTCGCCGTTGTTCGGCAGGATGTTCTCGTTCGTCGTCATCGGATCTCCTGATGGATGGGTAGGGCCCGTTCGGCGATTCCCCCGCGGACCGCCGAACGGGTAGTCCTCCAACCGACCCGGTTGCCCCCCGACGCGCCGGGTCGATGAACCAATAGTGTCGCGCGGCGATAAACGAACGATGAACGCCTCGTTCATCGGACGTCACCGCAGGTCACCACGGTCAGGCGGCGACCTCGGACGCCAGCAGGGCCCGGACCTCGGCCAGTTCGGCCGACCCCAGCTGCGCGAACACGGCCTCCGCGTCCCGCCAGCACGCCCGCGCCCGGTCCGTCTGCCCCAGCCGCCGCAGCGCCTTGCCCAGCACGGTCAGCACGGTCGCCCGCCGCCACTCGCCGCCGATCCCGCGCAGCGCGATGGCCTGCTCGGCGTGCGAGGCCGCCAGCGTGGGGCGGCGCGCCGCCAGATGGGCCTCGGCGAGCCGGAAGTGGGTCACGCCCTCCCACAGGGGCTGCCGGTTGTCGTGGAACAGCGACAGCGCCTCGGTGAGCTGCGTCAGGGCCTCGCCGAGCCGGCCCGCCTGGGTGAGGGCGATGCCGAGCGCGTAGCGGCCGTTGGCCAGGCGCAGGGTCAGGCCCATCCGGTCGTAGATGGCGATGCCCTGCTGGGCGAGGTCTATGGCGCTGGAGAGGCGGCCCAGTTCCACGTGGATGCGGGAGAGGTTGCACAGCGCGCTGGCCTCGCCCACGTTGTTGGCGTCGGCCCGGAAGCCCTCGATGGCTTCCAGCAGGTAGCGCTCGCCGTCCGCGTACCGGCCCTGGTAGAGGGCGATGATCCCGCGGTCGTTGGGCGCCCAGCAGCTGGGCAGCGGGTCCCCGGCCTCGCGGGCGAGCGCCGTGGCCTGGCGGGCCTCGTCGTCGGCCTCGGTGAACCGGCCCGCGACCAGGTGCACGTTGGTGAGCGTGGTGCGGGCCCGGCCCTCGGCGTACGGGTCCTTCGCGGCCTGCGCGGCGTCGCGCAGGGCGACGGCGGCGGACTCGTACTGCTTGGAGTTGGCGCCCGACTCGGCCAGGTCCTTCGCCGCCCACAGCAGGTCCACGGCCCGGCGCAGGACGTGCGTCTCGCAGCCCCGTACGGAGGCCTGCCGGACGCACGCCAGCAGCGGGTCGGCCTCGGCGTACAGCCAGTCCAGGGCGGCGCGCGGCTCGCCGAAGACCAGCCCGGGGTAGTGGGTGTCGGACAGGTGGGCCGGGAGCCGGTCGCCGGGGCGTTCCAGGGCGTAGACCCCGGAGGCGGTGGCCAGGTAGAAGTCCAGCAGCCGGTCCACGGCGGCGTCGCGCCCGCTCGGCGGCTGCTCGTCGCGCTCGGCGCACGCACGCGCGTAGAGGCGTACGAGGTCGTGGAAGCGGTAGCGGCCGGGAGCGGCGGATTCCAGGAGGGAGCAGTCCACCAGAGCCTCGAGGAGGTCCTCGGTGTCGTGCTCGGGCAGATCCAGTACGGCGGCTGCCGCCGAGAGGGAGATGTCGGGTCCGTCGGCGAGGCCGAGCAGGCGGAACGCGCGCTGCTGGGCCGGCTCCAGCTGGCCGTAGCCCAGCTCGAAGGTGGCCTTGACGGCGAGGTCGCCGGCCTGGAGCTCGTCGAGGCGGCGGCGCTCGTCGGCCAGTTTGGCGGCGAGGACGGAGACGGTCCACGTACGGCGGGCGGCGAGCCGGGAGGCGGCGATGCGGATGGCGAGCGGCAGGAAGCCGCAGGCGCCGACGACGTCGAGGGCGGCCTGGCGTTCGGATCGCACGCGCTCCTCGCCGACGATCCGGGTGAAGAGCTGGAGGGCCTCCTCGGGGCTCATCACGTCGAGGTCGACGAGATGGGCCCCGGCGAGGCCCGCCATGCGGACCCGGCTGGTGACCAGGGCGGCGCAGCCCGCGGTGCCCGGCAGCAGCGGGCGGACCTGGGCGGCGTCGCGGGCGTTGTCGAGCAGCACCAGGACGCGGCGGCCGTCGAGGGTGGAGCGGTAGAGCGCGGCCCGGTCGGCGGGGGAGTCGGGGATGGCGGTGTCGGGGGTGCCCAGGGCCCGCAGGAAGGATCCGAGGACGGCCTCGGGTTCGGCGGGGCGGGGCTCGGTGCCCTGGAGGTCGACGTAGAGCTGGCCGTCCGGGAAGTGCGGGCGGGCGGCGTGCGCGACGTGCACGGCGAGGGTGGTCTTGCCGACGCCGCCGATCCCGGCGAGCGCGGAGACGGCCATGACCTGGCCCTCGGCGCCGCCGGAGAGGATGGCGCCGAGCTCGCCCACGAAGCTGCTGCGGCCGGTGAAGTCGGGGACGGTGGCGGGTAGTTGGGCGGGCCTGACGTGGACGGCCGCGGCGGCCGGGGCCGGGTCCTCGGCGCGGGCGAGGTCGGCGTCGGCGTTCAGGATGCGCTGCTGGAGGGCGGCCAGTTCGGGGCGCGGGTCGACGCCGAGTTCGTCGGCGAGGAGCCGGCGGGTGTCGGCGTAGACGGCGAGGGCCTCGGCCTGCCGGCCGCTGCGGTAGAGGGCGAGCATGAGCAGCTCGCGCAGGCGCTCGCGCAGCGGGTGGGCGGCGGTCAGCGCGGTGAGCTCGGAGACGGCCTCGGCGTGGTGGCCGACCTCCAGGTCGAGGTCGAGGCGGGTCTCCACCAGCTGGAGGCGCCATTCGGCGAGCCGGGTCCGCTCGGTCTCGGCGGCGGGGCCGGGGACCCCGGCGAGGGGTTCGCCGTCCCACAGGTCCAGCGCGCGGGCCAGCAGCGTACGGGCGAGGGCCCGGTCGCCGGCTTCGCGGGCCGTCTCGGCGTCGGCGGCCATGCTGCGGGCGACGCCGAGGTCGAGGGTGGCGGTGGAGCGCAGCCGGATGGCGTAGCCGCCGGACTCGGAGACGAGCAGCCCGGGGTCGAGGACCTTGCGCAGGCGGGAGGCGTAGGTCCGGATGGTGGCCAGGGCCTGCTGCGGCGGGTCCTCGCCCCAGATGGCGTCGATGAGCTCGGGCGCGGTGGCGGTGCGGCCGTCGCGCAGCAGCAGCGTGGCGAGCAGGGCGCGCTGCTGGGGGGTGCCGGAGGGCAGTGCGTCGGCTCCGCGCCAGGCGCGGATGGGGCCGAGTACGGCGAAGCGGCAGGAGTGGGGGGTGGGGGGTTCGGGTGTGGCCCGGGCTGCCTCGGGGTGGTTCCGCGGGCGTGGGATGGCCGGTACGCCGTCCATCTGTCGTCCCCCTGCCTTCCGTCGGTGTAAGGGTCAGTCTGCCCTGTGTTGCGCGTACACGTCAGCCCGTCCCGGACCGAGAGGTTCCTGATCCGGGCCTGATCCGGTCTCCGTCCGGGCCTGATCGCCGTGCAACTAGCTGACGGTTCGTCAGATCGGCGCTACCGTATCGGGTATGGAGACCTTCCCGAAGATCATCTCGGTGGACGACCACACGGTGGAGCCCCCCCATGTCTGGCGGGACCGCCTCCCGTCCAAGTACAAGGACACCGGCCCCCGGGTCGTCCGCGCCCCCTTGAAGGAAATGACCTTCCTCGGCGGCAAGTTCGCCCCCGTGATGGGGGCCAAGGGCGACGACGGCCCGATCGGCGACTGGTGGGTGTACGAGGACCTGCACCGGCCGCTCACCCGACTCGACACGGCCGTCGGATACGACCGCGACGAGATCAAACTGGAAGTCATCACCTACGAGCAGATGCGCCCGGGGTCCTTCTCGGTTCCCGAACGCCTCGCGGACATGGACGTCAACCACGTCCAGTCGGCGCTCTGCTTCCCGACCTTCCCCCGCTTCTGCGGCCAGACCTTCACCGAGGCGGCCGACCGGGAGCTGGGGCTGCTGGGCGTACGGGCGTACAACGACTGGATGGTGGAGGAGTGGTGCGGCCCGGACGCCCGCGGCCGGCTCATCCCGCTGACCCTGATCCCGCTGTGGGACGCCGGCCTCGCGGCCGCGGAGGTCCGCCGCAACGCGGCGCGCGGGGTCCGCGCGGTCGCCTTCTCGGAGATACCCCCGCACCTGGGCCTGCCGTCCATCCACACGGACTACTGGGACCCCTTCCTCCGGGCCTGCGACGAGACCGGCACGGTCATCGCCATGCACATCGGCTCCTCGAGCCGCATGCCGTCCACCTCGGCGGACGCCCCGCCGGCCGTCGGCTCCACCATCACCTTCGCCAACTGCTGCTTCTCGATGGTCGACTGGCTGATGAGCGGCAAGTTCGAGCGCTTCCCGAACCTGAAGATCATGTACGCGGAGGGCCAGATCGGCTGGATCCCGTACATCCTGGAGCGCGCGAACGTGGTCTGGGAGGAGAACCGCGGCTGGGGCGGCGTCGCGGACAAGGTGCTGCGCCCGCCGTCGGAGCTCTTCGCGGAGCACGTCTTCGGCTGCTTCTTCGACGACGCCTTCGGCCTGAAGAACCTGGACTCGATCGGCGTCGGCAACGTCCTCTACGAGACGGACTACCCCCACTCGGACTCGACCTGGCCCAAGTCCCGCGAGGTCGGCGAGGCCCAGATGGGCCACCTGGCACCGGACGTGGTCGACCGCATCGTGCGCGGCAACGCCATCGGCCTGCTGGGCCTGACCGAGGACGGCCTGTGGGCGGGGCCGGGGGCGTAGCCGGGCCGGGCCCCCGCACATCATGTGCGGGGGCCCGGGCGGCGGTGTGTCCTGCGGTGTCAGGTGGTCCTACGGGTTGGTGAAGTAGCCGAGGAGGTCGGTGATGACGTGGTTGCTGCCGCCCCAGCTGTTGGAGACGCTGACCTTGCCCGATCCGACCGGGGTGGTCACGTGGTTGGGGACGGTGGCGCCGGGCAGCGTGTTGAGGCTGCTGGCGCCGGGGAGCGTGCCGCCGAAGGCGTACGCCGTCAGGAAGCCCGGGCTGGTGGTGTCGGTCGCGGTGACGTTCAGGACCGCGCCCACCGCGTTGGCCGGCAGACCGGAGACCGTCGTCGTGGCGCCCGGGGCGAGCTTGCCCGTGGTGCGGGTGTCAGAGAGGCGCTTCGGGACGACCGGCTTGAACAGGGACTTGCCGTCCTTGCCGTAGTAGCCCACCGCATCCAGCACCAGGTGCGTGGAGCCGGAGTTGGTGAACAGGGTGATCGTGCCGTCCGGGCCGACCGGCACGATGGCCTGGTTCGACTTGTCCTTGCCCGGCTCCACGTTCAGGTTCGAGGTGGCGGTCCGCTTGGCCGGGTCCGGGTAGGCGATGACGTGCGCGTTCTCCGTGGCGCCGGTCCCGGTCAGGTTGAGGGCGACGGCGGTGGCGTCGGCCGGGATGCCGCCCACGCCGGCGACCTTGACGGTGCGGGGCTTGCCGCCGGGCAGCGCGCCGCCGGTGGTGCGGGTGTCGAGCAGCCGGGCCGGGGCGAGCGGGGTGAACCGCTGGCCGGTGTTGGGCTGGTAGTAGCCCACGAAGTCCACGATGATCGACGCCCGGCCGGAGTTGAGCTGCATCAGGGCTTCCCCGGTGCCGCCGACGGGGACGGTGACGGTGTTGGAGGTGGTGCTGCCCTCGCGGACGTTGACGTTCGAGGTCGCGGGACGGTCCTGTCCGTCGGGCCAGACGGTGAGGTGGGTGTCCTCGAGGGCGCCGGTGACGGTCACGTTGAGGACGACCGCGGACATGCCGCCCGACAGCGCGTGCTCCGGCCGGCTGAGATGGAAGGGCAACTGCATCGCGAGCGGCACGCCGCCCGGCATGGAGGGGGTGTCGTCGCGGCTGTCGTAGAACCGGAACGGCTCTACTGCCACGTAACCGGACGCCGCGTAGTCGGCCTTGAACGTCTGGCTCGAGGTGGACGTGGTGCCCTTGGAATCCTGGAGGGTGAGGGTCACCTTGTAGTCGCCGGGCGTCCGGTAGGTGTGCGTGACCTGGGACAGGTCGGAGACCTGCCGGGTGGTGCCGTCGCCGAAGTCCACGTCGGCGCGGCTCAGCGGCCACGGCGCCGCGGTGGCCGACGGGTCGACCCGGACGGTCAGCGGGGAGGTGCGCTCGGTCGGGCTGTCCGTGGCAGGCAGCACCTCCGCGGCGGTGAAGGCCGCGGTCAGCGCACCGGCCGCGGTCACCTTGACCGGCTGCTCGGCGAAGACCTTCTTACCGGCCGCGTTGGACGCGGTCACCTTGACCACGCACGCGCACGGAGAGCTGTAGACGTGCGAGGCGACGGCCTCGGCGGCCTCGCCCTGCCGGGTGACGACCGGGGCGCTCCCGTCGCCGAAGTCCACGCTGTACGACATGGCGGCGGGCCAGATGCTGTTCGACGAGGCCTTCACTTCCACCTTGGTGCCCACCGGTGCCCAGGGCTGGTCGACCGACATGGTGACCCTGCTCAGGCGGTCGTGACGCTCGAAGGCACCGCGGTCGAGGAACCCGCCGTCCTTGCCGGTGTTGGCCACGGTGGGGTCGTCGACCGGGCCGATGCCGTCGAAGTCCGGGGATGCCGACGCGCCCGGGGCCGTCGCGTCGGCGGAGTCGACGGCGGTGGCGTTGACGTCCGCCGGATCCACGAAGTCATGCAGACCCTGGCCGGTCGCCGCCCGGAACTCCGAGAGGGTCTTGTACTCGGTGCCCGCCCAGTTGTAAGGAGCCGCCGTTACAACGGACTGGCGCGCGAGGACGTTGTAGTCGGCGCGGGTGCCGGCCGCCGCGCTCTGCGCCACCAGGAGACCGTGGCGCGCTGCGGCGGGCGTCGCGCAGGCGGTGTGGGAGCTCTCGACACGGACCACGTTGTTGAACACCGAGGTGTCGGTGGAACCGCCACTGACCGATATGGCCTCACCGCAGGAGCTGAGGACGGTGTTGTTGGCCAGGGCCGTGCCGGAGGCGTCCACTACGGTGAGCGCGGGCCGGGAACCCTGGCGGAGGATGTTGCGGCTGAGGATCGTGCGCTGGGCGCCGGCCCTGATCTGCGCAGCGATGATGAAGCTCCGGCTGACCCGTACGTCCGCGCTTCCCGCACCGATCACGAGCTCCCGCGTAAATTCGGACGCCTCCATGGTGATGTCGCCGGAACGCTCGACCAGGGCGCCACTCCTCGTCCTGATCCCACGGAAGACCAGGTGGGAGGCGCCGTCGATGGTCAGGAGGTTGACCAGTTCCGCCTTCGCCCACGACGTGCTGCCGCTGTCGACGGTGAAAGTGATCGGCTTGCCCGGCTCTCCGGAGCGGTCGATCGTGACGGCTGCGGGGTAGGAGCCCGGGGTGATCCGCACGGTCTGGCCCGGCTGGGCCGCCTTGGCGGCAGGCTGGATCGAGCAGAACGGGGCGGCCTGTGTTCCGGTGCCGGTATCCGAGCAGTTGGCGTTCGTGCCGTTGTTCACGAACAAGTCGGCCGGGGTCTCGGCGGCGGAGACCGCCGGTATGCCGAGGATGGTGACGAGGCCTGCGGTGAGCAGGACCGCCGCACGAGTAGGACGCACCAGCAGTATTCCTTCGAGGAAAGGGCTGCGTGGACCTCGGTTCGGTGCGGCATGACATGACGCCGAACGGCCCGTTCCCCCCAAAGGACGTCAGGCGCATGAGAATCCACAAAGACGGTGCTCATGATGCCTGGTCGGGACGGCCTTGTCACCAAAGAATTGAACACGCTCAACATTTGTTGCCGGAGTACTAGGGGCGGTGCTTCGGCTTCAACGAGTGGTCCGGGGCCAGGAGGGCGGCGATGCGCTCGGCCACGGCCTGGGCCTGGTTGCCCTCGGGGGTCTTCGGGCCCTTGGTCGCGCTGACCGCGATGGCCAGCTTCTCCGCCGGGAGGTAGGCCTGGATGGCCGCGTACCCGGAGAACGACGGATTCTGCACGATCCAGCCGTTGACGAGGATGATGCCGAAGCCGAAGTGCTCGGCCGCCGTGTTCCTCAGACAGACGGTGGCCGGACACCCGCCGGTCGGGGTCCCCAGACCCACCGTGCCCGGATCGAGCTGGATCTTGAACGCCTGCGGCGACAGCAGCTCGCCCGTGCCGACGGCGCGGGCGGAGCGCTCCAGGTCGCAGATGTCGGTGGTGAGGATCGCGCCCGGAGCGGTGGTCCAGGACGGGTTCCAGTAGCTGGACTCCTCGTAGATGCCGCGGTCCGAGGTGAAGGAGTGCAGCGCGGGGACCGGGATCTCCGCTGTGGCGGCGTTGGCGGTCTCGTCCAGGCCCAGCGGCTCCATCACGCGCTCTTCGAGCAGCCGCTCCAGCGAGACGCCGCTGATCTTCTCCAGCGCGGCGCCGAGGAGTTGGAAGTTGGCGTGCGAGTAGCTGAAGTTGGTGCCCGGCTTGTACCAGAGCGGATGCGCGGCGGCGATGCCGATGACCTCCGCGGGGGTCCAGTGCCGGAACGGCGCGGCCTCGAGCTCGGCGAGGAACTTCGGGTCCGTCACGTAGTCGTGCAGGCCCGAGGTGGAGTTGCCGAGCTGGCGCAGGGTGATCTCCTTGGCGTGCGGGGCGTCCGGCAGCCAGCGGGAGAGGGGGTCGTCGAGGCTCGCCTTGCCCTCTTCGGCGAGTTGCAGCAGCACGGTGGCCATGTACGCGATCGCCACCGACCCCGAGCGGAAGTGCATCGCCGGATCGGCGGGGACGCCCGTCATGGACTCGCCGAGGGCCGTGGTGACGAGCTCGTCGCCGTCGGACGACACCCGCAGGATCAAGGAGTTCAGCCCGAGCTCCCGCTTGGCCCGCTCGGCGAGGTCGAGCACGTCTTTGGCCTGCCCCTGCGCGGGCCCGGGGGTGCTGACGCAGCTCTCCGGCGCTGCGGCGGCCACCCCTGCGGGGAGCGTCGCGGCAACCAGCCCGGCGATGCAGAGCAGCACCGTACGAGTACGCCTCACCCGTCCATCATGGACGGGCACGGCCCCCCGCGCATGGCGGCCGGATCAGCGGGCCCCGGTGATCCCGTCCAGGAACGCGCTCCAGCTCGCCGGAGCCACGGCCAGCTCGGGACCGGCGGCCACCTTGGAGTCCCGGACGTGGACGGTGGTGGGGCAGGCGGCGACCTCGACGCACTGGCCGCCCTCGCCGTCGCTGTAGCTCGACTTGTGCCAGGCGAGCGCGACCTCGACGCAGTCGCCGCCCTCGCCGTCGCTGTAGCTGCTCTTGAACCATGCCAGGTCGGTGGTGGTCATCTGACTTCTCCCAGCGTTTTCTCGATCAAGGCGAGGGACTCGTGGGGCGCGAGTGCCTGTGCGCGGATGATCCCACAGCGCTCGGCCATGATCCTCACCTGATCAGGGTCCGTAATCAGGTGAGGGCGCCCATAGGCCTCGTGGTAGGCGATCTGCTGGCGGCCCTTGGGGTGGAGCAGGGTGAATGATCCCCCCATTGCGGTGTGTGCACCACGCGTGTACGGCATCACTTGGAGCTCCACCGTGCGCAACCGGCCGATGTCCAGGAAGCGCTGGAGCTGTTCACGGTGGACGTCCGAGCCGCCGACCTGCCGTTCCAGAAGGCTCTGGTCAAGGATGAAGCTGAAGGTGGGGGACGGCCAGCGTTCGAAGATCTGCTGGCGGGACAGTCGGTCCTGCACCCGCTTCTCGATCGTCGCCTCGTCCAGCAGCGGGCGGCGCTGGGTGAAGACCTCACGTGCATGACGTTCCGTCTGCAATAGGCCTGGGACGCCCTGGTGTGCGTACGCATGGACGGCCTGGGTAGCAGCCTCCGCCTCCGCGTAACTCCTGAACCAATCCGGATGCCGAGTCCGCGCCCGCTTCAGCGCGTCCTTGACGTCCGGGATCGCCACCCGCAGGACCCCCCGCGCCCCCAGCACCCCGTCCGCCCGTTCCAGCAGGTCCGGCTGCGGCGTCCGCACCCCCCGCTCGATCGCGCCGATCAGGTCTTCGCTCACGTGCAGCAGCGCCGCCAGTTCCTTCTGGTGGAGGCCGGCCGCCTCCCGTAGCGCCTTGATCTGCTTGCCCAACGCCCGGAACAGGTGCGCGGTGCCGTCCGCCTCCACCGGGCGTTCGGGTCGTTCCTCGCGGTCTGACATGTCATTCATACGGTGAACCGCCCTCGTCCGTACAAGCCGTACACACAGACGTCGGCGTACCTACACCGCATGGGCGTCACGCCGCGACTACTGGAAAGGGTAGAGCGCGGCCACCACGCTCAGTGAGGTGACGACCGAATTCAGTGACATGGCACAGCGCTTCAGCTCCACGCCCCGAGGGGCCCGGCTCGCCCGGCGGCTCGCGCAGGCCCAGTTGGACATCTGGGGGGTTCCCTACGGGTGCGCGCTCTCCGACGACGTCGGGCTCGTCGTGGGCGAGCTCGCCGCGAACGCCGTGCTGCACGGGCGGGTGCCCGACCGGGACTTCGAGCTGCGCCTCTCGTACGGAGGCGGGAACGTGCGCGTGATGGTCAGCGACACCCGGAGCGACAAGGGGCCGCCGGACGCGCCCGCGCCCGTGGACCCGTGGTCGGCGGAGGGCGGGCGCGGGCTGATGGTGGTGGCGGCCGTGGCGCGGGAGTGGGGAGTGGCGGCCCGGGGGCCCGGCAAGACGGTGTGGGCGGAGCTCGGGGACAGGCTTGCGGGCCGGCGCCACGGCGGCGCCGGCCCGCAGGGGGTGGTGCGGGTGACTCAGGGGGCGGGCTTGGGGGCCGCCTTCGGAGCGTCGAGCGGTTCGTCCCCGAACGGGTCGTCCTCGGCCGGGGGCGCCGGCTGAGTGGACGGGTGCGGCTTGGGGTCGCCGTCGCCGCGTTCGATCGCGAAGGCTTCGGTCGACGCCGTCTCGGTTCCGGCGGTGTTGAGACCGCCGAAGGCGTACACGCAGTCGTTCCCCGTGTTCTTGGGGCACGGCGCCGCGGCGACCCCGTGCTGACGGCGCGCGGTGGGCATCGACGGCAGGGTCACCCAGGCGTTCGTGACCGGACTGTAGGCCTCCGCCGTGTCCAGAGTGGTGGCGCCGTTGAACCCGCCCAGGACGTAGACGCAGCCGTCGCTGATGCCCTCGGGGCAGGGGGCGGCGGCCGCGGCGGACGAGATGCGGGCGGTCGGCAGGTCGGGCACGTACTGCCAGGCGTTGAGGGCGGGGCTGTAGACCTCCACCGAGGCGAGCTCCGGGGTGGTGGCGTTCCCGCCGCCGATGGCATACACACACGTGCCCTTCAGGCCCAGATCGCCGGGGCAGGGGGCGGCCGCGCCGGCGAGGGCAGTGCGGGGAGTCTGTAGCGGGGTCAGCGTGGCCCAGGTGTTGGTGGCCGGGCTGTAGGCCTCCACCGTCGTGAGGACGGGGGCGACGAGGTCGGTGCCGCCGAAGACGTACACGCATGTGCCCCGCAGTCCCAGTCCGCCCGGGCAGGGGGCCGTGGCCGCCGCCGCGTTGACGCGGGCGGTCGGCATGGAGCGCACGGTCAGCCAGGCGTTCGTCTTCGTGCTGTACGCCTCTGCCGTCGCCTGGATCGGGCCGGCGCCGAAGGATCCGCCGATGGCGTACACGCAGTCGCCGCGTGCCCCGTCCGGACAGGGCGCCGTCGTGCTCGCCTGACCCAGACGGCGGGTCTTCATCCGGGGCAGCGTGGCCCAGGTGCCCGCGGAGGGGCTGTACGCCTCCAGGGTGTTGCCGGCGTCACCACCGCTGACGGCGTACACGCAGGTGCCGCTGAGCCCCTCCGGGCAGTCCGCGACGGCCCCGGCCACGCCGACTCGGGCCGTCGGCATCGGCGGGGCCGTCACCCACACCCCCTGCGCGGTCGCGGCCGTGGCCGACAGGGCCAGGAGCGGTGCCATGGCCAGGACGGCGAGCCGCCGCCAGCCCCGGGTACGGGTACGGGTGTGACTCACGTGCCTCATCGCTTACCTATCTCGCGGGAATTCCGGCACTGTGAAGTTACATATGGTGATCCGCTTGTCGCTCGCCGTGACGACCGAATGCCCTAACGGAACCTTCAGCCTTTCGGGAACTCCGTCAGGCGGGCCACCTCGGCCGCGTGTTCGCTGAGCCGCCGGGCGGTGCTCGCCGAGGTGTACAGGACCGTGCCGACCACGGCGACGGGCAGGGAGAGCACCAGCAGGGCCAGGAGCCCGGCCCAGTCGCGCTCGGCGGCGCAGCGCGTGCCCTCGGCGTCGGCGTAATCGGTAGAGGTGCGCTTCATGCCCACCTCGCGGGTGCTGTAGAAGACGCGCGATTCGCAGTCGTCCGGGCTGCCGCCCCCGTGCTCCGCGCTGAACGGGAGCAGCAGCTGGGCGGCTATCCACAGCCAGATCCCCGCGGAGACGGCGAGCAGGCCGAAGCCCCAGGTCTGCTTGCGGTCGGCGCGCGTACGGAAGGCCGTGTCGTACACCAGTGCTCTCATGCGGCCGAAAACTAGCAGCCGGTCACCCGTAGGGCCGGTACGCAGGCAACCGCTCCGCCGCACTGGTGGCCGAGGCGTACGGGAAGTTCGTCGAGGAGCCGACGCGCCCGGAGATGGAGCGCTTCTTCTGACCGCGTACGAGCACGCGTGGGAGATCCGGAGATCGCGGGCAAGCGACTGCACGCCACGGTCGCCAGGGCGGCCTGGCGGGCGGACCGGTCGCTGCCCACCGACCTGGTGGCGCTGCTGGAGGCGCCGGAGGGCAGGCGGCACTCGTACCTGGAGACCTTCCGCCGGCCGCCGACGAAGACCACCGGTACGGCGATGAAGCGAGCGCTGGAGCGGGCCCCAGAGCCGAAGCGCACCGCGATGCTGACCGCGGTGATGCAGCACCTCGAGGCCAAGGCGATCGCGGGTCCTGGCCGCAGTAAAGGGCCTGCCCGCGCTCAGCCGTCGCCGGGTGACCAAGAAGCCGCTGCTGAAGCGGGAGGTCGACGACAAGGTGGTGCCGCCGTACTGGCGCAAGGCGGTGTACGCGAACAAGGGTGGCGGCGGCCGCCGTCTGTCTTTTCCCGTGCTTCCTGTGCGGCTTCAGCCGCTCGGCCACCGCGGGGCGGTGTGCGGCCGGAAGCATGTGATGGTTCGCGCCGTCGAGGTGGAAAGGGAGCCCGGGCGTGTCACCGGGGCACCGGGTCACGGGGTCACCGGGTCCGGTGCGACGGTGCGACCGCCTCGGCGAAAGAAACGATTGAGACGGCAACCTTTCCGCTCCGAGTGGCCACTTAGGGGTGTACCGACGACGGCGCTACGCCTTCTGTGTCAACACCCGATCGGAGCCCCACGTGTCACCAGACGACCCGAGATCCGCCGAGCAGCCGACGCCTTGGGGTCGCACGCCCCGCCGTAGCCGGATGCTCCGGCATTTTGTCGCGGGGGCGGTGGCGGTGCTCGCCGCCTCGGCCGGTGTCGGCGCCCTGGCGCCCAGCGCGGGCGCCGCGCCGACCATCGACATCAGTGTGGATGCCGGTACCTCCTTGGGCACGGTGCCCAGCAGTGGTGTCGGCCTCAATCTGGGCTTCGGCGACGAGCACATGGGGGACGCCAATGTGACCTCGCTGATGAAGGCTGCGGGAGTTCGGCAGCTGCGCTATCCCGGCGGTTCCGGCGCGGACGAATACCACTGGAAGACCCACACCTCCGGCGACGGCAAGGGCTGGATCCCCTCCAACACCAACTTCGACCGCTTCATGGACATCGCGAAGAAGGTCGGCGCCCAGCCGATCCTGACCGCGAACTACGGTTCCGGCACCGTCCAGGAGGCCGCCGACTGGGTCAAGTACTCCAACGTCGACAAGGGTTACGGCGTTAAGTACTGGGAGATCGGCAACGAGGTCTACGGCAACGGGCACTACGGCAACGGCAAGGGCTGGGAAAGAGACGATCACGCCGACAAGAGCCCGAGGGAGTACGGGAAGAACCTGGTCGCCTACTCGAAGGCGATGAAGGCCGTGGACCCGACGGTGAAGATCGGAGCGGTGCTCACCACCCCCGGCGGCTGGCCGGACAAGGAGAAGGCTCCCGGTGACACCGCCGACTGGAACAACACGGTGCTCTCCATCGCGGGAAGCTCGATCGACTTCGTCATCGTCCACTGGTATCCGGGCGGCAAAACCACGGCCGACCTGCTGAACACTCCCTCCAAGATCGCCGCTACCACGTCCGAGCTGCGCTCGCTGATCGCCAAGTACACGGGCTCGCGCGCCGCTTCGGTGGAGATCGCGGTCACCGAGACCGACGCCGTCGGCTCGCCCGCCTTGACCAGCCAGGCCGCAGCCCTGTTCGCGCCGGACACCTACATGACCTGGTTCGAGCAGGGTGCCACCCACGTGGACTGGTGGAACCTGCACAACGGCACGGACCAAGCACCCACCACCGTCCACGGCCAGACCGACTACCAGGACGGGGGCATTCTCTCCGCTGAAACCTGCGCCGGGGGGAAGTGCCAACCGCCGCGCGACACGCCCTTCCCCACCTACTGGGGCATCCGATCGCTGACCGCACTGGCGAAGCCTGGCGACACCATGGTCAAGTCGTCCTCGGGCAACTCGTCGGTCAGTGTGCACGCGGTGCGGAGCAGCAACGGCGGTCTGAACGTCATGCTGACCAACAAGAGCCCGGAGAACGCGGCGGAGGTGTCGCTCTCGTACGCCGGATTCACCCCGGCCGCAGGGGCGGTCACGACCGTTTCGTACGGCAAGGGAGACACCGCCCTGACGACGGCGGAGCGGGGCACGGCGGTCGCACAGACGCTGCCGCCGTACTCGATCACGACTCTTCAGCTGAAGCCCGCGTCGGGGACCGCCGGCGCTGACAAGCCGACGCCCGCCCCCACGCCGACCGCCGCCACGCCGGTTGTTACCGCCTCCGGCACGACCGGCACCCGTGCGCAGGCGGAGCGCGGCGTACCCGTCGGCCAGCCGACCCCGGGCAGCACGTCCGGCGACCTGGCTTCCACCGGGGCGAGCAACGCTGTCAAGTACAGCGCCCTCGGTGGCCTGCTGCTCATCGCTGCCGGCGGCGTGCTGGTGCTTCGCGGACGTCGCCGCAGGGCTTTGCACGGGAAGTGAGACCGCGTGAGTGACTGACGGCCCGGCAGCAACGCCACCCACCCGTGGCGTGCGCGCCGGGCCGTCGGCCTCCGCGCCGGCGTCGGCGGTCAGGAAACAAACAAGGCCCGGGTCGTTGACCTGGACCTGGCCTACCTCGGCACCGGTCCCGACCCGTGGGGCGGCCCACGGGCCGCGTTCCGGGCCACCGTGGAACTGCCGCGCGAGGACTTCGCGATGAGCTACAACCAGGTCGTGCAGGCCGGCATGGCCGCCGTCGGCACCACGCTCCGCGTCGGGATCGACCTTGCACGGTGGCGACCGCCACCGTACGGGTCACGGTCGGCCGGCATGGAATCAGCCGGACGCCTCGGGGGACGGGGACGGCGGCCATGCCGGGGATGAGGGCGGTGGCGGGACCCGCGGCCTCGCCCGCGCCGTTGCGGCCGCGCGGCCGTCGTGTCTACCGCGGGCGAGATCCGCGACGCACTCGGAGAGCGGCCCGGGATGACCCCGCTCGACTACCTCACGAGCCTGGGCCTGGCCACACTCCCGGCATGGCCTCTGCCCAACGACGCCGCAGCCGAGGTCGTCGTCTACCGCCGCAGCGGCACGGGCTTCAGCCGTCTCTGGGCTGCGAGCGGCAGCGGCGATGACGCCGAAATCGACCGCGCTATCGCCGGGGCGACCGACGTCGCCGTCCACGGCCCGAGCGAGTTCTGGGCCAGGGGCCTGGGCGACTAGCAGAATCGGCCGAGAGGGTCTTCCTCCCCTCCGGCGCCGAGCTGCCGGCCAAGCCCGTGATCATTCTCAGCGCCAACCGCTGTACCGATGTTCCCCAATCCCGGTAAAGCCCAGCATGGGGTAGGTAAATGGACAAAACAGGGGTCATATGGCCAATCCGGGCAGGGACTTGGGTCCTCTGTCCGTTCGGCCATGAGACTCCGGTGAAGGCGAGACGAATGGTCCGTCACATCTGCCGGGGTGACGGCGAGTCTCCTGTGAAGACCTGATAGACAGTGGATATCCACGGCCCGATCGGCCGTATTCCTTATGACGGCTCCTGGGGGGATCGCCGCACTGTGAAGCCGCTTCACCGTCACCTCGTCAACACCTCGCGCAAGGTCCTGTGCACCGCCGCCCTCGCGGCCAGCCTGACCACCGCCGCGGTCGTGACCAACCCGTCGACCGCCGACGCGGGGGAGTCCGAGCCGACTCCCGACAGCCCGCAGGCCACCGACCGCGGTGACGCGCGGCTGGACCTTCCCGACATCGTCGCCGACCCGCAGCCCGCTGCCGGAGGCACCCCGGTCGAGGGGGCCAGCGGCATACCCGCGACCGCCCTCGACGCCTACCGGCGGGCCGAAGTCTCCGTCGCCGCCGCGCTCCCCGGCTGCCACCTGCCCTGGCAGCTGCTCGCCGGCATCGGCCGGGTCGAGTCCGTGCACGCCTCGGGCTACGGGCTCAAGGCCGACGGCTACACCGAGAAGCCGATCCGCGGCCCCCGCCTCGACGGCAACGGCTTCGCGGAAATCCGCGACACCGACAAGGGCGAGTTCGACGCGGACGCCGAGTACGACCGTGCCGTCGGCCCGATGCAGTTCATCCCCTCCACCTGGGCCACGTGGGGCGCCGACGGCAACGGCGACGCCAAGCGGGACCCGAACAACATCTACGACGCGGCGCTGGGCGCGGGCCTGTACCTGTGCGCGGGCGACCGGGACCTGTCGGTCGAGGCCAAGCTCGACTCGGCGGTCCTCAGCTACAACAACTCGCGCGAGTACGTGAACACGGTGCTCGGCTACATGCGGCAGTACCAGGCCGGCGCCGGCGAGGTCCCGAACCCGCCGGCCGGGAACTACCCGATCGAGACGCCGGGCAGCACCCTGCCCACCCCGCAGACGCCGTCCAGGACCACCCCGGCGCCGACCCCGACGCCCACTCCGACTCCCAAGCCGACCCCCACCCCGACCCCGACGCCCACTCCGACCCCGACGCCGACGCCGACCCCGGCTCCGCGGCTGTCCGAGCTGACGGTGCTCGGCGGCCCCGGCCTCACGGCCGAGGCCGGAGCGGCGTTCGCCGAGGTCCCGCGGGTCAAGGTGGTCCGCAGCGACGGCAAGCCCGCCGCCGGCCAGCAGGTCGTCTTCGCCGTCGAGGCCGACACCACCGGCGGCACCCGCTTCCCGAAGGCCCCGGCCGACTCGCTCGTGGTCGTGGCCGACGCCGAGGGCATCGCGGCCGCGCCCGGCCTCACGGCGGGCCCCGCGGCGGGCACCTTCACCCTGCGGGTCTCGGCCACCGACACGGCCGGCAGGCTCACGGCAGCCTTCACCGGCACGGTCACGGCGAAGCCGGTGGCCGACGCGCTGGCCCGCCCCGACGGCTCGCAGCCGCTGCAGACCGTCGCCGGTCAGGGCATCCGGGACATCACGGTCCTCGCCACGGCCGACGGCAAGGCCGTGGCGGGTACGGACGTCTTCGCCGAGCTGGTGGTGAAGGACGCGGACGGCGCGTGGGTCCCGGTGGACCCGGCGACCGCGAAGAGCCCGTACTTCAAGGACGAGGCGGGCAAGAAGACCTTCAGGCTGCCGCTGCTGAAGTCGGGCGCCGACGGCAAGATCGTCCTGCCGGAGCTCTTCACCGACGCGGACCTGGCCCCGGGCACGTACACGCTGCGCCTGACCACCCCCCAGAAGGTCACCCTCCTCCTGGACATCAAGGTCACCGCCCCGGCGGCCCCGGCCCCGACGCCGTAAGGCCCGCTCAGAACGGCCCTGGGCCCGCACCGTGCAAACGGTGCGGGCCCAGGTCGTTCCCCCGCCCCCTCCCGGAGGGCAAAGGCAGGAGCCCTGCCGCTCTGCTCGCGCAGAGGTGACAGGGCTCCTTGGGTACTGCTTTTCCAACCGCGATTAAGGTTGGCCCAGGCGACTAGGCCGGGGTGACGTTCTCCGCCTGCGGGCCCTTCGGACCCTGCGTGACGTCGAAGTTCACCGTCTGGTTCTCCTCGAGGGAGCGGAAGCCAGAGGCGTTGATCGCGGAGTAGTGGACGAAGACATCCGGGCCGCCGCCGTCCTGGGCGATGAAGCCGAAGCCCTTTTCAGCGTTGAACCACTTCACGGTTCCGGTAGCCATGAGCCCTCCTATGGGCCAAAGGGTCGCCCTGCTCCAGAACCTGCTAAGAAGTCTGAAAACTACAAAAGCCTGCGGGTCACATTCTCCGCAGGCCTCGTACTGCAAGGGAAACCAAACTGCAACTTGCGTCGAGCCTAGCACGCACCCTGCGGCGGAGACCAGAGGGAAAGATCACGTCACTCGGACGTTTGAGACCCGCGGCAAGGCTGACGGTGACCCGGGGGCTAGTCTCGCGATGTGGACGTCTACCGCAGCCGGCCCCGCGTCGGCCACATCCAGTTCCTGAACTGCCTGCCCCTCTACTGGGGCCTGGCCAGAACCGGCACGCTGCTGGACCTGGAGCTGACCAAGGACACCCCCGAAAAGCTCAGCGAGCGCCTGGTCGCGGGCGAGCTCGACATCGCCCCGATCACCCTCGTGGAGTTCCTCCGCAACGCCGACCAGCTCGTCGCCTTCCCCGACCTGGCGGTCGGCTGCGACGGCCCCGTCATGTCCTGCGTGATCGTTTCGCAGGTCCCGCTGGAGCAGCTCGACGGAGCCCGCGTCGCCCTCGGCTCGACCTCCCGTACGTCCGTACGCCTCGCCCAGCTGCTGCTTTCCGAGCAGTACGGGGTCCGGCCCGACTACTACACCTGCCCGCCCGACCTGGGGGTGATGATGCAGGAGGCCGAGGCGGCCGTGCTGATCGGCGACGCCGCGCTGCGCGCCTCGCTCCACGACGCTCCCCGGCTCGGCCTGACCGTGTACGACCTGGGGCAGATGTGGAAGGAGTGGACCGGGCTGCCGTTCGTCTTCGCCGTCTGGGCCGCCCGCAAGGACTACCTGGCCCGCGAGCCCGTCGTCGTGCAGAAGGTCCACGAGGCCTTCCTCGCCTCGCGCGACGTGTCCCTGGAAGAGGTCGCCAAGGTCGCCGAGCAGGCGGCCCGCTGGGAGGCCTTCGACGCGGAGCTGCTGGAGCGGTACTTCACGACGCTCGACTTCCGCTTCGGACCGGAACAGATCGCCGGCGTGCGGGAATTCGCACGGCGTACGGGACCGACGACGGGGTATCCCGCGGATGTGGCCCTGGAGCTCCTGGCGGCGGCCGTCGCGGAACACTGATCGGTCCGGCGTCCGGTAATGACGGATATGCCGTTTCCGGTGAATTCGGTTCCCCTTTCCATTCCCGTCACCCGCGGGGAATGGAAAGGCGCCCGTCCCGGTCTCGCACCCCACTAATGTGCTGCTTGGCCGGGCGACACGAGGGCCCCGGAACCCGGGGGATGGGGGGACACGATGCAGCCGCTGGAAGCCGGTGAGCCGCGGACCATCGGCGCGTACCGGCTGCTGGGCCGGCTCGGCGCGGGCGGCATGGGCCGGGTCTACCTGGGGCGCAGCGCGGGCGGCCGGACCGTCGCCGTCAAGATCGTGCACCCGCACTTCGCCGCCGACGAGGAGTTCCGGGCCCGGTTCCGCCGCGAGGTCGAGGCCGCCCGGCGGGTGGGCGGCGAGTGGACCGCGCCGGTGCTCGACGCGGATCCGGACGCCCCGGTGCCGTGGGTGGCCACCGGCTACGTGGCGGGCCCCTCCCTGGACCGGGCGCTGGCAGCGCACGGCCCGCTGCCCGAGGCCGCGGTACGGGCCGTCGGCGCCGGGCTCGCCCGCGCCCTGGTGGCCGTGCACGGCCTGGGCCTCGTACACCGGGACGTGAAGCCGTCCAACGTGATGCTGACCCTCGACGGGCCCCGGCTGATCGACTTCGGGATCGCGCGGGCCACGGACGGCACCGCCTCGCTCACCTCCACCGGGGTCTCCGTCGGTTCGCCGGGCTACATGTCGCCCGAGCAGATCCTCGGCAAGGGCGTCACCGGCGCCTCCGACGTGTTCTCGCTGGGCGCGGTCCTGGCCTTCGCGGCGACCGGTCGGCCGCCCTTCACCGGGGACAACTCGGCGACCCTCCTCTACAAGGTCGTCCACGAGCCGCCGGAGCTCGGCGCGGTCCCCGCCGGGCAGCTGCGCGAGCTGATCGAGGCCTGCCTGGCCAAGACGGCCGCCGACCGGCCCGCGCCGCAGGCGGTCGTGACGGCCCTGGACGGAGCCCTGACCACCCCGGGCTGGCTGCCCGCGCCCCTGGTCGAGGAGGCCAGCCGGGCCGCGGTCGCCCTGCTCGACCTGGACGCCGATTCCGCCGGAGGCGGGGCCGCGGTGGTACCGGACGCCCCGTCCGGGCCGGTCCCGTTCACCGCCGCCTCCTACGGGGGCCCGGCGGGCGCCGGCTTCGGCACGCCGGGCTCGTACGGCTCGTACGGCTCGTACGGTGCGGCCGCCGGTGCATACGGAAGCCCGACCGAGACGGCGGGCGGGCCGGCTTCCGGTCCGGCGGATTCCGCGCCGCAGGGGACGCCGGGGGCCCCTGCCGGCCCCTACGGGCCCTACGGTCCCCCGCCGTTGGACGCGGCGGGCGGCGGACTGCCGCAGCCCCGTACCGCCCCCGACGGGCGGCAGGTCACCGTCAGCGCGGCCGGCCGCCGCTTCAGCTGCACGCTCGTGCTGGCCGCCGCGGCCGTACTCGCGCTGGTGTCGGGCGGGCTGTACGGGATGGGCCTGCTGCCCGGACTGGGCGACAAGGGCCGCGACACGGCGGCCGGCGAGGGCCCGCGCACCTCCGCGTCGGCGTCCGCGCCGGCGGATCCGGCCGGGACCCCGTCCACCGGGACCACCACCGAGGCCCCCAAGGGGACCCGCCAGGACGTCCCCAAGGAACTCGTCGGCACCTGGAAGGGCACCGTCACCACCGCCCGCATGGGCGTCTCCAGCGAGTTCGAGATCACCATCAAGGCCGGCAAGGTCGGCGAGGTCGTGGCCCGGGACAAGTCGGTCCTGGCGATCCTCGGCACCGACTGCAGCGGCGACTGGAAGCTCGCCTCCGCCACCGACCGCTCCCTCGTCCTGGACACCTCGGGCGGCCCCAACCCGGCTCCCGGGATCTGCTCCAACGGCTCCGCCGACGAGCGGTTCACCCTCAACGCCAACGGCACCCTGCACTACAAGTCGGGGGACGGCCCGGCCGGAAACCCGGAGGGCGACCTGACCCGCAGCCCGTGACGGGGAGCCGCAGGCCCTGGCGTAGGCTGGATCGGTCCGGACCTTGACACACCGCCGAAAGGTGACGCACCGGTGACCGACCAGGCCGCTCTCCAGTCTGTCCTCGACCGCGCCGCCGCAGGGGGCCGGATCACCAAGGAAGAGGCGCTCGACCTCTACCGGTACGCGCCGCTGCACGCGCTCGGCCAGGCCGCCGACGCGGTGCGCCGCCGCCGCTACGCGGGCACCGAGCACATCGCCACGTACATCATCGAACGGAACATCAACTACACGAACGTGTGCGTCACGGCGTGCAAGTTCTGTGCCTTCTACGCGGCCCCCAAGGACACGAAGAAGGGCTGGTCCCGCGACCTCGACGACATCCTGCGCCGCTGCGCGGAGACCGTGGAGCTCGGCGGCACGCAGATCATGTTCCAGGGCGGGCACCACCCGGACTACGGCGTCGAGTACTACGAGCACCACTTCTCCGCCATCAAGAAGGCCTACCCGCAGCTGGTCATCCACTCCCTCGGCGCCTCCGAGGTCGAGCACATGGCCCGCATCTCCGGCGTCTCGGCGGAGGAGGCCATCCAGCGGATCCACGCCGCCGGCCTCGACTCCTTCGCGGGCGCCGGCGCCGAACTGCTGCCGGAGCGCCCGCGCAAGGCGATCGCCCCGCTCAAGGAGTCCGGCGAGCGCTGGCTGGAGATCATGGAGATCGCCCACGGGCTGGGCGTGGAGTCCACCTCCACCATGCTGATGGGCACCGGCGAGACCAACGCCGAGCGCATCGAGCACATCGCGATGATCCGGGACACGCAGGACCGTACGGGCGGCTTCCGCGCCTTCATCCCGTACACCTACCAGCCCGAGAACAACCACCTCAAGGGCCGCACCCAGGCGACGATCTTCGAGTACCTGCGCATGATCGCGATCGCGCGCCTGTTCCTCGACAACATCGCCCACATCCAGGGCTCCTGGCTCACCGTCGGCAAGGAAGCGGGCCAGCTCTCGCTGCACTACGGCGCGGACGACCTCGGCTCGATCATGCTCGAGGAGAACGTGGTCTCCTCGGCCGGAGCCAGGCACCGCTCCAACCGCCAGGAGATCATCGACCTGATCCGCAAGGCGGGCCGCACCCCGGCGCAGCGCGCGACGACGTACGAGCACCTCCTGGTGCACGACGACCCGGCGAACGACCCGGCCGACGACCGCGTGGTCTCGCACATCTCCTCCACCGCCATCGAGGGCGGCACCGCGCACCCCGAGCTGAAGCTCATCTCCACGAACTGATGCTGACGCTCCACACCGCCGAACTCCTCGTCCCCGCCGCGGGATCCGCGCCGCTGCCCGGCGGCGCGGTCCTCGTCGAGGGCGACCGGATCGCGAGCGTGGGACCGTACGAGGCCCTCGCCGCGGCCTATCCGCACGCGCGGGCCCGGCGCTGGCCCGGGGTGCTCACCCCGGGGCTGCTCGTGCGCGGAGCGGACACGCTCCTGGAGCGGACGTACTACCCGGACGATCCGTACGAGACCGCCGAGCTCGGCACCGACCCGATCAGCGGGCAGGACGCGCTCGAGGCGCTGAAGCTGACCGAGGCGCGGTGGGGCAACAGCGCCCGGCGCGGCACCCAGAAGCTGCTGGCGCGCGGGGTGGTGGCGGTCACCGGCCGCTTCGCGATCCCGGCCGTGCGCACGGCGGTGGCCCGCTCGGGGCTCACGATCCTGCCGCCCGCCCCGTACGCGGGCACGCCCGCCCTGGACCCGCTTGCCGGCCGGGACGCGGCCGGAGAGGCCTTCCACGGGGTCCTGGAGCAGGGCGCCCCCGCCCGGTTCGCGGTCTTCGCGGTCCCGGACGCGGCGGCGCTGCTGGCGCAGGGCGCGACCACCTGCGTGGCCACCGTCATCGGGGGCCGGCTTCTGCACCGCCGCCGCTGAGGCCGGTGCCCTCCCGGGCGAGGGCGGCGAGCAGGCAGGCCTGCAGGCGGCTGATACCGCCCAGCTTCGTCCGTATGTTGCCCACGTGGAACTTCACTGTGCTGACGGACAGTTGCAGCTCTGCGGCGAGCTCCGCGTTGGAGGCGCCGGTGGCCAGGCACAGGAACACCGCGGACTCCTGATCCGTCAGCTGCGCCGACGGCGGCGCGTCCGTGGGGGAGGCCTCGTGCGCGTACGGGGGGAACCACGCGGGGACGCTGAAGCTGACGACGCGCACGGTTTCCACTCCTAGCCCCCCGGCCGGCCCATCAGGTGTCAGTCCGGCTCTCCCCCTAAGGGACGTGCGGACCGGACAGGTAGGTTCCGTTCGCGTCGTACGGCCAGGCATTCGACTTGCAGCCGAGCAGTCCCTTGATCTGCTGCATCATCGCGGGCGCGGGCTTGCCGGGGCCCGGGCAGGTCTCGTGCTCGTGGCCGAGCTCGTGCCCGACCTCGTGGTTGACGATCAGCGCCCGGTACTCCTCCACCGGGCCGCTGAACTGCGGCGACCCCTCCTTCCAGCGCTTGAGGTTCACCACCACGGTGTGGCCGGCCCGGCAGTTGGTCTCGCCGATCAGCTCGGGGGTGGCCACCTCGCACAGCCGGTCGGTGGTCGTGGGCGTCGCGATCTTGACGGTGAAGTCCACCGGCTGGCCGGGTCCGGCGAGCTGGAAGCCGTACGCGGGATCCCTGGTCCAGCCGCGCGGGTCACCGAGGATCGCCTCGACGGAGCGGGCGGCGGAGTCCGGGTCGACCCCGCTGCCCTCCTCGACCTCGATCCGCCAGCGGCGTACGGGGCCCTTGCCCTGCGCCGCGCCGGATGCGGCGGAGGCCTTGAAGGCGCCCGTGCCGGTGGCCGGGACCGGTGCGGCGGGGGACGCGGGGGCGGCCGTGGTGGCCGCGGGCGGGCCGGAGGGCGGGGTGGAGGGGGCGCCGGAGGACTGCGCCGGGGCGGGGGAGCGTCTGCCGCCCTGCGCGGCCGCGTCCGATCCCTCGGCGGGTCCGCCGTCCTGCCCGTCGGGCCGGGCTGCCGTCGGCCGTCCGTCCGCCGTACCGCCGTCCTCGCCCGGTGCCATCGCGTACGCGGTCGCCGAGACCGCGGCGAGGGCCGCCGAGCCGAGGATGATCGTACGCCGCAGCCGCTTGCGCCGTTCCGCCCGGCGCCTGGCGCGCGGGCTGAGGCGTGAGCGACCGGTGGAATGGCCTGCCGGCATCGTGAAGCCCTTTGCTCGTGGCGGCCGCCACGGATCCGGCCGCTGGTCAGGCCCATGATCCATTGGGTGACCGTCACCGGGCCGCACCGGCCCCCAGTCAACGCGCCGGGGAGCCCGTGCGGAACTGTCCTTCGGGCCAGTTGTCCGCTTCATCCGACCCGGGGCCTGTCCTTCCTCCCCGGCCCGGCCTGAGAGGATGGGGCGTACCCGCCGATCCGCAGCGCACACCGAGGGGCGAACACCAGTGACAAGGGCTTCCCTGGACAAGCAGCCGCACGAAGTCGCCTCGATGTTCGACGGCGTCGCGGCGAACTACGACCTCACCAACGACGTGCTCTCCCTCGGACAGGCGCGGCTGTGGCGCAAGGAGGTCGCCAAGGCGGTCGGCGCCCGCCCCGGGCACCTCGTCCTCGACCTGGCCGCCGGCACCGCGACCTCGTCGCTGCCGTTCGCCGCGACCGGCGCCTACGTCGTCCCCTGCGACTTCTCGCTGGGCATGCTGCGCGAGGGCAAGAAGAAGCACCCGTGGCTCCCCCTCACGGCGGGCGACGCCACGCGCCTCCCCTTCAAGGACGACGCCTTCGACACCGTGACGATCAGCTTCGGCCTGCGCAACGTCCAGAACACCGACGCCGCGCTGCGCGAGCTGTACCGGGTCACCAAGCCCGGCGGGCAGGTCGTCATCTGCGAGTTCTCGCAGCCCACCTGGGCCCCCTTCCGCACCGTGTACACCGAGTACCTGATGCGCGCCCTGCCGCCCGTGGCCCGGGCCGTCTCCTCCAACCCCGACGCGTACGTGTACCTCGCCGAGTCCATCCGCGACTGGCCCGACCAGCCCGCGCTGGCCGCCCTGCTGCAGAAGGCCGGCTGGTCCAAGGTCGCCTGGCGCAACCTGAGCGGCGGCATCGTGGCGCTGCACCGGGGCTTCAAGGCGTAGGAAGCAGTGGACTACCAGGCACTGCTGGAGCAGATCGCGGCCGACGTCGCCCCGCTGGTGGGCAGCGGCACCCCCGCCGAGTACATCCCGGCGCTCGCCGCCGTGGAACCGGCCCAGTTCGGCATGGCCCTCGCCGACCTCGAGGGCAACGTCTTCGGGGTCGGTGACTGGCAGGTCCCCTTCTCCGCCCAGTCCATCACCAAGGTCTTCGCCCTGGCGCTGGCCCTGGCGGAGGGCGGCGACGGCCTGTGGGAGCGGGTCGGGAGGGAACCGTCCGGCAACCCGTTCAACTCGCTCGTGCAGCTGGAGTACGAGAACGGCATTCCGCGCAATCCGTTCATCAACGCCGGCGCGCTGGTGGTGACCGACCGCCTGCAGACCCTGACGGGCGACGCGAGCAGCGAACTCCTGGACTTCCTGCGCACCGAGAGCGGGAACCCGTCCCTGGCCTTCGACGCGGAGGTGGCCGCCTCCGAGCACGAACACGGCGACCGCAACGCGGCCGTCGCGCACTTCATGGCCTCGTACGGCAACATCGACAACCCCGTACCGGCGCTGCTGGACCACTACTTCTGGCAGTGCTCGATCGAGATGAGCTGCGCCGACCTGGCCAGGGCCGGGCTCTTCCTGGCCCGGCACGGCCTGCGCGCGGACGGCTCCCGTCTCCTCACGCGCAGCGAGGCGAAGCAGATCAACGCGGTGATGCTGACGTGCGGGACGTACGACGCGGCGGGCGAATTCGCCTACCGCGTCGGCCTGCCGGGCAAGAGCGGGGTCGGCGGGGGGATCGTGGCGCTCGTCCCCGGCCAGTGCGTCCTGGCCGTCTGGAGCCCGGGCCTGGACCCCCACGGCAACTCGGTCGCGGGCGTAGCCGCGCTTGACCGCTTCACGACGCTGACGGGCCTGTCCGTCTTCTGACGCGTGCCACCCGTCGCCGGCGCGGCTCACTACACGGCGCTCCGCGCCCGCGCCTCAAACGCCGGCGGGGCTGAAAGTGCCGCTGCGCGGCAATCCAGCCTCAGCCACATCCAGCCCCGCCGGCGTTTGAGGCGCGGGGTCTGGGGCGGAGCCCCAGGTCTTTGAGGCGGGTCAGGGCTGGGTGAGCGTGAGCTCGTAGCGGCGGCCGTGGCGGGTGCCGCTCGGCAGGAGGAAGCGCTCGGCCAGGGTCATGCCCAGCCGCTCCGCCACCGCGATCGAGCGGGCATTGGCGTCGTCGATCATCGCCACCACCCGGGGCACACCGGCCTCCCGGACCCGCTCCAAGGTCGCCAGCGCGGCCGCGTACGCGTACCCGCGCCCCCAGGCGGAGCGGCCCAGCCGCCACCCGATCTCGATCTCCCCCACCGGCCCCCACTCCTTCTCCCGCGGCCACGGCTGCGCGCCCGTGAAGCCGAGCACGCCCCCGTCCTCGTCCAGCAGCGTCCACAGGCAGTAGCCGAGCTGCGCGTCGTGCATGCGCTGGCGCGCGGTGATCTCCACGTACGAGGAGAGCTCCGCCGGTCCGCCGAGGAATTCCATGACGTCCGGGTCGTCGAACACCCCGTGCCAGGCGTGCGCGTCCTCATGCGTGGGCACGCGCAGCTGTACGGCGGGGAGCGGCCGGGTCGGCGAGGTGGTCACAGGAGGCAGCCCTTCGGTTCGCGATCTCTCTCGCTGCATAGACTGCACATGTCCGGTGCCTTTGGGCACCCTTTATCGAGCCTTCGGGAGACCCCGCCGTGACCGAGCCCCTCTCCGAACACTCCGCGGACGTGATCGTCGTCGGGGCCGGGCCCGCGGGCTCGACCACCGCCTACTACCTCGCCAAGGCCGGACTGGACGTTCTGCTGCTCGAGAAGACGGCGTTCCCGCGCGAGAAGGTGTGCGGCGACGGCCTGACGCCGCGCGCCACCAAGCAGCTGGTCGCGATGGGCATCGACATCTCCGAAGAGGCCGGCTGGCTCCGCAACAAGGGCCTGCGCATCATCGGCGGCGGGCAGCGGCTCCAGCTGGACTGGCCGGAACTCGCCTCCTTCCCGGACTACGGACTGGTCCGCAAGCGCGACGACTTCGACGAGACCCTGGCCCGCCAGGCGCAGAAGGCCGGCGCCCGGCTGTACGAGCGCTGCAACGTCGGCGAGCCGGTCCGCGACCCCCGCACCGGGCACATCACCGGCGTGCAGGCGAAGCTGGGCGAGGAGAAGACCCCGGTCACCTTCCACGCCCCGCTGGTCGTCGCCGCCGACGGCAACTCCTCGCGCCTCTCCCTCGCGATGGGCCTGCACCGGCGCGAGGACCGCCCGATGGGCGTCGCCGTGCGCACGTACTTCACCTCGCCCCGGCACGACGACGACTACCTGGAGTCCTGGCTGGAACTGTGGGACCGGCGCGGCCCGCAGGACCGCCTGCTGCCCGGCTACGGCTGGATCTTCGGCATGGGCGACGGCACGTCCAACGTCGGCCTGGGCATCCTCAACTCCTCCTCCGCCTTCAAGGAGCTGGACTGGCGAGAGGTCCTCAAGGCCTGGTGCGCGTCCATGCCGGAGGACTGGGGCTACACCCCGGAGAACATGACGCAGCCGATCCGCGGCGCGGCCCTGCCGATGGCCTTCAACCGGCAGCCGCACTACACCAAGGGCCTGCTGCTGGTCGGTGACGCGGGCGGCCTCGTCAACCCGTTCAACGGCGAGGGCATCGCCTACGCCATGGAGTCGGGCCAGATCGCGGCCGACGTCATCGTGCAGGCGCACGCCCGGTCCACCCCGGCGCAGCGCGAACTGGCGCTGCACAACTACCCGAAGGTGCTGAAGGAGACGTACGGCGGCTATTACACGCTGGGCCGGGCGTTCGTGAAGCTGATCGGCAACCCGAAGGTCATGAAGGTCGCCGCGCAGCGCGGCCTGACGCACCCGGTGCTGATGAGGTTCACGCTGAAGATGCTCGCCAACCTCACCGACCCGACGGGCGGCGACGCGATGGACCGCATCATCAACGGTCTGTCGAAGGTGGCCCCGAAGGCCTGAGGCCGCTGTCCGGCGGGCCGGGCGGGGTCTCCCCGTTGCGGTCCGCCGCCGCGTGCACGGTATGCACGCACCTGACGAGCAGGACCAGCCCGCACAGCAGCATCGCGCCCGAGGCGGTCCAGCCCAGCACCAGGGTGAGCGCGTGCCCGGGCTTCTGCCACGGGCGGGCGGTGGTCAGGAGCCAGCCGCCGAGGGCGAGGAGGCCGAGCCCGAGCGCGGCCGGGGCGGCCGCGGGGTCGCCGGCGCCGTGGTTCTCGTACGGCTTCAGGTTCACGCCGCCATCTTCGCAGGGCCTTGGCCGAGAGCAGGGCGAAGGGCCGGTACTCCACCCCCGAGCGGGGGAGTACCGGCCCTTGCGGCCTTGTGGAGCGTCTCAGGCGTCTCAGAGGACGCGGACGGCGCCCGTCGGCTTGTCGTAGCTCAGGCTGCGCTCGACGATGCCCGTGCTGGGGTTCTGCGCGCCGACGAACTTGCCGCCGCCGACGTAGATGGCGACGTGGTACGCGCTGCCCTTGGAGCCCCAGTACAGGATGTCGCCCGGCTGCAGGGCGCTCAGCGACACCGAGGTGCCGGCCGAGGACTGCGCCTGGGACATGCGCGGCAGGGAGATGCCGGCCTGGCGGTAGGCGGCCTGGACGAGGCCGGAGCAGTCGAACGAGGACGGGCCGGTGCCGCCCATGACGTACGCCTTGCCGACCTGCGCGCGGGCGAAGTTCACGATGGCGGCGGCGGAGCCGGTCGCCGGGGCGGCCACGGAGGCGCCGGAGCCGTCGCTGGGGGTCGACTTGGTCGACAGGGTGGTGCGGGAGGTGCTGCGGTTGGCGCGCTCGGCCTCGGCCTTGCGGTCCGCCTCTTCCTGGGCCTTCTTGGCCGCTGCCTCGGCGTCGGCCTTCTTCTGGGCCTCTTCCTTGGCCTGCTTCGCCTCGGCGGCGGCGCCGGTACGGGCGCTCTCCTCCTGGGCGGTCAGTTCACCCTCGACGGCGGCCGCGCGGGTGTTCTCGGCGGCTGCGGCGACGGCGGAGGAGACCTCGGCGGCCAGGTCCAGGTTCAGGACCGGCATTTCGAGCGTCGTCTCGGCCACGGGCTCGGCGGGGGACGCGCTCGCGGTGCCGGCCATGGCGAGGGTGCTGAGGACGCCACCGGCAACTCCGGCGCGGACCGCGAGCTTCGAGGCGCTGCGGCGGGGCTTCCGGTGGCTGGGTATGTGAGCGGTGATGGACATGAGGACAACCGCTATCAGGGCGTGCGGGTTCCCTTCAAGAAACGTGGCTTGCGCCACAGTTGCGCGCGAAAGGCGCTAACCGGGCGCGCCGCGCTCCTTATTGACGCCGTAACGGGCAGAACGGACACCCTTTCACAAGGCTGTGATCATGGGGTTTCCGCAATTAGTCCGATTTGATCCTCGGCCTACCATCCCTCCGCACAGATGGCCAAGCCCTCTTTCCGCGTCACGAAACGGGAGTGGCGCAGGTCACAGGAGCATCACACTGTGCGGACACTGTGGGCCTCCCGTGACCTCGCCGTGAACTCCCCGCCCGGGTTCGTGAACGGATGCACGCGCCGGAGGCGTCCCGGAACCCGCTTGTGCCCCGTGTCCACCTCCGTACACGGGGGCTCCCCCGACCGGGCGACGCCGGTTCCTTTATCACCACGACGGGCGCAGTGCCAATTTGCCTGCAAGGGCCATCATTTGATAGAGCGACAGCCCTTCTACCTGCGGTAACCGGCCCGGATGTCACCTTTGGTGATCATGTGGATGCTTCGCGTACGAAGATCACCACTCATCGGACTTCATGATCGTTCGTCGGGTGGTGGAGATCACAAACACGGTGTTGCAACCCGTGTCGCAGATCACAGAGGAGCGGGCATAAGATGCGCAGCAGTCCGGCTTGTGAACTGCCTCACATGCGAGAGGCGGGGCACTCGGCGCCGGCAGCGGTCCAACGGTCAAGGACGACTGGAAGGAGCGAGGAGCGTGAATGCGTACGCGCCCATCCTCGTGCTCGGCGCCCTCGGCGCAGGGTTTGCGATCTTCTCCGTGGTCATGGCCACGCTGATCGGCCCAAAACGGTACAACCGGGCGAAGCTTGAGGCGTACGAGTGCGGCATCGAGCCGACTCCGGTGCCGGCCGGCGGCGGCCGCTTCCCCATCAAGTACTACCTGACGGCGATGCTCTTCATCGTCTTCGACATCGAGGTTGTCTTCCTCTACCCCTGGGCCGTCACCTTCGACTCCCTGGGGATCTTCGGGCTCGTCGAGATGCTGCTCTTCGTGCTCACCGTCTTCGTGGCCTACGCCTACGTGTGGCGCCGCGGCGGCCTGGAATGGGACTGAGGGGCTGAATTTCCCATGGGACTGGAAGAGAAGCTGCCGAGCGGCTTTCTGCTGACCACCGTCGAACAGGCGGCGGGCTGGGTGCGCAAGTCGTCCGTCTTTCCCGCGACGTTCGGCCTTGCCTGCTGCGCCATCGAGATGATGACCACCGGCGCGGGCCGATACGACCTGGCCCGCTTCGGCATGGAGGTCTTCCGGGGATCCCCCCGGCAGGCCGACCTGATGATCGTGGCCGGCCGGGTCAGCCAGAAGATGGCGCCGGTGCTGCGCCAGGTGTACGACCAGATGCCGGCTCCCAAATGGGTCATCTCCATGGGGGTGTGCGCATCTTCGGGCGGAATGTTCAACAACTACGCGATCGTCCAGGGCGTCGACCACATCGTCCCGGTGGACATCTACCTCCCCGGCTGCCCGCCGCGCCCCGAGATGCTGATGGACGCGATCCTCAAGCTCCACCAGAAGATCCAGGGCTCGAAGCTCGGCGTGAACCGGGAAGAGGCGGCACGTGAGGCGGAGGAGGCGGCCCTCAAGGCCCTCCCCATCATCGAGATGAAGGGGCTGCTCCGGTGAGCGAGACCCGAGAGCCGGAGAACGGCAACAACGTCCCCGCCCCGCGCGCGAGCGGCCCCGAGGTCATCGGCGTCCGCAAGGGCATGTTCGGAGCGGATGCAGGCGGCGACACCAGCGGCTACGGCGGCCTGGTGCGCACGGTGGCCCTGCCCGGCGCGACCAGCCGCCCGTACGGCTCCTACTTCGACGAGGTGGCCGACGAACTCGAAGGCGCCCTGGAGGAGCAGGACCTGGTCCCCGAGAACGCCATCGAGAAGACCGTGGTCGACCGGGGCGAGCTCACCTTCCACATCGCCCGCGAGCACCTCGTACGCGTCGCGCGCACCCTGCGCGACGACCCCGCCCTGCGCTTCGAGCTCTGCACCGGCGTCTCCGGCGTGCACTTCCCCGGCGACAAGGGCCGCGAGCTGCACGCCGTCTACCACCTGCGCTCGCTCACCCACGGCCGGATCCTGCGGCTGGAGGTGTCCGTCCCCGACAGCGACCCGCACGTCCCCTCGCTCGTCGCGGTCTACCCGACCAACGACTGGCACGAGCGCGAGACGTACGACTTCTTCGGCCTGATCTTCGACGGGCACCCGGCCCTCACCCGGATCATGATGCCGGACGACTGGCAGGGCTTCCCGCAGCGCAAGGACTACCCGCTCGGCGGCATCGCCGTCGAGTACAAGGGCGCCCAGATCCCGGCTCCCGACCAGCGGAGGTCGTACAGCTGATGTCCACCAACAATCACGCCTCCGCGCGCGAGACGACCGAAGGCACCGTCTACACCGTCACCGGCGGCGACTGGGACGAGATCGTCCAGTCCGCGGCCAAGGCCGACGACGAGCGGATCGTCGTCAACATGGGCCCGCAGCACCCGTCCACCCACGGTGTGCTCCGCCTGATCCTGGAGATCGACGGCGAGACCGTCACCGAGGCCCGCTGCGGCATCGGCTACCTGCACACCGGCATCGAGAAGAACCTCGAGTTCCGGAACTGGACGCAGGGCACCACCTTCGTGACGCGCATGGACTACCTGACGCCGTTCTTCAACGAGACGGCGTACTGCCTCGGCGTCGAGAAGCTGCTCGGCATCACCGACCAGATCCCGGACCGCGCCACCGTCATCCGCGTCCTGCTGATGGAGCTCAACCGGCTCTCCTCCCACCTGGTGTGCATCGCCACCGGCGGCATGGAGCTGGGCGCGACCACGATCATGATCTACGGCTTCCGCGACCGCGAGCTGATCCTCGACGTCTTCGAGCTGATCACCGGACTGCGCATGAACCACGCGTTCGTCCGCCCCGGCGGCCTGGCGCAGGACCTGCCGCCGGGCGCCGTCGACCAGCTGCGCGAGTTCGTGAAGACCATGAAGAAGAACCTGCCGGAGTACGACAAGCTCGCCACCGGCAACCCCATCTTCAAGGCCCGCATGCAGGACGTCGGCTACCTCGACCTCACGGGCGCCATGGCGCTGGGCGCCACCGGCCCGATCCTGCGCTCCGCCGGCCTGCCGCACGACCTGCGCAAGTCGGACCCGTACTGCGGCTACGAGAACTACGAGTTCGACGTGCCGACCACCGACACCTGCGACTCCTACGGGCGCTTCCTGATCCGCCTGGAGGAGATGCGCCAGTCGCTGCGGATCGTCGAGCAGTGCCTGGACCGGCTGGAGCCGGGCCCGGTGATGGTCGCCGACAAGAAGATCGCCTGGCCGGCGCAGCTGGCCATGGGCCCCGACGGGCTCGGCAACTCGCTCGACCACATCAAGAACATCATGGGCACCTCCATGGAGGCCCTCATCCACCACTTCAAGCTGGTGACCGAGGGCTTCCGGGTACCGGCCGGGCAGGTGTACGCGGCCGTCGAGTCGCCCAAGGGCGAGCTCGGGGTGCACGTGGTCTCCGACGGCGGCACCCGCCCCTACCGGGTCCACTTCCGCGACCCGTCCTTCACCAACCTCCAGGCCATGGCAGCGATGTGCGAGGGCGGCCAGGTCGCCGACGTCATCGTCGCCGTCGCCTCCATCGACCCCGTGATGGGAGGCGTCGACCGATGACAGAGATCAGTCTGGGTATGCCCCAGCTGCCCGCCCCCGACTTCCCGGCGGAGGTACGCGAGCGCCTCGAAGCGGACGCCAAGGACGTCATCGCCCGCTACCCCGACAGCCGCAGCGCGCTGCTGCCGCTGCTGCACCTGTGCCAGTCGCAGGAGGGCTACGTCTCGCGCACCGGCATCCGCTTCTGCGCCGAGGTGCTGGGCCTGACCACCGCCGAGGTCACGGCCGTGGCCACCTTCTACACGATGTACCGGCGCAAGCCCTCCGGCGACTACCAGGTCGGCGTCTGTACGAACACCCTGTGCGCGGTCATGGGCGGCGACGCCATCTTCGACGAGCTCAAGCAGCACCTCGGAGTCGGCAACAACGAGACCACCGCCGACGGCAAGGTCACCCTCGAGCACATCGAGTGCAACGCGGCCTGCGACTTCGCCCCCGTGGTGATGGTCAACTGGGAGTTCTTCGACAACCAGACCCCCGAGTCCGCCAAAGCACTGGTGGACGACCTGCTGGCCGGCCGGGAGGTCGTGCCGACCCGGGGCGCGCCGCTGTGCACGTACAAGGAGACCGCCCGGATCCTGGCGGGCTTCCCCGACGAGCGCGAGGGCGCGGTCGAGGCGAGCGGCGGCGCGGGCCCCGCCTCCCTGATCGGGCTGCGCATCGCGCGCGGCGAGACCCCGCACACCCCGATCGTGCACCCGCGCGGCGAGGCACCCGGCGAGAACCGCGGCGAGAACCGCGGCGAGAACCGCGGCGAGACCGGCACCGAGGGAGGGGAGTGATGTCCGTGTCCACCGAACTGAGCAAGAACGGCACGAGTCCGGAGAAGCTCCTCGCCCCAGTGCTGTCGGCCTTCTGGGACGAACCGCAGTCGTGGACGCTGGAGACCTACCGGCGGCACGAGGGCTACGAGGGCCTGCGCAAGGCCCTCGCGATGACCCCGGACGACCTCATCGCCTACGTCAAGGACTCGGGTCTGCGCGGACGCGGCGGCGCGGGCTTCCCCACCGGCATGAAGTGGCAGTTCATCCCGCAGGGCGACGGAAAGCCGCACTACCTCGTCGTGAACGCGGACGAGTCGGAGCCGGGAACCTGCAAGGACATCCCCCTCCTCTTCGCCAATCCGCACTCCCTCATCGAGGGAATGGTCATCGCCTGCTACGCGATCCGCTCGCAGCACGCCTTCATCTACCTGCGCGGCGAGGCCGTGCCGGTCCTGCGGCGCCTGCACGAGGCGGTGCGCGAGGCGTACGAGGCCGGATACCTCGGAAAGGACATTCTGGGGAGCGGCCTCGACCTCGACATCACGGTGCACGCGGGAGCGGGCGCGTACATCTGCGGCGAGGAGACGGCACTGCTCGACTCCCTCGAAGGCCGGCGCGGTCAGCCCCGGCTGCGTCCCCCCTTCCCTGCCGTGGAGGGGCTCTACGCGTGCCCCACTGTCGTCAACAACGTGGAGTCCATCGCCTCGGTTCCCGCGATCCTGAACAAGGGCAAGGACTGGTTCAAGTCGATGGGGACCGAGAAGTCCCCCGGCTTCACCCTGTACTCGCTCTCCGGGCACGTCGCGGGCCCCGGCCAGTACGAGGCCCCGCTCGGCATCACCCTGCGCCAGCTGCTCGACATGAGCGGCGGGATGCGGCCCGGGCACCGGCTGAAGTTCTGGACCCCGGGCGGCTCCTCCACCCCCATGTTCACGGACGAGCACCTCGACGTCCCGCTGGACTACGAGGGCGTGGGCGCGGCCGGCTCGATGCTCGGCACCAAGGCGCTCCAGTGCTTCGACGAGACGACCTGCGTCGTGCGGGCCGTGACCCGGTGGACCGAGTTCTACGCCCACGAGTCCTGCGGCAAGTGCACACCCTGCCGCGAAGGCACGTACTGGCTGGTCCAGTTGCTGCGCGACATCGAGGCCGGCAAGGGCGTCATGTCGGACCTCGACAAGCTGAACGACATCGCCGACAACATCAACGGCAAGTCCTTCTGCGCGCTCGGCGACGGCGCCGCCAGCCCCATCTTCTCCTCGCTCAAGTACTTCCGCGGGGAGTACGAGCAGCACATCACGGGCAAGGGCTGCCCCTTCGACCCCAGGAAGTCGACCCTCTGGGCTGACACGGAGGTGAACGCATGACCGTCACCAGTAACGCTCCCGCGGGTGGCGGAGCGGCAGCAGGGCGACCGAAGGACGCCGAGAACGCAGTGTCCCTCACCATCGACGGCATCGAGCTGTCGGTCCCCAAGGGCACCCTCGTCATCCGGGCCGCCGAGCAGCTCGGCATCGAGATCCCCCGGTTCTGCGACCACCCCCTCCTCTCCCCGGCCGGCGCCTGCCGCCAGTGCATCGTCGAGGTCGAGGGCCAGCGCAAGCCGATGGCCTCCTGCACCATCACCTGCACCGACGGCATGGTCGTCAAGACCCAGCTCACCTCCCCGGTCGCCGACAAGGCCCAGCGCGGGGTGATGGAGCTGCTGCTCATCAACCACCCGCTGGACTGCCCGGTCTGCGACAAGGGCGGCGAGTGCCCGCTGCAGAACCAGGCGATGACGCACGGCAACGCGGAGTCCCGGTTCGAGGGGCGGAAGCGGACGTACGAGAAGCCGGTCCCGATCTCCACCCAGGTGCTGCTGGACCGCGAGCGGTGCGTGCTGTGCGCGCGCTGCACCCGCTTCTCCAACGAGATCGCCGGCGACCCGATGATCGAGCTGCTGGAGCGCGGCGCGCTCCAGCAGGTCGGCACCGGCGAGGGCGACCCCTTCGAGTCGTACTTCTCCGGCAACACCATCCAGATCTGCCCCGTCGGCGCCCTCACCTCCGCCGCGTACCGGTTCCGCTCCCGCCCCTTCGACCTCGTCTCCTCCCCGAGCGTGTGCGAGCACTGCGCGGGCGGCTGCGCGACCCGGACCGACCACCGCCGCGGCAAGGTGCTGCGCCGGCTGGCCGCGGAGGACCCCGAGGTCAACGAGGAGTGGATCTGCGACAAGGGCCGCTTCGGGTTCCGCTACGCACAGCAGCGCGACCGGCTCACCACCCCGCTGGTGCGCAGCGCCGCCGGTGTCCTGGAGCCCGCGAGCTGGCCCGAGGCCCTGGAGGCGGCGGCGAACGGGCTCGCCGCCGCGCGCGGCCGGGCCGGGGTGCTGACCGGCGGACGGCTCACCGTCGAGGACGCCTACGCGTACGCCAAGTTCGCGCGGGTGGTCCTGGACACCAACGACATCGACTTCCGGGCCCGGATCCACAGCGCGGAGGAGGCCGACTTCCTGGCCGCCACCGTGGCCGGCACCGGCAAGGACCTCGACGGCAGCGGGGCCACGTACGCCTCGCTGGAGGCGGCACCCGCCGTCCTGCTCGCCGGCATCGAGTCCGAGGAGGAGGCCCCCGGGGTCTTCCTGCGGCTGCGCAAGGCCCACCGCAAGCACAAGCAGCGGACCTTCGCCCTCGCCCCCTTCGCCACCCGCGGCCTGGCGAAGGCGGGCGGCACCCTGCTGGCCGCCGCCCCCGGCACCGAGCCCGAGTGGTTCGACGCCCTCGCCACCCGGACCGGCCTGGAGGCGGGCGGCGCGGCCGCCGCCGACGCGCTGCGCCAGAGCGGCGCGGTCATCGTCGTCGGCGAGCGCCTCGCCGGGGTGCCCGGTGCGCTGACCGCCGCCGTTCGGGCCGCCACCGCGACCGGCGCGACGCTGGTGTGGATCCCGCGCCGGGCCGGTGAGCGGGCCGCCGTCGAGGCGGGCGCGCTGCCGTCCCTGCTGCCCGGCGGCCGTCCGGCCACCGACCCGCGGGCCCGTGACGAGGTCGCCACCGCCTGGGGACTGGACGAACTCCCGCACCGCTACGGCCGCGACACCGGCCAGATCGTCGAGGCCGCGGCCACCCGCGAACTGTCCGCGCTGCTGGTGGCGGGCGTCGAGGTCGCGGACCTGCCGGACCCGGCCCGCGCGCGGACCGCGCTCGAGGAGGCCTTCGTGGTCTCCCTGGAGCTGCGGCCCAGCGAGGTCACCGAGCACGCGGACGTGGTCTTCCCGGTGGCCGCGGTGGTCGAGAAGGCGGGCGCCTTCATCAACTGGGAGGGCAGGGTCCGGCCGTTCGAGGCCGCCCTCAAGCCCGACCAGATGACCCGCCGGCCCGCCCCGGCCGACGGCCGCGTGCTGCACATGCTGGCCGACGCCGCCGACCGGCCGATCGCGCTGGGCGACGTACACGCCGTACGCCGGGAGCTGGAGCGGCTCGGCCCGTGGGAAGGACCGCTCGCCACCGAGCAGTCCACCGACCCGGTGCCGCTGCCCCGACCGGGCACCGGCGAGGCGGTCCTGGCGGGCCACCGGCTCCTCCTCGACCTGGGCAGGCTCCAGGAGGGCGACGAGGCCCTGGCCGGCACCCGGCACGAGGCGAGCGCCCGGCTCTCGGCGGCCACGGCGGCCGAGACGGGCGTCAAGGACGGGGACGTCCTCGCGGTCACCGGTCCGGCCGGCTCCGTGGAACTGCCCCTGCGGATCACCGAGATGCCCGACCGCGTGGTCTGGCTCCCGCTGAACTCCACCGGGTCCGGGGTCCTCTCCGACACCGGAGCCCGCCCGGGCACCCTCGTCCGGATCGGCCCCGCGACCCCGGCCGGCACCGGCGACACCACTGCGGAGGTGGGCGCGTGAACGCGGTACAGCTTGCCGCCGAGGACCTGACCCTGTTCGGCAGGGACGTCTGGTGGCTCGTCGTCATCAAGGCGGTGTTCTGCTTCGCCTTCCTGATGGTGACCGTGCTCTTCTCCATCGTGTGGGAGCGCAAGGTCGTCGCCTGGATGCAGCTGCGCATCGGCCCCAACCGGCACGGCCCGTGGGGCCTGCTCCAGTCGCTCGCCGACGGCGTCAAGCTGATGCTGAAGGAAGACGTCATCGTCAAGCGGGCCGACAAGGTGGTCTACGTCCTGGCCCCGATCATCGCGGCGATCCCGGCCTTCATGGCCATCGCGGTGATCCCCTTCGGCCCGGCCGGCAACGAGGTCTCCATCTTCGGCCAGCGCACCACGATGCAGCTGACCGACCTGCCCATCGCGATGCTCTACATCCTCGCGGTGGCCTCGGTCGGCATCTACGGCATCGTGCTGGCGGGCTGGTCCTCCGGCTCGACCTACCCGCTCCTCGGCGGCCTGCGCTCCTGCGCGCAGATGATCTCCTACGAGATCGCGATGGGCGCCGCCTTCGCCTCGGTCTTCCTCTACTCCGGGTCGATGTCGACCTCGGCGATCGTCGAGGCCCAGGCGGACCGCTGGTACATCGTCCTGCTGCCGGTCTCCTTCATCATCTACGTCATCACGATGGTCGGCGAGACGAACCGCGCCCCCTTCGACATGCCGGAGTCCGAGGGCGACCTGGTCGGCGGCTTCAACACCGAGTACTCGTCCATCAAGTTCGCGCTGTTCATGCTCGCCGAGTACGTCAACATGGTCACCGTCTCGGCGGTCTCGGTCACCCTCTTCCTGGGCGGCTGGCGGGCCCCGTACCCGATCAGCACCTTCTGGGAGGGCGCGAACCACGGCTGGTGGCCGATGCTCTGGTTCGTCCTCAAGGTGCAGCTGCTGCTCTTCTTCTTCATCTGGCTGCGCGGCACGCTGCCCCGCGTGCGCTACGACCAGCTGATGAAGCTCGGCTGGAAGGTCCTGATCCCGGTCTCCGTGGTCTGGCTGATGCTGGTCGCGACCGTCCGGGCGCTGCGCAACGAGCAGTACGACTTCAGCGAGATCGTCCTCTACGTCGGCGGCGCCGTCGTGGCGATCCTGCTCCTCTCCTTCGTCGCGGACCTCTTCCGCGACAAGCGCGAGAAGGCGGCTGCCGCGGAGGCCGGCAAGGCCGCCGCGGAAGAGCCCTTCGACCCGCTCGCGGGGGGATTCCCCGTACCGCCCAAGCCCGGCCAGCACCTGGCACCCGTACCGCGCAGGCGGCCCCGCGCGGAGCGGGAGCTGATTGTCAGTGGCGGGACGAATACTGAGAGTGACCGAGAGGAGGGTGCAGAGAATGTCTGACGCTGACCAGAGCGAGAAGTGGCAGAACCCGGTGGCCGGCTTCGGCGTGACCTTCAAGGCCATGTTCAAGAAGCGCCTCACCGAGCAGTACCCGGAGCAGCAGAAGACCACGGCCCCGCGCTTCCACGGACGGCATCAGCTCAACCGGCACCCCGACGGTCTGGAGAAGTGCATCGGGTGCGAGCTGTGCGCCTGGGCCTGTCCCGCCGACGCCATCTACGTGGAGGGCGCGGACAACACCGAGGAGGAGCGCTACTCCCCGGGCGAGCGGTACGGCCGGGTCTACCAGATCAACTACGCCCGCTGCATCCTGTGCGGGCTGTGCGTCGAGGCGTGCCCGACGAGGGCGCTCACCATGACGAACGAGTTCGAACTGGCCGACTCCAGCCGCGAATCGCTCATCTACACCAAGGAGCAGCTGCTCGCCGGCCTGACCGAGGGCATGGTCGAGGCACCGCACTCGGTCTTCCCCGGCACCGACGAGCAGGACTACTACCGCGGCTTGGTGACGGGGGCCGCCCCGGGCACGGTCCGGCAGGTCCCCACCGACGGGGCGGCCCCGCAGGAGGCGGCCTCCAACTCCGGGCCGAACGAACCCGCCGCGCAGGAGGTGATCGGACGATGAGCGCTTCGCTCGCCGCGGCCGCCACCTCGCTCACCTCCACCGGTGAGGCCGTGCAGTTCTGGATCCTCGGCACGGTCGCCGTCATCGGCGCGCTGGCCACGATCCTGATGAAGAAGGCCGTGCACAGCGCCCTCAGCCTGGCCGGGACGATGATCGTCCTGGCGGTCTTCTACCTCGCCAACGGGGCGTACTTCCTGGGCGTCGTCCAGGTCATCGTCTACACCGGCGCGATCATGATGCTCTTCCTCTTCGTGGTCATGCTCGTCGGCGTCACCGCCGCCGACTCCCTGAAGGAGACCATCAAGGGACAGCGCTGGCTGGCCGTGCTGTGCGGGCTCGGCTTCGGCATCCTGCTGATCGCCGGCATCGGCAACGCCCGGCTCACCCACTTCAACGGACTGGGGCGGGTCAACTCCGCCGGGCACGTCGAGGGCCTGGCCCAGCTGATCTTCACCAAGTACGTCTTCGCCTTCGAGCTCACCGGCGCGCTGCTCATCACCGCGGCCGTCGGCGCGATGGTGCTCACGCACCGCGAGCGCACCGAGCGGGCCGCCACCCAGCGCGAGCTGTCCGAGAAGCGCGTCCGCGAGGGCGTGCAGCTCCCGCCGCTGCCCGCGCCCGGCGTCTACGCCCGGCACAACGCGGTGGACATCGCCGGTCTGCTGCCGGACGGCACCCCGTCCGAGCTGACGGTCAGCAAGACCCTGCGCGCCCGCGGCCAGATCCGGGACGTCTCCGCGGAGGCGCTGTCCGACCTCAAGGCACTGGAGCAGGCCTCCTCGGAGCGCCTCGGCCGTGAGGAGGCCTCGCAGTGAATCCGGTCAACTACCTGTACCTGGCTGCCCTGCTGTTCACCATCGGCGCGGCCGGAGTGCTCATCCGCAGGAACGCGATCGTGCTGTTCATGTGCGTCGAGCTGATGCTCAACGCCTGCAACCTCGCCTTCGTCGCCTTCTCGCGGATGCACGGCAACCTCGACGGCCAGATCATCGCGTTCTTCACGATGGTCGTCGCCGCCGCGGAGGTCGTGGTCGGCCTGGCGATCATCGTGTCGCTGTTCCGTACCCGCCACTCGGCCTCGGTCGACGACGCCAGCCTGATGAAGCTGTAAGGGGCGTTCACAGTGGAGAATCTGATTGCGCTGCTGGTGGCAGCGCCCCTGCTCGGAGCGGCGGTGCTGCTGTGCGGCGGCCGGCGCCTCGACAAGGCCGGCCACTGGATCGGCACCCTGCTCGCGGCCGTCTCCTTCGTCATCGGCGCCGTGCTGTTCGCCGACATGCTGGGGCGCGGCGCCGAGGACCGGACCCTGCACCAGCGGCTGTTCAGCTGGGTGCCGGTGGAGGGCTTCCAGGCGGACATCGCGTTCCAGCTGGACCAGCTGTCGATGACCTTCGTCCTGCTGATCTCCGGGGTGGGCACGCTCATCCATGTGTACTCGATCGGGTACATGGAGCACGACGAGCGCCGCCGCCGCTTCTTCGGCTACCTCAACCTGTTCGTCGCGGCCATGCTGCTGCTGGTCGTCGCCGACAACTACCTGCTGCTGTACTTCGGCTGGGAGGGCGTGGGCCTCGCCTCGTACCTCCTGATCGGCTTCTGGCAGCACAAGCCCAGCGCGGCCACGGCCGCGAAGAAGGCCTTCCTGGTCAACCGCGTCGGCGACATGGGCCTGTCGATCGCGATCATGCTGATGTTCACCACCTTCGGGACCTTCGCCTTCGGGCCGGTGCTCGGCGCGGTGGGCGAGACGTCCGAGGGCACGCTGACGGCGATCGGCCTGATGCTGCTGCTGGCCGCCTGCGGCAAGTCGGCCCAGGTACCGCTGCAGTCCTGGCTCGGTGACGCGATGGAGGGCCCGACCCCGGTCTCGGCCCTGATCCACGCGGCGACCATGGTGACGGCGGGCGTGTACCTGATCGTCCGATCGGGCGCCATCTTCAACGGAGCCCCGGACGCCCAGCTGGCGGTCACCGTCGTGGGCGCGGTCACGCTCCTCTTCGGTGCGATCGTCGGTTGCGCGAAGGACGACATCAAGAAGGCCCTCGCCGGGTCGACGATGTCCCAGATCGGCTACATGATCCTGGCCGCGGGCCTCGGCCCGATCGGCTACGTCTTCGCGATCATGCACCTGGTCACGCACGGCTTCTTCAAGGCCGGCCTCTTCCTCGGCGCGGGTTCCGTGATGCACGGGATGAACGACGAGGTCGACATGCGCAAGTACGGCGGCCTGCGGAAGTACATGCCGGTCACCTTCGTCACCTTCGGCCTCGGCTACCTCGCGATCATCGGCTTCCCGGGCCTGTCCGGGTTCTTCTCCAAGGACATGATCATCGAGGCGGCCTTCGCCAAGGGCGGCACCACGGGCTGGATCCTCGGCGGCGTCGCCCTGCTGGGCGCCGGCATCACCGCCTTCTACATGACCCGCGTCATGCTCCTCACCTTCTTCGGCGAGAAGCGCTGGCAGCCGGCCCCGGACCCGGACAAGACCCCCGGGGTCGAGCCCGGTGCCGAGGCGCACCCCGGCGAGCTGCCGCACCCGCACGAGTCCCCGAAGTCGATGACCATCCCGATGATCGTGCTGGCCTTCGGGTCGGTCTTCGCGGGCGGGCTCTTCGGGATCGGCGACCGGTTCCTGAAGTGGCTGGAGCCCGTCACCGGGTACGCGCACGGCCACCCGCCGGTCAGCGCCATGACGGTCACCCTGGCCACGATGGCGGTCCTCGTCGTCGGCGTCGGCATCGCCTGGGCGATGTACGGCCGCAGGCACGTCCCGGTCGTCGCCCCGCGCGGCTCGTTCGTCACCCGGGCGGCCCGGCGGGACCTCCTCCAGGACGACTTCAACCACGTCGTGCTGGTGCGCGGCGGGGAGCACCTGACCCGCTCCCTCGTCTACGTCGACCACAGCCTGGTCGACGGGGTCGTCAACGGCACGGCCGCCTCGGTCGGCGGACTGTCCGGCCGGCTGCGCAAGCTGCAGAACGGCTACGCCCGCAGCTACGCGGTCTCGATGTTCGGGGGCACGGCGATCCTCATCGCCGCGACCCTGCTGATGAGGGCGGTGTGAGATGAGTTTCCCGCTTCTGACGCTGACGGCCGCGGTCCCCGCGGTCGGCGCGATCCTGACGGCGGCCGTCCCGGCCGCCCGCCGGACCGTGGCCAAGTGGCTCGCCCTGCTCTTCTCGCTGGCGACCCTGGCCCTCGCCGTGCTCGTCGCGGTCCGCTTCGAGCCCGGCGGCGACCGCTACCAGCTCACCGAATCCCGGGCCTGGATCGCCGACTTCGGGGTCCGCTACGAGCTCGGCGTGGACGGCATCGCGGTGGCGCTCATCGCGCTCACCGCACTGCTGATTCCCTTCGTGATCGGGGCCGGCTGGCACGACGCCGATCCGCTGGAGACGCAGTCGTCCCGGTGGCGGCCGACGCAGGGCTTCTTCGCCCTGATCCTGCTGGTCGAGGCGATGGTGATCATCTCCTTCGAGGCCACCGACGTCTTCCTCTTCTACATCTTCTTCGAAGCCATGCTCATCCCGATGTACTTCCTCATCGGCGGCTTCGGGGACCGGGCGCACTCCGGGTCCGACGAGAACGCGGCCGCGCAGCGCTCGTACGCGGCGGTCAAGTTCCTCCTCTACAACCTGGCCGGCGGCCTGATCATGCTGGCCGCCGTCATCGGGCTGTACGTGGTCGCCGGGAACTTCTCGCTCCAGGAGATCGCAGCCGCCCGCGCCGCGGGCACCCTCGACATGGCGACCAACACCGAGCGGCTGCTGTTCCTCGGCTTCTTCTTCGCCTTCGCGGTGAAGGCCCCGCTGTGGCCGCTGCACACCTGGCTGCCGAACGCGATGGGCGAGTCCACCGCCCCGGTCGCCGTACTGATCACCGCGGTCGTCGACAAGGTCGGCACCTTCGCGATGCTCCGCTTCTGCCTCGGCCTCTTCCCCGAGGCCAGCAAGTGGGCCACGCCGGTGATCGTGGTCCTGGCCCTGATCAGTATCGTCTACGGCGCGCTGGTCGCGGTCGGGCAGCGCGACATCAAGCGGCTGATCGCCTACGCCTCCATCTCGCACTTCGGGTTCATCGTCCTGGGCATCTTCGCGATGACCTCCCAGGGCCAGTCCGGTGCGACGCTCTACATGGTCAACCACGGCATCTCGACGGCGGCGCTGATGCTGGTGGCCGGCTTCCTGATCTCGCGGCGCGGCTCGCGGCTCATCGCCGACTACGGCGGTGTGCAGAAGGTGGCCCCGGTCCTCGCCGGCACCTTCCTGGTCGGCGGCCTCGCCACCCTCTCGCTGCCCGGGCTCGCGCCCTTCGTCAGCGAGTTCCTGGTCCTGGTCGGCACCTTCGCCCGGTACCCGGTCGCCGGCATCATCGCCACCATCGGCATCGTGCTGGCCGCGCTCTACACGCTGGTGCTCTACCAGCGCACGATGACCGGCCCCGTGAAGGAGGAGGTCCGCACCATGCCGGACCTGCGCCTGCGGGAGGTGCTGGTGGTCGCCCCGCTGATCGCGCTGCTGATCGGGCTGGGCGTGTACCCGAAGGTGCTGACCGACATCGTCAACCCGGCGGTGAAGCACACCATGTCGGACGTGAAGCAGACCGACCCCGCACCTGAAGTGGAGGCGGCGAAGTGAGCACACTGACTTCCGCCCACAGCCTGTGGCCGCTGGCGGCCGAGGCACCCGTCGACCGGATCCCGACACCGGTCATCGAGTACGCGCAGCTCGCGCCGACGCTGATCGTCGTGGGCGCGGCGGTCCTCGGGATCCTCGTCGAGGCCTTCGTACCCCGCAAGTCCCGCTACTACGTCCAGGTGTTCCTCACCGTCGCCGCGCTGGCCTCGGCCTTCGCGGCGGTCGTCGGCCTCGCGGCCGCCGGGTACGGGAGCACCAAGGCGCACATCGCGGCGATGGGCGCCATCGCCGTCGACGGTCCGGCGCTGTTCCTGCAGGGCACCATCCTGCTGGCCTCGGTCGTCGCGGTCTTCACCTTCGCCGAGCGGCGCCTCGACCCGGCCGCGCACGGCAACCGGGTGGACTCCTTCGCCGCCCAGGCGGCGTCCGTACCGGGCAGCGAGAGCGAGCAGGCCGCCGTCAAGGCCGGGTTCACCACCACCGAGGTCTTCCCGCTGGCCCTGTTCGCGATCGCCGGGATGCTGATCTTCCCGGCGGCCAACGACCTGCTGACGCTGTTCATCGCGCTGGAGGTCTTCTCCCTCCCGCTGTACCTGCTCTGCGCCGTCGCCCGCCGCCAGCGGCTGATGTCGCAGGAGGCCGCGGTCAAGTACTTCCTGCTGGGCGCCTTCTCCTCCGCCTTCCTCCTCTTCGGCATCGCGCTGCTCTACGGGTACGCGGGCTCGGTCTCGTACGCGGCGATCGCCGACGTGGTGGACGGCACGGTCACCAAGCTCGACCCGGCGCTGGCCGACACCATGGGCAACGACGCGCTGCTGCTGATCGGCGGTGCGCTGATCCTGATGGGCCTGCTCTTCAAGGTCGGCGCCGTCCCCTTCCACATGTGGACCCCGGACGTCTACCAGGGCGCTCCGACCCCGGTCACCGGCTTCATGGCGGCGGCGACGAAGGTGGCCGCGTTCGGCGCCCTCCTGCGCCTGCTCTACGTCGTCCTGCCCGGCCTGCGGTGGGACTGGCGGCCGGTGATGTGGGGCGTCGCGATCGTCACGATGCTGGCGGGCGCGGTGATCGCCGTGACCCAGACCGACGTCAAGCGGCTGCTCGCCTACTCCTCGATCGCGCACGCGGGCTTCATCCTGGCCGGTGTGATCGCGACCTCGGCGGAGGGCGTGAAGTCCGTGCTCTTCTACCTGGGCGCGTACTCGTTCGTGACGATCGGCGCCTTCGCGGTGGTCACGCTGGTGCGCGACGCGGGCGGGGAGGCGACGCACCTGTCGAAGTGGGCCGGTCTGGGCCGCCGTTCGCCGCTGACCGCGGCGGTCTTCGCGGTGTTCCTGCTGGCCTTCGCCGGCATTCCGCTGACGTCCGGCTTCGCGGGCAAGTTCGCCGTGTTCAAGGCGGCGGCGGAGGGCGGCGCCGGGGCGCTGGTCGTGGTCGGTGTCATCTCGTCGGCGATCGCGGCTTTCTTCTACATCCGGGTGATCGTCCTGATGTTCTTCAGCGAGCCGAAGGCCGACGGCCCGACGGTGGCCGTTCCCTCGCCGCTGACGATGACGACGATCGCGGTGGGTGTCGCGGTGACCCTGGTCCTGGGCGTGGCCCCGCAGTACTTCCTGGACCTGGCGGGCCAGGCGAGCACGTTCGTCCGCTGACCGCCTGCGGTACGGCGAAGGGCCCGGCCCCCTCACGGGGAGCCGGGCCCTTCGCCGTACGGGCCCGTCCTAGCCGCCGCCGTGCGCGTGAGCCGGTTTCGCGGGGGCGGCGTCCTTCCCGGGGCAGGTCAGCGCGGGGTTCCAGTTGTGGAAGCGGCCGGCGGGGTTGTCCTCGTACGCCCACATGTGGAGGTCGTAGTGCTTGGGCATGCCCGCCCAGTGGCCGGGCATGGGCCCGTCGAAGGGCAGCCCGAACATGCTCGGGCGGTCGTCGGCGGTCTTCAGGTCCTGGTCCCGGTCGGTCGACATCCACTCCACGGCCTGCAGCTTGCGGCGGCCGCTCTTGTCCGTCTCTGCGCTGTAGAGGAGCGCGGTCGGCTTACTGGGGTCGGTCGAACCCCAGTGGGCGTCCTTGACGTAGTGGTAGCCCATGGCGCCGGCCCCGAACGGGTTGTTCATGCACTGGCCGTGCGGGACGTACCCGTCCTTGACCGCTTCCCGCTCGTCCACGTACTTGGCCGTCGCCCGGATCGCCGCCGCCATGTCCCGCACGGCCTTGTGGTCGCGCGGGTCGGGCGCGGGCCCCTCCACCCCGTGGGCGGGTGCCACGGCGGCCAGGCCCAGGGAGAAGGCGGCCGCACAGGCGAGCAGGGTCTTCCGGCTGCGTACGGGCATGGTGGCGGCTCCTCGCGGTGGGGGTACGGGGTACGGGTTCGCCGTTTCCGTTCGTCCGTCCACCATCCCGGCCCGTCCCGCCCCGCGCACGTGGCGCGCCTCCGAACGGGGGGCGGGGGGCCGGGCGGTACCGCCGTCTAGCGGGATCCCACGATGCGGCCGGTGACCTCGCCCAGGCCCACGCGGGTGCCCGCGGCGCCGGGTGCCCAGGCGGTGAGGGTGACGGTGTCCCCGTCCTCCAGGAAGGTGCGCTTGCCGTCGGCGAGTTCGATCGCGTCGCGCCCGTTCCAGGTCAGCTCCAGCAGCGAGCCGCGCTGGCCCGTCTCGGGGCCGCTGACGGTGCCGGATCCGTACACGTCACCGGTGCGCAGGGAGGCGCCGTTGACGGTCATGTGGGCGAGCTGCTGCGCGGCGGTCCAGTACATCGACGCGAACGGCGGCTGCGCGACCTCCTGCCCGTTGATGGAGACGGTGATGCGCAGGTCGAAGCCGCCGGGCCGGTCGGCCGAGGCGTCGTCCAGGTAGGGCAGGAGGGGGAAGTCCCGCGCGGGCGGGGCGACTCGGGCCGCGTCCAGGGCCTCCAGCGGGGTCACCCAGGCGGAGACGGAGGTGGCGAAGGACTTGCCGAGGAACGGGCCGAGCGGCACGTACTCCCAGGCCTGGATGTCGCGCGCCGACCAGTCGTTGAGGAGGAACAGCCCGAAGACGTGGTCCTCGAACTCGCCCAGCGCCACCGGGCGGCCCAGCTCGGAGGGGGCGCCGACGACGAAGCCGACCTCGGCCTCGATGTCGAGCTTGACGGACGGGCCGAAGACGGGCGCCGGGTCGGTGGGCGCCTTGCGCTGCCCGGAGGGCCGTACGACGTCCGTCCCGGACACGACGATGGTCCCCGACCGGCCGTGGTAACCGATGGGCAGGTGCTTCCAGTTGGGGGTCAGTGCGTCCCCGTCCGGCCGGAAGATCCGCCCGACGTTGGTGGCGTGGTGCTCGCTCGCGTAGAAGTCGACGTAGTCGGCGACCTCGTACGGGAGGTGCAGCACGACCTCGTCGAGCGCCAGCAGGTGCGGCTCCACGGTGGGGCGGTGGCCGGGGTCGGTGACCCAGGCGGTCAGCGCGCGGCGCACGTCGCGCCAGGCGGTGCGCCCGGCGGCCAGCAGCGGGTTGAGCGAGGACTGCCCGAGCAGCCCGGCGTACGGGGAACCGAGCGCGGCCGCGGCCGCCCCCGCGTCGAGCACGTGTCCGCCGATCCGCACGCCGATCCGGCGGCGGTCTTCCCCGGCTGTCGAGAAGACGCCGTAGGGGAGGTTGTGCGGCCCGAACGGGTCGCCCTCGGGAACATCGAGGGGGCTCTGCTGGGGCATGGGGTGCTGCCTCGCTTTCGACGCGGTCCGGGGGTGTCCCGGCGGCTGGTTGACACGTTACGTGGCTGGTGGGGCCTGCGGGAGGCCGGATTCGGGCGCTATTTGTAGGACTTGTCCAAGGGGGTCCGTATCCTTGGCGCCGTGACTTCCGCCCTCCCCTATGCCTTGATCGCCACTGACCTGGACGGGACTCTGCTGTGCGCCGGGGACACCGTCTCCGCCCGCTCGTACGCGGCGCTCGCGACGGCGCGCGCCGCGGGCGCGCAACACATCATCGTCACCGGCCGCCCCGTCCCGCAGGTCCGGCACGTCCTGGACGGGCTCGGCTACGGGGGGCTCGCGGTGTGCGGGCAGGGCGCGCAGGTGTACGACGCGGCACGCGGGCGCCTGTTGCACTCCGTGTCCATGGACCGGGGGCTGGCCGAGGTGGCGCTCGGCAAGATCGAGGCGGAGATCGGCGAGGTCTACGCGGCGGTCAACCAGGAGGGCGTCGACGCGGAGATGCTGATAGGGCCGGGCTACCGGATGTGGCATCCGCACCTGCCGACGGTCCGGGTGCCGCGGCGGTCGGACCTGTGGTCGGCCCCGATCAACAAAGTGCTGCTCCAGCATCCCCGGCTGGACGACGACGAGCTGACGCGGGTGGCGCGGTCGGTGGTCGGTGACCTGGTGAACGTCACCATGGCGGGGGAGCACACGGTGGAGCTCCAGCCGCCGGGCATCGACAAGGCCAGCGGGCTCGCGCGGGCGGCGGCGGTCCTGGGCGTGCCGCCTTCGGCGACGATCGCCTTCGGCGACATGCCGAACGATGTCCCGATGTTCGGCTGGGCCGCGTACGGGGTGGCCATGGCCGACGCGCACCGCGAACTGGTCGCCGTCGCGGACGAGGTCACCCTGTCGAACGAGTCCGACGGCATCGCGGTGGTCCTGGAGCGCCTGTTCGGCTGACCGGCGGCACCCGGCGGGGCGGTCAACCCGCAGCCCGGGGGAGGCGGCGTTCCCACGTGCGGTGGAAGACGACCTCGTCACCCTCCCGGCACACCACCTCGTTCGACGTCATGAAGCCGCCCTCGTCGCACGAGATCTCCGACCGGGTCTCGACCCGCGCGTCCCAGCCCCGTTCCGGCCGGTGGAGCCGGATCCGCCAGTCCGAGCGGGTGCGGGCCGACAGCGGGTCCGCGTCCTGGATCTCGTACACCTCCAGCGCGTCCTCGCTGAACTCCAGACCGTCCGGGTACACCCGCGTGCCCCCGTACCGGGGGTCCACCTCCAGCCGCCAGCTCCCGCGCGCCACGTCCCGTACGACCACCCGCTCCGGCCGCGGTTCGTCCAGCGTGGCCGGAAACGCCACCCCCAGCGGCTCCGCCTGCTCCGGCGCCTCGAAGACGATCCCCTCGTCCGCGCCGGGAGGCGACCCGGCCCGCACCGGGAGCGTCAGCGCACTGCCCGCCGGGTCCAGGGTCCAGCCCGCCTCGGAGCCGGCCCGCGGCCAGATCCACGGCCAGTACGCGGACGAGACGGCGAGCCGGATCCGGTGCCCCGGCGCGAAGGCGTGGCCGATGCCGTTCAGCTCGAAGGCGACGTCCTGGTACGAGCCCACCGGCCACGGCACGGCCCGGTCCCGGCCCTGACGGGCGGAGAGGTTCAGCACGCCCCGGGTGACCAGCGTCGAGGAGCCGTCGGGGGCTACGTCGCACAGCCGGGCCACCGCCTGGCCGTAGGGGACGTCCAGCCGCAGCCGCAGCGTCACCGACGGCCGCCCCAGGATCTCCACCGGCTCGGCGCCGGCCACCGGGAACTCGAAGCACGCCGACTTCGCGTCCTCCTCCCGCTGGTCCGGCGGCAGGTCGGCGTCGTTGCCGAAGGGGAAGAAGCGGCCCGCGTCCAGCCCGGTGTGCTGCGGGGAGGCGACGGCCACCGGCGCGCCCTGGAACCCGTACGAGACCGGGACCACCGACGGCGAGGGCCAGGCCCTCTCGCCGACCCAGCGGCCCGGGAGTTCCTCGTACGAGGTCGCCGGCGGGTGGGAGCCGCTGATCCAGGAGCGCAGCAGCGGCTCGTCCAGTACGCCGTTGTCCTCGCCGCGCAGCCAGTGGTCCCACCAGCGCAGGGTCTCCTGGAGGAAGCCGATGGAGGGGCCGGGCGGCAGCCCGCGGTCCGGGTACTGGTGGGACCACGGGCCGATCAGGCCGCGCACCCGGGAGGACGGCAGCGCGGAGACCAGGCGCAGCACGGTGTCCCGGTACGGATCGTGCCAGCCGCCCACCGCGAGGACCGCCGCGCCGATCGCGGAGTAGTCCTCGCAGACGCTGCCGTGGCGCCAGTAGGCGTCGCGGGTCTGGTGCGAGAGCCAGGTGTGGATGAGCGGTTCGACCGACTCCAGCCGGTCCAGCCACTGCTGCCGCCAGCCGTCGCCGACGAACTCGGGGTCCGGCGGGCGGGAGGCGAAGGCGAGCATGGTGGCCGCCCACGCGTGCATGTCCACGGCCAGCACCGAGCCGCCCATGTAGTGCACGTCGTTGTCGTACCGGTCGTCCGTCGAGCACACGGTGACGATCGCCTTCAGCGGTTCGGGGGCCAGGGCGGCGATCTGGAGCGAGTTGAAGCCGCCCCAGGAGATGCCGAACATCCCCACCGACCCCGTGCACCACGGCTGCGCCGCCAGCCACTCGATCACCGCGACCCCGTCGGCAAGTTCGCGGGCGTCGTACTCGTCGCCCGGACGGCCCCCGCTGCACCCGTGGCCGCGTACGTCCACGCGGACCGAGGCGTAGCCGTGCCCGGCGTACCAGGGGTGGCGCTGCCAGTCGCGGGGCGCGGTCCAGTCGGTGAGCCGGTACGGGAGGTACTCCAGCAGCGCCGGTACGGGCTCCTCGGTCACCGGGCGCCAGACCCGGGCATAGAGCTCCACCCCGTCGTGCATCGGGATCCGGACATCCTCGCGGGTGGTCCCGTACGGGAAATCGGTGCGGATGATCATCAGGTCTCACTCCCCACAAGCCTCAGTGGACGGGGTGCATCGTGCGCCGCAGCCAGGGCGCGAGCGCGATCACGGCCAGGCCCGCGGCCACCGCGATCCCGCCGCGGACGTCACCCGCGGGCTGCGGAACATGACGGCGAAGTAGACGGCCGGCGCGATCACCGAGACGAGGGTGAGCAGGTCGACGAACCGGCCCATCGTCAGCCAGCCGGCGGCGGCCAGCAGGGTGGCGGGCACGGCGAAGCCGAGGCAGCCGCCGATGATCTTCGTCACGGCGGCGCGCATCGCGGCGGGGGCGAGGGCGGCGCAATCGTGTCCGGACGTGGCCGCGTGCTTGCGTCCGGCCAGGTGGCGGCGGCCCAGGACGTACTGGACCAGGCCGGCGGTCATGCCGATGGCGGCGGCGGAGAAGCCCCAGTGCCAGCCCTTGTGCTCGCCGAGCCAGCCGGTGATCAGCGGTCCGGCGAAGGCGCCGGTGTTGATGCCGATGTAGTAGAGGGCGAAGCCCGCGTCGCGCCGGTCGTCGTCGGTCCGGTAGAGCTCGCCGACCATGCCGGCCACGTTCGGCTTGAACAGGCCGGTGCCCGCGCTGATCAGGCCGAGGCCCACCCAGGCCATGGCGGCGGTCGGCACGGCCATGGCGTAGTGGCCGCAGGCGATGAGGATGCCGCCCCAGAGCACGGCGCGGTACGAACCGAGGATGCGGTCGGCGAGCCATCCGCCGGCGACGGAGACGAGGTAGACCATGGTCCCGTAGGCCGCCGATACGGAGGCCGCGGTGCCCGGGCTCATCCCCAGGCCGCCGTTCGCCACCGCGTCCGCGAAGTAGAGGACCAGGATGGCCTGCATGCCCAGGAACGAGAAGCGCTCCCAGACCTCGAGCCCGGACAGGGTCGCGAGTCCCCGGGGGTGGCCGAGGAAGGCGTGGTCGTCGCGGAGTGGCGGCTGGTCCGCCTCCGGTTCCGCGGGTTCCTCTATAGCGGTCGCAGTTCTGGACAAAACGCATTCTCCGGTTGATTCGGCTCCTCAAGAACATACCGGTGCGCTTCGGGCGGTGCGCGGGTGGCGACCGGACAGGCGCTCTCGGTGATCGAAAACAGACCCGATACGCTGGGTTGAGTGATGGCAGCGACACATCGACAATCCAGGTGATCGTCAACGTGATCGTCAGCAGACAGGAGTACCCCTCGTGACCGTCGTCGGGCCGTTCGGACTGAGCGTGCGGGACCAGGCTCTTGAGACCGATGTCCAGGCCGGACTGGCCGCCGTCGAGGCGGGTCTGCTGGAAGCCACCAAGAGCGAAGTCCCCTTCATCACCGAGGCCGCACAGCATCTGGTGCGGGCCGGTGGCAAGCGTTTCCGCCCGTTGCTGGTGATGCTCGCGTCCCGGTTCGGCGATCCCTACGCGCCCGGCATCGTGCCGTCCGCGGTGGTCGTGGAGCTCACGCACCTGGCGACGCTCTACCACGACGACGTCATGGACGAGGCGGACGTACGCCGTGGGGTGGAGAGCGCGAACACCCGCTGGGGCAACTCGGTGGCCGTCCTGACGGGTGACTTCCTGTTCGCCCGTGCCTCGCACATCCTGGCCGACCTCGGGCCGGAGGCCGTACGCATCCAGGCCGAGGCCTTCGAGCGGCTGGTGACCGGCCAGATCCTGGAGACGGCCGGCCCGCGCGACGGCCGCGACCCGGTCGAGCACTACCTCGACGTCATCGCCGGCAAGACCGGCTCGCTGATCGCCGTCTCCGGCCGCTTCGGCGCGCTGATGTCCGGCGCCGACGAGTCGGTCGTCGACATCCTGACCCAGTACGGCGAGCGGCTCGGCACCGCCTTCCAGCTCGCCGACGACGTCCTGGACATCGCCTCCGACGCGCACGAGTCCGGCAAGACCCCGGGCACCGACCTGCGCGAGGGAATCCCGACCCTGCCCGTGCTGCGGCTGCGCGAGACGGCCGCCCGCGACGGCGCCCCGGAGGACCTGGAACTCGTACGGCTCCTGGACGGGGACCTGACGGACGACGCCCGCCACGCCGAGGTGCTCACCCGGCTCCGGGCGCACCCCGCGCTGGAACAGGCCCGCCGCGACACGATCCGGTACGCGCAGGACGCGCGGGCCACGCTCGCACCGCTGCCGGAGTGCTTCGCGAAGTCGGCGCTGGAAGAGCTCTGCGACGCGGTGGTGCACCGGGCGGGCTAGCACCTGTCCTTCGGAACGGGCCCTTCCGCCCCATCGACCCCTACGGGTCGGGGGAGAAGGGCCTGTTGCATGTCATCCCACGGTCGTACGCGCAGTTGCGTCCGGGGACTGACGCCCAGCGGCTCCCGTTTTGGTCAGATGGAGTCATCAAACCCCACCAGATCGGGTGAGCGCGGCGACACGGGGGTCGCCGCCGTCGACACAGAGGGCAGGGCACTGACATGTCAGCGAACACGAAGACTTCTCGCAAGGTCGCCCGGTACGCCGTACCGGTCGCGGTGGCAGGTGTGGCCGCGGCGACCGTCGCGATGGTCCCGGCCTTCGCCAACGCCGGCGGACCCGACCTGCCGAAGGTGACGGCGCAGCAGCTCATCGAGAAGATCGCCGCCTCGGACGTGCAGGAGCTGTCCGGCACCGCCAAGATCAGCACCGACCTGGGCCTGCCGAAGATCGCCGGCGGCCTGCTGGGCGGCAGCGGTGTCGCGAGCGGTTCCGCCGCTCCGGAGGACAAGGTCGCGCAGCTGGCGAACGGTACGCACACCTTCCGGGTCGCCGCCGACGGGCCGGACCGCCAGAAGCTGACCTTCCTGGACGGCAAAGACGAGTACAGCCTCATCCACAACGGCAACGACGTGTGGGGCTACGCCTCCAAGTCGAACGAGGTCTTCCACGAGAAGGCGCCTCAGCCCGGCGAGGACGGCGGCAAGGCGTCCGGGGACAAGAAGACGGCCGACCGGCTCGCGGCCTCGCCCCAACAGCTGGCCGAGGAGGTCCTGAAGGCGGCAGGCACGACCACGGAGGTCGGCGTGGGGGACACGGCGCAAGTGGCCGGCCGCGACGCCTACCAGCTGGTGCTCAAGCCCAAGCAGGCCGGTTCCACGGTGGGCTCGGTCCAGATCGCGGTCGACGCCAAGAACGGCGTGCCGCTGCGCGTGCAGCTGCTGTCCTCCCAGGGCGGCAAGCCGATCGTGGACGCGGGCTTCACCAAGGTGGACTTCGCCAAGCCGTCGGCCGACACCTTCACGTTCACCCCGCCCAAGGGCGCCAAGGTGACCGAGGGCTCGGACGGGGCGGGCAAGGGCGGCCACGAGAAGGCCCTGGAGTCCTTCCCGGGTCTGGACGCCCTCACCGGCGGTGCGAACGGCAAGGGCGAGGTGAAGGTCCTCGGCGAGGGCTGGGCCACGGTCGCGCAGATCAACACCGGGGCCGGCAAGAGCCTGAAGGACCTGGAGAGCGACAAGAACGCCCCCAAGGAGGCGAAGCAGTTCCTGGACTCCCTCGGGGACAAGGTCTCCGGGAAGTTCGGCGAGGGCCGCTTCTTCTCCACCCGCCTGGTCAACGCCCTGATCACGGACGACGGCAAGGTCTACGTCGGCGCGGTCACCAAGGACCAGCTGGTGAAGACGGCGGACTCCGCCAAGTAGTCCGCTCGGCGGCCGAAGTGCCCGAAGGGTGGGCGGGGACTGTGTCCCTGCCCACCCTTCCGGCGTTACGGCCCTTCGTACAGCAGGGCCGCTGTACGGTGTTGAGCATGTCGAGACACGTCACCATCCGCCTGGACGAAGAGTTCCACGAACGCCTGAAGGCGCGCGCGGCGGCGCTGGGGACGACGGTCACCGCGCTGATCACCGAGGTCACGGAACGCGAACTCGACGAGGACCGGAAGAACTTCCTGTCCGGCATAGAGGAGTTCGCCGACCACTGGGGCTACTTCCAGGAGCGGTTCGGCAATTGAAGATCACCATGGAGTGGGCCTGGACCGCTCTGGCCCACCACCTCCCGTCCGATCCCGCCGTATGGGACCCCTCCGGGGTGGCCGCCGCGGTCGCCCGGCACCAGAACGACCTCGTCCTGGTGCCCGAACAGCCCGCCCCGGACACCGCGTGGCGGGCCGCCGCGTTTCTGCACACCCTCGCCGTGTGCCCGGCGCTGGAGTCCCCGATGAACGAGTTCTACGCCGCCGCCGCGACCCGCTCGTACCTGCGCGTGGCCGGGGCCAAGCAGCTGCCCTCGCCCGAGGTGCTGGGCGATCTGGTCGAGGCGGCGAAGACGGGCCTCGCGGACATCGGGGCGGTCGCCGAGGAGCTGCGGGCCCGCATACAGGACCCGCAGCCCGCCTCGCGTGCTTCGGACCGGCGCTAGAAGGTGATCTTCCAGCTGTTGATGTAGCCGACGTCCTGTCCGGCCAGGTCCTTGGCCTGCAGCTTCCAGACGCCGTTGGCGACCTCGCTGGAGGCGTTGACGGTGTAGCTCTGGACGAGGTTGTCGGCGCTGCCGCCGCTGCGGTTGTGCAGGTTGTAGACGCTGCCGTCGGGGGCGATCAGGTCGACCACCAGGTCACCGCGGTAGGTGTGGACGATGTTCACGTCCACCTTGGTGGTGGCCGGGGCGTTCCCCGTGACACCGGACACCGTGATCGGAGAGGTCACCGCGGCACCGGGGGAGTCCGGGATGTTCACGTCCGCCGTGTTCTCGAAGGACGGCCCCGGCGGGACCGGGGTGGCCGCACCGAGGTTCCAGATCGCGTAGGCGATGGCGTCGGAGTTGCGGTCCAGGGCGGTGTCGTTGATGTTCGCCGTGTTGTCGCAGGAGGAGTGGTAGCAGCGGTCGAAGGCCTGACCGGCGGTGCCGCCCCACTTCTGAGCCTGCGCCGTCGTCTTGGTGTTGCTGGCGCCGGTGAACAGGCCGCCGACCGGGATGCCCGCGTTCTTGAACGAGGCGTGGTCCGAGCGTCCGTCGCCCTCGGTCTCGATCTCGGTCGGGACGCCGAGGCCGGTGAAGTAGTTCTTGAAGGTCTGCTCGATGGTCGGGTCGTCGTCGTACACGAAGTAGCCCGGGTTCGGCGAGCCGATCATGTCGAAGTTCAGGTACCCGGAGAACTTCGCGCGCTCGGTGGCGGGCAGGTTGTTGACGTAGTACTTCGAACCGATCAGGCCCAGTTCCTCCGCGCCCCACCAGCCGAAGCGCAGGTGCTTGGTGGGCTGGAGGCCGGCCCGGGAGACGGCCAGGGCCGTCTCGAGCACGGCCGCGCTGCCGGAGCCGTTGTCGTTGATGCCCGCTCCCGAGGACACCGAGTCCAGGTGCGCGCCCGCCATCAGGACCGAGTTCGGGTCGCCGCCCGGCCAGTCGGCGATCAGGTTGTAGCCGGTGGCACCGCTGGAGGTGAAGGTCTGCAGCGTGGTCGTGAAGCCGGCCGCGTCGAGCTTGGCCTTCACGTAGTCGATCGACGCCTTGTAGCCGGTGCGGCCGTGGGCGCGGTTGCCGCCGTTGTTGGCGGCGATGGTCGACAGCTGCGAGAGGTGGGCCTTGACGTTGGCCAGCGGGATGTCGGGCGGCGTCGGCGCCGCGGCGACCGCCGTCGGGGCGGCCAGTGCGGCGGGGGCGGTGGCGGCGAACAGGCCGGCGACCGCGAACGCGGTCACGGCGGCGAGGCGCCGGGAGACGGACAGGCTCATGTGGGGGCTCCGGGATTCCGCGGGGATGTGACGGAACTATGGGGATAGAGCAGGTGAGCGATAGTGCGTCTGTGCGAGCCCGATGGTCAGTGAGAGTGTGACTGTCCGTCAAGACCACAATCCGGTCAAGGCAGTTCGGAAAACGGACGATCCCCGCTACGGGTGTTCCGTAACGGGGATCGTGGGGGTCGGGTGCCCGCTGGTGCGGGCTCCGCGCGGGGGCCCTGCGCGGGCCCTGGGCGACTCTCTACGCGGGCTCGCGGGCCGGCGTCGCGACGACGGGCGCCGCCATGGCGAGCGCCGCCCGGGAGCGGCGCGCCCTGCCCAGTGCGTCCCAGGTCAGGAGCGCGAGCGCGGCCCACACCAGGGAGAATCCGGCCCAGCGCTCGGGCGGCATCGCCTCGTGGAAGTAGAGGACGCCGAGCCCGAACTGGAACACCGGGGCCAGGTACTGGAGCAGTCCGAGCGTGGACAGCGGCACCCGGATCGCCGCCGCCCCGAAGAACACCAGCGGGATCGCGGTGACGAGCCCGGTCGAGGCCAGCAGGAGCGAATGTCCAGTGCTCTGCGAGGCGAAGGTGGACTGGCCCTGCGCGCCGAGCCACAGCAGGTAGCCGAGGGCCGGCAGGAACAGCACGGCGGTCTCGGCGGTCAGCGACTCCAGTCCGCCCATGTTGAGCTTCTTCTTGATCAGCCCGTACGTCGCGAAGGAGCAGGCCAGGACCAGCGAGATCCACGGCGGCCGCCCGTAGCCGATGGCGAGCACCAGCACCGCGACGAAGGTGATGCCGACCGCCACCCACTGCGTGCGGCGCAGCCGCTCACCGAGGACCAGCACGCCGATCGCGATGCTGACCAGCGGATTGATGAAGTAGCCGAGGCTCGCTTCGACGACGTGGCCGTTGTTGACGGACCAGATGTACAGGCCCCAGTTCACGCTGATCACCGAGGCGGCGAGCGTGGTCAGCCCGAGCTTGCGGGGATCGCGCAGCAGCTCCCGGATCCAGCTCCAGCGGCGCAGGGCGAGCAGCGCCAGCCCGACCACGGCCAGGGACCACACCATGCGGTGGGCCAGGATCTCGACGGCTCCCGAAGGCTGGAGCAGCGGCCAGAAGAGGGGGACGAGCCCCCACATTCCATACGCGCCGAATCCGTAGAACAAACCCGCGCGCTGGTCGGTCTCTGCCTTCACGGGGCCTCCTGTACGACTTTCAGCCAACCTCACGACGGTAGCGCCGCAGGGCCCAGATGTCATGCCCGTCAACACGAGATACTCATGACATCTGGTGAAACCCCCGGAGGCTCGGTGCGGCGGAGCCCGGTCGGCGGCAGTCGCCCAGCCCGGCCGCGGTCAGGCGAGCGCGGCGGCGATCGCCTCGGAGACCGGGGTGGTCGGCCGCCCGATCAGCCGGGCCAGGTCCCCGCTGGTCCCGGCCAGCCGGCCGCGCCCGATCGCCGCGTCCACGTCGACGATGATCGCGGCGAAGCCCTCGGGCACCCCGGCGCCGGTCAGGATCTCCAGGTGCTCCTGCGCCGGCACCTCGGCGTACGCGATCTCCTTGCCGGCCTGCGCCGACACCTCGGCCGCGTACTCCGTCAGGCTCCAGGCGGTGTCGCCGGAGAGCTCGTACGCGCGGTTCAGGTGGCCCTCCCCGGTGAGCACCTCGGCCGCGGCGGCCGCGTAGTCGGCGCGCGCCGCCGAGGCGACCCGGCCCTCGCCCGAGCTGGCGACGACGGCGCCGCGCTCCAGGACTCCGGGCAGCTCGCGCGTGTAGTTCTCGTGGTACCAGCCGTTGCGCAGGAAGGTGTACGGGATCCCCGAGTCGAGGACGGCCTGCTCGGTGGCCGTGTGCTCGGCGGCCAGCTCGAAGTCGGCCCCGGGTCCGCCGAGGACGCCGGTGTAGGCGAACTGCGCCACGCCCGCCGCCTGGGCCGCCTTCAGTACGGCGGTGTGCTGGGCGACCCGGCGGCCGATCTCGTTGCCGGAGATCAGCAGCACGCGGTCCCCGGCGCGGAAGGCGGCGGCCAGGGCGGCCGGGTCGTCGTAGTCGGCGACGCGTACCTCGACCCCGCGTCCGGCCAGGTCGGCGGCCTTCTCCCGGTCGCGGACGACGACGGCGACGCGCTCGGCGGGGACCCGCTCCAGCAGCTCGTCGACGACGAGACGGCCGAGGGCTCCGGTGGCTGCGGTAACGACGATGCTCATGATGGCTCTCCTCGTGGGGCGGAAGTAATGCCACCCTACGGTAAGCGCTAACTTTTAGAAAGTGCTTCCGGTTCCGGACGCGCGAAAGCCCGGACCTCCTGAGAGATCCGGGCTCCGCTTCACGCGTTCACGCGACGTACGGGGTCAGCCGACGACCGTCCAGGTGTCGTTGCCGGCCAGCAGGGTGGCGAGGTCGCCCTTGCCCTTGCGGTCGACGGCCGTGTCGAGCTGGTCGGCCATCAGGGTGTCGTAGACGGGCCGCTCGACGCTCCGGAACACCCCGATGGGCGTCTGGTGGAGCGTGTCGGGGTCGGCCAGCCGGGAGAGCGCGAAGGCGGTGGTCGGGCTGGTGCCGTGCGCGTCGTGGACCAGGATCCGCGACTCGTTCTCCGGGGTGACCGCGACGACCTGGAGGTCGCCGGTGACCGGGTCGCGGACGACGCCCTTGTGGCCGTCGGTGCCGAAGCGGATCGGCTGCCCGTGCTCCAGCCGGATCACGGCCTCCTGGGCCTGGTCCTTGTCCTTCAGGACCTCGAAGGCCCCGTCGTTGAAGATGTTGCAGTTCTGGTAGATCTCCACCAGCGCCGTGCCCTGGTGGTCGGCGGCCGCGCGCAACACCTCGGTGAGGTGCTTGCGGTCGGAGTCCACCGTCCGCGCCACGAAGGAGGCCTCCGCGCCGATGGCCAGGGACACCGGGTTGAAGGGCGCGTCCAGCGAGCCCATCGGGGTCGACTTGGTGATCTTGCCGACCTCGGAGGTGGGGGAGTACTGCCCCTTCGTCAGACCGTAGATCCGGTTGTTGAAGAGCAGGATCTTCAGGTTGACGTTGCGCCGCAGGGCGTGGATGAGGTGGTTCCCGCCGATGGACAGCGCGTCGCCGTCGCCCGTGACGACCCAGACCGACAGGTCCCGGCGGGAGGTGGCCAGACCCGTGGCGATGGCCGGGGCGCGGCCGTGGATCGAGTGCATCCCGTAGGTGTTCATGTAGTACGGGAAGCGGGAGGAGCAGCCGATCCCGGACACGAAGACGATGTTCTCCTTCGCGAGGCCGAGCTCGGGCATGAAGCCCTGGACGGCCGCGAGGACGGCGTAGTCGCCGCAACCGGGGCACCAGCGGACCTCCTGGTCCGACTTGAAGTCCTTGGCCGACTGCGCGGCCTCGGCCTTCGGTACCAGCGACAGCAGGGTCGGGGCGTCGGTCACCTCAGTCATTGATGGCCTCCTCGAGAACCTTCGCGAGCTGCTCCGCCTTGAACGGCATTCCGTTGACCTGGTTGTACGACTGGGCGTCCACCAGGTATTTCGCCCGGACCAGGGTGGCGAGCTGCCCGAGGTTCATCTCCGGCACCACTACCTTCTCGTAACGCTCCAGGACCTCGCCGAGATTCCTCGGGAAGGGGTTGAGGTGGCGCAGGTGGGCCTGGGCGATGGGCGCGCCGCCGGCGCGCAGGCGCCGGACCGCGGCCGTGATCGGGCCGTAGGTGGAGCCCCAGCCCAGGACGAGGGTGCGGGCCTGGTCGGGGTCGTCGACCTCCAGGTCGGGGACCTGGATGCCGTCGACCTTGGCCTGGCGGGTGCGGACCATGAAGTCGTGGTTGGCGGGGTCGTACGAGATGTTGCCGGTGCCGTCCTGCTTCTCGATGCCGCCGATGCGGTGCTCGAGACCGGGCGTGCCGGGGACCGCCCACGGACGGGCCAGGGTCTCCGGGTCGCGCTTGTAGGGCCAGAACACCTCGGTGCCGTCCGCCAGCTCGTGGTTGGGGCCGGAGGCGAACTGGACCTTGAGGTCGGGCAGGTCGGCGATGTCCGGGATCCGCCAGGGCTCGGACCCGTTGGCGAGGTAGCCGTCGGAGAGCAGGAAGACCGGGGTCCGGTAGGCGAGCGCGATCCGGGCCGCGTCCAGGGCGGCGTCGAAGCAGTCCGCCGGGGTGCGCGGGGCGACGATCGGCACCGGGGCCTCGCCGTTGCGCCCGTACATGGCCTGGAGCAGGTCGGCCTGCTCCGTCTTGGTCGGCAGGCCGGTGGAGGGGCCGCCGCGCTGGATGTCCACGATCAGCAGCGGCAGCTCGAGGGAGACGGCCAGACCGATCGTCTCGGACTTCAGGGCCACGCCGGGGCCGGAGGTGGTGGTCACGCCCAGGGCCCCGCCGAACGCCGCGCCCAGGGCCGCGCCGATGCCCGCGATCTCGTCCTCGGCCTGGAAGGTCCGTACGCCGAAGTTCTTGTGCTTGCTGAGCTCGTGCAGGATGTCCGAGGCCGGGGTGATCGGGTAGGAGCCCAGGTAGAGCGGCAGGTCCGCCTGCCGGCTCGCGGCGATCAGGCCGTAGGACAGGGCCAGGTTCCCCGAGATGTTGCGGTACGTGCCGGTCGGGAAGGCCTGGGTGGCCGGGGCGACCTCGTAGGAGACCGCGAAGTCCTCCGTCGTCTCCCCGAAGTTCCAGCCCGCGCGGAACGCGGCCACGTTCGCCTCGGCGATCTCCGGCTTCTTCGCGAACTTCTGCCGCAGGAAGCTCTCGGTCCCCTCCGTCGGCCGGTGGTACATCCAGGACAGCAGCCCCAGCGCGAACATGTTCTTGCTGCGCTCGGCTTCCTTGCGGGAGAGCCCGAAGTCCTTCAGCGCCTCGACGGTGAGGGTGGTCAGCGGGACGGGGTGCAGGTTGTAGGCGGAGAGCGAGCCGTCCTCGAGGGGGGAGGTCTCGTAGCCGACCTTGGCCATGGGGCGCTTGGTGAACTCGTCCGTGTTGACGATGATCTCCGCGCCGCGCGGCACGTCGCCGATGTTCGCCTTCAGGGCGGCCGGGTTCATCGCGACCAGCACGTTCGGGGCGTCGCCGGGCGTGAGGATGTCGTGGTCCGCGAAATGCAGCTGGAAGGACGACACGCCCGGCAGGGTTCCGGCGGGGGCGCGGATCTCGGCGGGGAAGTTCGGGAGCGTCGAGAGGTCGTTGCCGAACGACGCCGTCTCCGAGGTGAACCGGTCACCGGTGAGTTGCATACCGTCACCGGAGTCACCGGCGAACCGGATGATCACACGATCAAGACGGCGTACTTCCTTGCCGCCCGGGCTTGCCGGGATGCGCTGCTCTCCGACGAGCGCACCCCCAGCCCCGTCGGCCTGTTCGGCCGGGCTGCTGACCTGGCTGGTCACTGAACTGGACCTCCTTCGAGGCGTGGGCACCCCCAGAACCAACCCTACGTCGGTCAGCTCCCCGGGGCGGCCACATTCTGGACCGTTGGACCGCCCTTCGAGACAGTCCGACCGGTATGCCGTATCTGACAGAGTGTCAGTCGATCAAGATTTCAGATAGGTGAGAACGGCCAGTACACGCCGGTGATCCCCATCACTCGGCGACAGGCCCAACTTCATGAAGATGTTGCTGACGTGCTTCTCCACCGCTCCGTCGCTCACCACCAGCTGCTTCGCCACGGCGGAATTCGTGCGTCCTTCGGCCATCAGGCCCAGTACCTCGCGCTCGCGCGGCGTCAGCCCCGCCAGCACGTCCTGCTTCCGGCTGCGCCCGAGCAGCTGGGCGACGACCTCGGGGTCCAGAGCGGTACCGCCCCGGGCCACCCGCACCACCGCGTCCAGGAACTCGCGCACCTCGGCCACCCGGTCCTTGAGCAGGTAGCCCACCCCGGTGCTGGAACCGGCCAGCAGTTCCGTGGCGTACTGCTCCTCCACGTACTGCGACAGCACGAGCACCCCGACCCCGGGGTACTCGCGGCGCAGACGTACGGCGGCCCGCACGCCCTCGTCGGTGTGCGTCGGCGGCATCCGTACGTCGGCCACGACCACGTCCGGCAGCTCGTCCTGAGCCGCCAGCTCCGACACGGTCTTGATCAGGGCTTCCGCGTCCCCGACGCCCGCCACGACGTCATGCCCCCGGTCGGTCAGCAGCCGGGTCAGGCCCTCCCGCAGCAGCACCGAATCCTCGGCGATGACCACCCGCACCCTGTCTTCCACGATTCAGCAGCTCCCGCGTCCACTCATCCCGCACTCCCTGACTCAGCCAAGCATCCCAGCCTCGAGGCCGGATCCAGGCTGAGCCGGGACAACGCGTGGGCGCACGGGGAGCTTTCGCCCGCGACGCGTACGCGCCGCGCTGCAAACGAGGAGGTCCGGGCCGATGGGCCCGGACCCTGCTCGCGATGTCGTGGTCGTGGTCGTGATCGTGGTCCGTCAGTCCCGCCACGGGAGCTCGGCGGTCACCGTGGTCCCCACCCCCACGGGCGAGTCGACGACCAGGATCCCGTCCACGGCGTCCAGCCGCTCGGCCAGCCCCGCCAGCCCGGTGCCCTCCCCGACGCCCGCCCCGCCCCGGCCGTCGTCGGCGACCTGGATCAGCAGCCGCTCCCCGGACTTCCACACCTCCACGCTCGCGACCCGGGCCTGCGCGTGCTTGCCGATGTTCTGCAGCAGCTCCGAGACCGTGAAGTACGCGATCCCCTCGATCGCCGCCGTCGGGCGGGCCGGGAGGTCCACGGCCACCCGTACCGGCACCACGCACCGCGCCGCAACCGAGGACAGCGCCGCGTCCAGACCCCGGTCGGTCAGCACCGCCGGATGGATCCCGCGGGCCAGGTCGCGCAGCTCCTGGAGGGCGATCTTCACCTCTCCGTGGGCCTCGTCCACCATCCGGGCGGCCGCCCTCGGGTCCTCGGCCGCCTTCTCCTTCGCCAGCCCCAGGTCCATCGCCAGGGCCACCAGCCGGGCCTGCGCCCCGTCGTGCAGATCGCGCTCGATGCGCCGCAGGTCGGCGGCCGCGGTGTCCACGACCACTCCGCGGTCGGACTCCAGCTCGGTCACGCGGGTGGCCAGCCGGGACGACCCCAGCAGCCCGCCCACCATCACCCGGTCGACGGTGGTCAGCGCCCGGAGCACCCACGGCGTGGCGAGGGTGAGGGCCAGCCCGACCAGGCAGGTCAGGGCGATCTCGGCGGGGGAGTCGAGGTAGAAGGAGTAGTCGCCGTTCTGGAAGAGCTGGAGCCCGGGCTGGTCGGTGTACGCCGGGAAGACCCAGAACCAGAGCGGATACAGCAGGTACGCCCACCCGGCCGCCCAGAACACCAGCGCCACGCAGAACGAGAACACCGCCCACGGGAAGTGGATCACGGAGTACAGCACGTGCCGCCAGGCGCTCCCGCTCTTGAGCAGCGCCCCCATCGCGGAGACGGCCCCGGCCTTGCGGGCCCGGATCGGAGCCGGATCGGCGATGTCGGTCCCGAGCAGGACGCGCACCCGGGTCCGCTCCAGATGGCCGAACCCGCGGCACATGGCGAGCACGCCGGCGAGGACCGGAACCCCGAGGAAGGTGACGAGCAGCCCGGCGCCGACGCTCAGCCCGGCGATGGCGAGCGAGAAGTACAGGGTGCTCAGCGGCAGCCCGACCAGCACGTACCCGAACTCGCGCCAGGTCCGCCGCGCGAGCGGAGCCCCCACCACGGCGCCGACCCCCGCGCCCACACCCACACCGTCATCCACTGTCCGACCCCACCCTTCAGCTCACCGCGCTACCCCTCCACCCTCCCGCCCCCCACCCCGCCAAACCATCCGGCCCATCGGCGTCCGAACCGGGGGGTTAACCCCACCCCCGCCCCGACGCACGGAGCCGCGGACCGGGCGTACGGAGCCGCGGACCGGCAATTCCACCTACGCCACGGCGTACGGAGCCGCGGACGGCAATTTCAGCCCCGCCGGCGTTTGAGGCGCGGGGTCTGGGGCGGAGCCCCAGCAGCGGCGCCGCACCCGAACCCGCCCAACCCGGCCCTGCCGGCACCCGGCCCCGCCGGCAACCCGGCCCCGCCGCCACCGCCCCGCGCAGGACACGCGAACGGGACCCCCGCCCACCCCGGACGGGAGTCCCGATCCACACCACAGCCCCCGGCTAGCCGCGCCCGCGCCACGGCAGCTCCGCCGTCACCACCGTCCCCTCCCCCTCCGGCGAGTCCACGACGAACACCCCGTCCACGGCCCCCAACCGCTCCGCAAGTCCCCCCAGCCCCGACCCCCGGGAGGCATCCGCGCCCCCGCGCCCGTCGTCCGACACCCGGATCAGCAGCCGATCCCCCGCCCGCCACACCTCCACGCTCGCGCCCCGCGCAGCGGGACCCGCGTGCTTGCTCACGTTCTGCAGCAGCTCCGACACCACGAAGTACGCGATCCCCTCGATCGCCTCCGCCGGCCGCGCCGGCAGATCCACCGCCACCTTCACCGGCACCACGCACCGCGCCGCAACCGAGGACAGCGCCGCGTCCAGCCCCCGGTCGGTCAGCACCGCCGGATGGATCCCGCGCGCGAGGTCCCGTAGCTCCCTGAGCGCCAGCTTCACCTCCCCGTGGGCCTCGTCGACCATCGCCGCCGCGGCCTCCGGGTCCTCCAGCAGCTTCTCCTTCGCCAGGCCCAGCCCCATGGCCAGCGCCACCAGCCGCGCCTGCGCCCCGTCGTGCAGGTCCCGCTCGATGCGCCGCAGGTCGGCCGCCGCCGTGTCGACCACGACCCCCCGGTCCGACTCCAGCTCCGCGATCCGCCGTTCCAGGTCGTCGGAGGGCGACAGCAGCCCCCGCACCATCGCCCGGTCCGCGTTCGCGAGCAGCCGCACCAGGTACGGCAGCACCGGCCACAGCACGAACAGCCCGGCCAGCGCTACCGTGAAGGTGAGCACTCCCCAAGGCAGCCGGATCAGCTGGTAAAGCACCGTCCGCCAGGCGACCGGGTCCTTGATGCTCGTCCACAACCAGGGGAAGAACCCGCCGGCCCGCCGCGGGCCGGGAATCGGCGTCGGCTCGTCCACCCGTACGCCCAAGAGCGCCCGGGCCCGTGCCCGGTCCAGCCGTCCCAACTGCCGAGACATCCAAAGACCACATGCGAGCAGGGGAAGTCCGATCGCGGTCACGGACAGACCGCCCGTGCCCACGACCATGACAACCGCGTAAAGGAATCCGACCATCGCCAGCGGCAGGTTGCTCACCAGATGGGCGATCTCCTTCCACGTCACGGCGCTGAACACGGCGCGGACGGGCGGCGGCCGGTCGTTGTCGGGGAGGTCATGGCTCGTGGTCATGCGGCACAGCCTGCCAAGGGCCGCACTCCGACGCCATGGGGTGGCCGGGGTGCTGTGAACGGGGGATAACCCCACCCTGTGTGAGGCAGGCCCTAGACTCCCGCCTGTACCAGATCGTCGACAGTGACCGAGGAGCGAGGAACGGACGTGCCCGAACCAACGGTATCGACCGTAACCGTGCTCGCGGCGGACTACTTCCGGAGTTATTCGGTCGTCGGTCTGCTGGCCCTCCTCGGCGTGCTCTTCGTGGCCGTGGCCTTCGGTGCCGGCCGCCTGTTGCGGCCCGTCGTCCCGACGCCCGAGAAGCTGCTGACGTACGAATGCGGAGTGGACCCGGTCGGCGAGGGCTGGGCGCACACCCAGGTCCGCTACTACGTCTACGCCTTCCTCTACGTCATCTTCGCCGTCGACTCGATCTTCCTGTTCCCGTGGGCGACGGTGTTCGCCGCCGCCGGTTACGGCGCCACGACGCTGGTGGAGATGTTCATCTTCCTGGGCTTCCTGGCCGTCGGCCTGCTCTATGCGTACAAGAAGGGCGTCCTCGAATGGACGTGACACCTCAGCCGGAGCTGCTCCCGGAGCCCAAGCGCCTGGGAGTCCTCTCCCGGCTCGCCCCGGAACCGATGAAGGTGGTCCTGAACTGGGGCCGCCGGTACAGCCTGTGGGTCTTCAACTTCGGCCTGGCCTGCTGCGCCATCGAGTTCATCGCCGCGTCGATGGCCCGCCACGACTTCATCCGGCTCGGCGTGATCCCCTTCGCGCCGGGGCCCCGGCAGGCCGACCTGATGATCGTATCGGGCACGGTCACGGACAAGATGGCGCCCGCCGTGAAGCGGCTCTACGAGCAGATGCCGGAGCCGAAGTACGTCATCTCCTTCGGCGCCTGCTCCAACTGCGGCGGCCCGTACTGGGACTCGTACTCGGTGACGAAGGGCGTCGACCAGATCATCCCGGTCGACGTCTACGTACCCGGCTGCCCGCCCCGGCCGGAGGCGCTGCTCCAGGGCATTCTCAAGCTCCAGGAGAAGATCGCTCGGGAGTCGCTCGCGGACCGCTATGCGTCCGGACCGTCCGTGGGACAGCTCACCAGCGGCCTGGTCACGCCCCCGCCGGCCCCGGGGAGCGGCGCGTGAACCTCTACGACTCCCTTCCCGACGCGGCGGCGACGGTCTTCGGCGAGGAGGCCGTGGGCTCGTACGCGTACGACGTCATGACGGTCGACGTGCCGGTCGGCTCCTGGGTCTCCGCCCTGGAGATCGCCCGGGACAAGCTGGGCTGCACGTACTTCGACTGGCTGAGCGCGGTGGACGAGCCGGGCACCGGCTTCCGGATCTGCGCGCACGTGGTCGCGCTGGAGAACCGCCGCGTACGCCGCCTCCTGCTGCGCACGACCGTCCCGCACTCCGCCCCCTCCCTGCCGTCGGCCGTCGCCGTCTACGCGGGAGCCGAGTGGCACGAGCGCGAGACGTACGAGATGTTCGGGATCGTCTTCACCGACCACCCGCACCTCGTCCACCTGCTCCTTCCGGAGAACTTCGAAGGGCACCCGCTGCGCAAGGACTTCGTCCTGGCCGCGCGCGTCGCGAAGGCCTGGCCGGGTGCCAAGGAGCCGGGCGAGGCCCACGATCCGGACGCGCCCAAGCGCCGCCAGATGCTTCCGCCGGGCGTCCCGGACCCCAACGACTGGGGCCCGATGAAGGGCCAGCTCCCGCCGGCCCCCGCCCGCCCGGCCCGTACCCCGCGCGCCGCCGGCGCGGCGGGCGCCGCCGCGCGCACCCCGCGCGAGGGCGCCCCGGCCCGCCGCACCCGCTCGGTCACCGAAGGCTCGGCCACCCAGGCCGTGCCGGCCACCCCGGAGCCCCCGGCCCCCGGCGCCGAGTCCGAAGCCCCGGCGACCCCGGCAACCGGCCCCGCGTCCGAGACCCCGCCCCGCCCGCCCCGCCGCACCCGCTCGGCATCGGAGGGCTCGGCCAGCCAGGCCGCCCCGGAAACCCCGGCCGAAGCCGAGGCGCCCGCACCCGGCTCCACCCGCCCGGCAGGAACCAGCTCGGACGCCCCCTGGCACAACCCGAAGCCCGCCTTCGACGAACCGCAGGCCCCGGCGGCCCCGGCCACTCCGGCTACTCCGGCGGCCCCGGCCACTCCGGCTACTCCGGCGGCCCCGGCGGCCCCGGTCACTCCGGCAGCGGCCCCGGCCACCCCGGCTACTCCGGCCACCCCGGCAACTCCGTCGGCCCCGGCCACGCCGGACCCGGCCGAGCCCCGGGACCCGGAAGCCGACCTCACCTCCGCCTCCCCAGACACCTCAGACACCCCTGCCACCCCCGACACAAACGGAGGCGACGCGTGAACGACGTCCTCGACGTCGCCCTGCGACTCATCGTCGTCTTCGCCGTCTTCCTCGTGCTCCCGCTCGTCGTCGGGCAGACCGAGCACAAGGTGATGGCGCACATGCAGGGCCGCCTCGGCCCGATGTACGCCGGCGGCTTCCACGGCTGGGCCCAGCTCGTCGCCGACGGCGTGAAGTTCGCGCAGAAGGAAGACATCGTCCCGGCGGGCGCCGACCGCCGGATCTTCCAGCTCGCCCCCGCCGTCGCCCTGCTCCCGTACCTCCTCGTCCTCCTCGCGATCCCGATCGGCCCGGGCGAGGGCGCGGTCGGCCAGGTCATCGACGCCGGCGTGTTCTTCGTGCTCGCCGTCATGGGCGTCGGAGTCCTCGGCTCGCTCATGGCCGGCTGGGCGTCCGCGAACAAGTTCTCCCTGCTCGGCGGCCTGCGTACCGCCGCCCAGCTGCTCGCCTACGAGCTCCCCATGCTGCTCGCCGCCGCCTCGGTGGCGATGGCGGCCGGGACGGTCTCCCTCACCGGCATCGTGGAGAGCTTCGAGTGGTGGTGGCTGCCCTGGCAGATCGTCGGCGCGCTCGTCTTCTTCACCGCCGGCCTCGCCGAACTGCAGCGGCCCCCCTTCGACATGCCCGTCGCCGACTCCGAGATCATCTTCGGTGCGTACACCGAGTACACGGGCCTGCGCTTCGCCCTGTTCCTGCTCGCCGAGTACGCCGGCATCGTCGTCCTCTGCGCCCTCACCACCGTCCTCTTCCTCGGCGGCTGGCAGGGGCCCTTCGGCGCCGACGGCCTCGGCTGGGTCTGGACCCTCCTCAAGACCGCGATCCTCGCCTTCGTCGTGATCTGGCTCCGCGTGACCTACCCCCGGCTGCGCGAGGACCAGCTCCAGAAGCTCGCCTGGACCACACTCATCCCGCTCGCGCTCGCCCAGATCGCGCTCACCGGCATCGTGAAGGTGGCGATCCAGTAATGCCCATCCCCGGATCCGGCCTCGCCAAGGGCTTGGCCGTCACCCTGCGCACGATGACGAAGCGCTCGCACACGGCGCAGTACCCCGAGGTCCAGCCCCAGCTCCCGCCGCGCAGCCGCGGGGTCATCGGGCTGTTCGAGGAGAACTGCACGGTCTGCATGCTCTGCGCCCGTGAGTGCCCCGACTGGTGCATCTACATCGACTCCCACAAGGAGACGGTCCCGGCCTCCACCCCCGGTGGCCGCGAGCGCAGCCGCAACGTCCTCGACCGCTTCGCCATCGACTTCTCCCTCTGCATGTACTGCGGTATCTGCATCGAGGTGTGCCCCTTCGACGCCCTCTTCTGGTCTCCGGAGTTCGAGTACGCGGAGACCGACATCCACGACCTGACCCACGAGCGCGACAAGCTCCGCGAGTGGATGTGGACCGTGCCGGCTCCGCCCGCCCTAGACCCGGCCGCCGAGGAGCCCAAGGAGATCGCCGCCGCCCGCAAGGCCGTGGAAAAGGCCGAGGCCGCCGCGGCAGCAGCCGCCGCTGCCGCCGCCACCCCCGCCACGGAGCCCGACGCCGGCGCCACCCCCGCCCCCGGCACGGAGCCCGGTACCGACCCGGCGGGAGGCACCGCCTGATGCTCACCGCCCACCTCGCCGCAGCCGCCCAAGGCCCCGGCCCCGGCTTCCTCTCCCCGACCGGCGTCGAGATCGCCTTCGTCCTCGTCGGCCTCGCCACCCTCGGCGCGGCCCTCGTCACGGTCACCACCAAGCAGCTCGTGCACGCCGCCCTCTGGCTGGTCGTCGCGCTCGGCGGCATCGCCGTCGAGTACCTCCTGCTGACCGCCGAGTTCATCGCCTGGGTCCAGGTGCTGATCTACCTCGGCTCCGTGGTCGTCCTCCTCCTCTTCGGGCTGATGCTCACGAAGGCCCCCATCGGCCGCTCCCCGGACGCCGACTCCGGCAACCGCTGGATCGCGCTCTCCGTCGCCGTCGTCGCCGCCGTCTCACTCGTCTGGGTCGTCGTCGACGCCTTCCGCACGACGTGGATCGACCTCGACGGCCCGGTCCAGGGCTCCACGAAGGTCTCCGGCGAGATCCTCTTCCAGCACTGGGTCCTCCCCTTCGAAGCGCTCTCCGTCCTCCTCCTCGCGGCCCTGATCGGCGCCATCGTGCTGTCACGCAGGAACACTCCCGCCGAAGACGGCGTCGCCGGCGGCGACGGCGCGAAGAAGGGGCTGCGCTGATGCACCTCGCCTACCCCGCCGTCCTCGCGGCGCTGCTCTTCTGCACGGGCCTGTACGGAGTGCTCGCCCGCCGCAACGCCATCCTGGTCCTGATGTCCGTCGAGCTGATGCTCAACGCCGTCAACCTCAACCTGGTGGCCTTCGACGTCTGGCTGCGCGACGCCCTGCACGCCGGCCAGGCCCTCACCCTCTTCACCATCGCCATCGCCGCCGCCGAGATCGGCATCGGCCTCGCGATCGTGCTGATGGTGTACCGCAACCGGGGCACCTCGGACGTCGACCGCCTCCGCGACACCGCCGAGGGCCACGAGCCCACCTCGAACAGCCCGAACAGCGCGAACACCCGGAGCGAGGTCACCGCGTGAGCACCACGACCCTCGCCGTCCTGGTCCCCCTCCTGCCCTTCCTGGGCGCGGTCGCGGGACTGCTCTTCGGCCGCACCGCCCCCGGCTTCGTCCGGCCGCTCGCGATCCTGCCGACGCTCGGCGCCGCCGTACTGGCCGTGCTCGTCGCCTTCCGCCACGGCGGCGGCAAGGCGATCAACACCGCGACCGAACTGACCCCGACCGGCTCGGTGCCGATCGAGCTCTCGCTCCACCTGGACGGCTTCGCCGTGCTGGTCGCCGTCCTGGTCGGAGTCGTCGCCACCTGCGTACAGCTCTACTCGACTGCGTACCTCCGCGAGGACCCGCGCTACCCGTCGTACGCCGCTCTGGTCTCACTGTTCACCTCCGCCATGCTGCTCGTCGTCTACTCCGGCGACCTGATGGTGCTGCTGGTCGGCTGGGAGGTCATGGGCATCTGCTCGTACTTCCTGGTCGGCCACTACTGGGAGACCGAGGCGGCCCGCTCCGCCTCCCTGAAGGCCTTCCTCGTCACCAAGCTCGGTGACGTCCCCTTCCTGATCGGCCTGTTCGCGCTCGCCGCCGACGCCGGCTCCTTCCGGATCACCAAGATCCTGGGCACCGTCGCCGCGGGCGGGCTCGACCACCCGACGCTGATCGCGCTGCTGCTCCTCGCCGGAGTCGCGGGCAAGTCCGCACAGTTCCCGCTGCACACCTGGCTCCCGGACGCCATGGCGGGCCCCACCCCGGTCTCCGCGCTGATCCACGCCGCGACGATGGTCGCCGCCGGTGTCTACTTCATCGCCCGCCTCCTCCCCGTCTTCGCGGCCTCCCGCGCCGCGCTGGTGGTCATGGCCGTCATGGCGGCCGTCACGATGGTCGGCTCCGCCCTCGCCGCCCTGGCCCAGGACGACATCAAGCGGGTGCTCGCCTACTCCACGGTCGGCCAGCTCGGCTACATGACCGGGGCCCTGGCCGTCGGCGACCGCGGCGCCGCCGTCTTCCACCTCCTGTCCCACGGCGCCTTCAAGGCGCTCCTGTTCCTCGGCGCGGGCGTGATCATCCACGCCGCCGGTACGAACTCCCTGGCCGCCATGTCCCGTATGGACGGCCTGGCCAAGCGCATCCCCGACGCCTTCTGGACGATGTCGATCGCCCTGCTCGCGCTCGCCGCGATCCCGCCGTTCGCCGGCTTCTTCTCCAAGGAAGCCGTCCTCGTCGCCGCCGAGCACACCGCCACGGGCCACTCGGAGTTCGCCCCCGGCGCCGCGGGCTGGGTGGTCCTGGTCGCCGGCCTGCTGACCGCCCTGCTCACCGCCGCCTACGCCACCCGGCTGTGGCTGATGGCCTTCCGCGGCCGGGGCGCCGCCGCCCCCGACCACGGCAAGGAGCCCGTCGCCATGACCGGCGTGCTGTGGCTCCTGGCGATCCCGTCCATCGGCTTCGGCCTCGCCGCGGGTCCCCTCGCCGACTGGTTCGACGGCAAGGAACTCACCCCGACGGTGACCACCTCGGTCCTCGGCACCGGCGCCGCCGTCATCGGAGCGCTGCTCACCTACGCCCTCTGGCAGCGCGCCACGGTCAAGGCCGCCGCGGCCGGGTACGGACCCGGCCTGTCCGCCTCCGTCGCCGCCGCGGAATCCGCCGCCGAGACCCCCGAGGTCGCCGAGGTCACCCACGACCACCCCGCCGTCCCGCTCGGCTCCGCCCCCGACCCCGGCAAGGCCTTCCTCGGCCCGCTGCACCGCCACGCGGCCGACGGCTTCCACCTCGACGCCGTCTACGACCGGCTCTTCGTCCGCCCCGTCCGCGCGGCCGCCGGCCTGGTCCGCTTCCTCGACCGCGAGGTCGTGGACACGTACGTCAGCGGCGCGGGCAGCGGCACCCGGCTGCTCGGCAGCCTCGTACGCCGCGCCCAGACCGGCAACGTGCAGACCTACCTGAGCGCCCTGCTCGCCGGCGCCGTGGTCCTGGCGATCGCCACCGCCGTCCTCGCCAACGTCAACGCCGGATCGTGAGCCGTGAGTCAGCCGTGATTGATATCAGCCCGTCCGTGATGCAGTTCCTTCTGGCGTTCGTCGTGGCCGCACCGCTCCTCGGCGCGGCCGCGGCGCTCCTGCCGCCCCCGCCCGGGCTCAAGGGCCGCAGCCCCGAACAGGCCGTGCTCCGCCACGGCGTGACCGTGACCGGTGTGATCCTCGCCGCGGCGATCGCCCTCACCCTGGGCTTCGACCACGACGCCCCGTCCCGCTTCCAGGCGACGACGGACATCAGCTGGATCCAGGCGCTGAACGTCCGGATCCACCTCGGCATCGACGGCATCTCGCTCCCCCTCCTCCTGATGACCGCGCTGCTGTTCTTCCTGTGCGCGCTCTACAGCTACTTCAAGCTCCCCGAGGGCCCCTCCCCGAAGGCCTTCGTCGCACTGCTCCTCGTCCTCGAGTCCGGCACCCTCGCGACCTTCGCCGTCCTCGACCTGCTGCTCTTCTTCCTCGCCTTCGAGATGGTCCTCATCCCGATGTACTTCCTCATCGCCCGCTGGGGCGGTGCTCAGCGGCAGGCCGCCGCCTGGAAGTTCATCCTCTACACCCTCCTCGGCTCCGTCGTCATGCTGCTCGGCCTGCTGCTCATCGGACTGAAGAGCGGCACATTCGACATGGTGGCACTCGCCACTGACAACGGCCGCGAACTGTCCCACACCACCCAGCTCCTGGCCGTCCTGGCCATCGGCATCGGCCTCGCCGTGAAGACCCCGATGTGGCCGCTGCACAGCTGGCTGCCGGACGCCCACACCGCCGCCCCCACCGTCGGCTCCGTCCTGCTGGCCGGCGTCCTGCTCAAGATGGGCACGTACGGGTTCGTCCGCATCCTGCTCCCCGTCACCCCCGACGGCATGGCCACCTTCGCCCCCTACCTGGGCGCGCTCGCCGCCATCGGCATCGTCTACGGATCCCTCGCCTGCCTGGCCCTGGCCCGCAAGGGGAACAAGGGCGACCTCAAGCGCCTCATCGCGTACTCCTCCGTCGGCCACATGGGCTTCGTGCTCCTCGGCATCGCGTCCATGACCCCCACCGGCGTCAACGGCGCGCTCTTCGCCAACATCGCCCACGGCCTGATCACCGGCCTGCTCTTCTTCCTGGTCGGCGCCCTCAAGGACCGCTACGGCACTGCCGACCTCGACACCCTCGCCGGCGCCACCGGCGCCGCCCTCTACGGCCGCGCCCCCCGTCTCGGCGCCCTCCTCGCCTTCGCGGCCGTCGCCTCCCTCGGCCTGCCCGGCCTGGCCGGCTTCTGGGGCGAGATGCTGGCCCTCTTCGGCGCGTTCGACCCGGCCGAGGGGCTGTCGCGCCCCGCCTTCCTCACCTACACGGCCCTCGGCGCGTTCGGCACCCTGCTCACCGCCGCCTACCTGCTGATCGTCGTACGACGCGTCTGCATGGGCGACCCCAAGGCCGGCCCGGAGCTCGCCGTCGCGGACATCCAGCGCTACGAGTTCGCCGCCTGGACCCCGCTCGCCGCCCTCACCGTCCTCGCCGGCCTGTGGCCCGCGGTCCTCCTCGGCCTCACCGACCCGGCCGTCCAGAAGCTCCTCGCAGGAGGCAACGCATGACGGCCCTCACGGTCCTCGCCGCCGACACCCCCAGCCTCGTCCAGTCCGTCGACTGGCTCGCCATCGCGCCCGTGGTCGTCCCCGCCGCCGTCGCCCTGGTCGTCCTGATCGCCGACCTCTTCGTGTCCGAGCGGGCCAAGCCCGCCCTCGGCTGGATCTCCGTCGCCGGCCTCGCCGCCGCGACCGCCACCCTGCTGCCGCTGCGCGCGGGCGACCGGAGCACCTTCTGCCTCATCGGCGACCCGGCCGCCTGCAGCTACACCGCGGACCACTTCACGCTCGTCGTGCAGTTCCTGGTGCTGGCCGGCGCCCTGGTCACCGCCCTGCTGTCGGTCACCGCCGTCCGCGACACGCGCATGCCCGCGGGCGAGTACTGGTTCCTGCTGCTCTCCTCAGCCGCCGGCGCGGCCCTGCTGCCCGCCTCCCGCGACCTCGCCACCCTGATCGTCGCCCTCGAGGTGGCCTCGCTGCCCGCCTTCGCCCTCGTCGGCATGCGCCGCGGCGACCGGCTCTCCTCCGAGGCCGCCCTCAAGTTCTTCCTGTCCTCCGTCACCGCCACCGCCGTGTCGCTGATGGGCGTCAGCTTCGTCTACGCCGCCACCGGCTCCCTGCACCTCACCCAGGTCGCCGACCGACTCGAGAACGTCCCCGGGCAGCTCGACACCCTCGCCATGGCCGGCGTCGCGCTCACCCTCGTCGGATTCGCCTTCAAGACCGCGGCCGTCCCCTTCCACTTCTGGGTCCCCGACACCTACGTCGGCGCCCCCCTGCCCATCGCCGGCTACCTCTCGGTGATCGGCAAGGCCGTCGGCTTCACCGGCCTCATCCTCGTCACGGTGATCGCCTTCCCCTCGTACTCCGGCATCTGGGGCCCGGCGCTCGCCGTCCTGGCCGCGCTCACCATGACCCTCGGCAACGCCGCCGCCCTGCGCCAGTCCGCCGACCGCCCGAACAGCGCCGTACGGCTGCTCGCCTGGTCCTCGGTCGGCCAGGCCGGCTACCTGCTCGTCCCGATCGCCGCGGCCGCGTACTCCGAGCGCGACCAGATCGGCTCCACGGTCGCCTACGCCCTCATGTACGCCGCCGTGAACCTCGGCGCCTTCGCCGTGGCCGCGCTGGTCGCCCGTACGAAGCCGCTCCACCGGATCAGCGACTACCGGGGCCTGTACGCGGAGCGCCCGGCGGCCGCCCTCTCGCTGGCCTTCTTCCTGCTCTGCCTGGCCGGCCTGCCGCCGGGCATCATCGGCCTCTTCGCCAAGGTCACCGTCTTCCGGTCCGCGGTCGACGCGGGCCTGGGCTGGCTGGCCGTGGTCATGGCCGTCAACGTCGTCGTCGCCCTCTACTACTACCTGCGGTGGACCGCGCTCCTCTTCCGCACGCCGGAGGGTGCCGAGGCGGAGGTCGAGCGTACGAAGGCCCCCTGGCCTGTCACGGCGGCCATCGCCGTCACCGCGGTCACGGCGGTCGTCCTCTCGGGCGCCCCGCAGCTGGTCCTGCGCGTCGCGTCGGGCAGCCTCTTCCCGCAGTGAGCCGGTACGCGCAACCGGGCAGGTGACCCCGCACGCGCAACCCGTACGGCCCAACGCCCGCCGCAGCCCCGCCGCCCCCGCCCCAGGGGTGGCGGCCCCCGTGTGCCCTGGGAACCAGACGCGCCCACCTCGCGTTGACCAGGAAGGGAGGGTCCACTGGACCGTAGACCCTCGCTTCGGGTCCCCCTGCCGCACCACTAGGAGGGCGTACCGTGCACCGCCGGCACAACGGGCTGAAGACCGCCGTACTCCTCGGCGGTCTGTCGGCACTCATCATCGTCATCGGGAGCTTCTTCGGCCGGGGCGGCCTGATCGTCGCCGTCGTGATCGCCCTCGGGACGAACGCGTACGCGTACTGGAACAGCGACAAGCTGGCTCTACGCGCGATGCGCGCGCGCCCCGTCAGCGAGTTCGAGGCCCCACAGCTCTACCGCATGGTGCGCGAGCTCTCCACGTCCGCGCGCCAGCCCATGCCCCGGCTCTACATCTCACCCACCGAGGCCCCCAACGCCTTCGCCACCGGCCGCAACCCGCGCAACGCCGCGGTCTGCTGCACCGAGGGCATCCTGCGCATCCTCGACGAGCGCGAACTGCGCGGGGTCATCGGCCACGAGCTCAGCCACGTCTACAACCGGGACATCCTGATCTCGTCGGTCGCCGGCGCCCTCGCCTCGGTGATCATGTTCCTGGTGAACTTCGCCTGGCTGATACCGGTCGGTCGATCGAGCGACGACGAGGGGCCGGGCCTCTTCGGCATGCTCCTGATCATGATCCTGGGCCCCCTGGCCGCCTCCGTGATCCAGCTGGCCATCAGCCGCTCGCGCGAGTACGAGGCCGACGCCTCCGGGGCCCAGCTCACCGGAGACCCGCTCGCCCTGGCCAGCGCCCTGCGCAAGCTGGACGCGGGCACCAAACAGCTCCCCCTGCCCCCGGAACCGCGGCTCGAGACCGCCAGCCACATGATGATCGCGAACCCGTTCCGCCCGGGCCAAGGGCTTTCTAAGATGTTCTCCACACACCCTCCGATGGCCGAGCGCATCGCCCGGCTCGAACAGATGGCAGGCCGCAGGCAGTGAAGACAATCCTGAACGTCATATGGCTCATCCTCAGCGGCATCTGGCTGTTCCTCGGCTACTGCCTCGCGGGCGTGCTGCTCTGCATCACGATCATCGGCATCCCCTTCGGCGTCGCCGCCTTCCGCATCGCGGTGTACGCCCTCTGGCCGTTCGGCTACACCACGGTCGAGCGCCGCGACGCGGGCGCGGGATCCGCCATCGGCAACGTCCTGTGGCTGGTCCTGGCCGGCTGGTGGCTCGCCCTCGGCCACATCTTCACCGGCCTCGCGCTCTGCATCACGATCATCGGCATCCCTTTCGGCATCGCCAACTTCAAGATGGTGCCGCTCTCCCTGCTCCCGCTCGGCCGCGAAATCGTCCCCACGGACGCCCCCTTCGCCTCCCGGTGACCTCGTCCCCGGCCGAGTTGTCCACAGGCTGAGCGGGCTGTCAGCGGGGTGCGTCACCATGAACGCATGAACGAGACCGAGCAGTTGCTGGAGCAAGTCGCAGACCGCGTGCGCACCTCCGCGCGCGGGCACGGAAGGGCCCGGCCCGCGCCGCTGCGCAGCGGGGAGATCGCCCGGGCCGAGGGCATACTCGGCTTCGCCCTGCCCCCGCTGCTCGCCGGGCTCTACACGCGCATCGGCGACGGCGGATTCGGGCCCGAGCAAGGAATGCTGCCGCTGCGTCAGGCCGTCCGTACGTACGAGGCGCAGCGCGGATCCGGATGGCGCTGGCCGCAGGGCGTGCTGCCGATGGCCGACTTCGGCTGCGGCACGTACGTCTGCGTGGACTGCGGCTCCGAGGCCGCGCAGGTCCTGCTGTTCGACCCGAATCCGGGGGAACCGGACCTCGCCTGGTCCATCGACACCCCGAGCCTGGCGGGCTGGCTCCGCGGCTGGCTGGACGGAACCGCATGGTTCTGCGAGGAGTCCGCCCTGGGCGAGGAGCTCGACCTGGAACTCATCCCCTGGACCGAGTTCAGATCCCGGATCTGATCCGCCCGCGCACCCCGTAGGCCAGCGCGCCGAGCGCCAGTACCGCCGCCCCCGCGACCGTCGGCGCAAGGGGCAGCGAGCAGGCCAGCACCACACAGCCGGACAGTCCGACCGCTGCCACGGCCCGCCCCTTGACACGTGAATCGAGAGTCCACGCGGAGGCGTTCGCGATCGCGTAGTAGGCCAGCACTCCGAAGGAGGAGAAACCGATCGCGCCCCGCAGATCGGTGGTGGCCGCGAGCACCGCCACCACCGCACCCACGGCCAGCTCCGCATGGTGCGGCACCTGACGCCGGGGATGTACGGCGGCCAGCGCGCGGGGGAGATGGCCGTCCCGGGCCATCGCCAGCGTGGTCCGCGAGACCCCGAGGACGAGGGCCAGCAGCGAGCCCAGCGCGGCCAGGGCCGCGCCCACCCGGACGACCGGGGCCAGTTCGGGCCACCCGGCCGCCCGGACCGCGTCGGAGAGCGGGGCCGCCGCCCCCGCCAGCCCGTCGACGCCGAGCACCGACAGAGCCGCCACCGTCACCAGGGCGTACACCAGCAGCGCGATCCCGAGCGCCAGGGGCACGGCCCGGGGGATCGTCCGCTCCGGGTCGCGCACCTCCTCGCCCAAGGTGGTGATCCGGGCGTAGCCCGCGAAGGCGAAGAACAGCAGCCCGGCCCCCTGCAACAGCCCGAGGGCACCCCAGTCCGCGGTGCCGAGCCGCTCGGCACCGGCGGCATCCGAGGACAGGCACACCACGACCACCCCGGCCAGCACCGCCAGCACCGCCGCCACGATCAGCCGGGCGATCCGGGCGGACTTCTCCACGCCTCGGTAGTTCGCGGCGGTCAGCGCCACCACCGCCGCGACGGCCACGGCGTGCTGCTGCCCGGGCCAGACGTACGCGCCGACCGTCAGGGCCATCGCCGCGCAGGAGGCCGTCTTGCCGACGACGAACCCCCAGCCGGCCAGATATCCCCAGAAGGGCCCGAGCCGCTCGCGCCCGTACACGTACGTGCCGCCGGAAGCCGGGTACCGGGCGGCGAGCCGCGCCGAGGAGTGCGCGTTGCAGTAGGCCACCAGGGCCGCCAGCGCGAGAGCGGCCAGCAGGGCCCCGCCCGCCGCGCGGGCCGCCGGGGCGAGGGCGGCGAAGATGCCGGCGCCGACCATCGCGCCGAGTCCGACCACGACGGCGTCGGAGACCCCCAGGGTGCGCTTCAACTCGTTGTCCACGCGCGGAGGGTATACGGGCTAGGTGACGCCTTCGCGGCTGGGCGCCGGCACCCGCTGGCGCTCCCAGCCCTCCAGTGCCGTCAGACAGGCGTGGTCGAGGTGGCGCAGCCCGGTCAGATCGAGCCGTACGGGCTTCCCGTGCGGCAGCGCGTCCAGGGCGTCGAGCAGCTTGGGCAGCCGCAGGAAGCTGGCGTTCCCCACGACCCGGACGCACAGTTCCCCGCCCTCCCAGACCTCCTCGATGTGTACGTGGGAGGTCTCCCAGGCCGCCTTGGCGATGGCGAGCCCCAGGCCGATGAGCACGCCCTCGAAGAGGTTGGTGACCACGATCGCGGAGGCGGTGACCAGCAGCACCACCGCCTCACCCCGGTGCGTCCGCCACAGCGCGGCCACCGCCCGGGCCGGGAGCAGCTTCCACCCGGCGTGCAGCAGCACCCCGGCCAGCGCGGCGAGCGGCACGATCTCCAGCACCCGGGGGAAAACCATGCAGAAGAGCAGCAGCCAGCCGCCGTGCAGCACCCGGGCCGCCCGGGTGCGGGCCCCGGCCTCCACATTGGCGGCGCTGCGCACGATGACGGCCGTCATCGGCAGTGCCCCGAGCAGTCCGCAGACGGTGTTCCCCACGCCCTGTGCCACGAGTTCCCGGTCGTAGTCGGTCCTGGGTCCGTCGTGCATCCGGTCCACGGCGGCGGCGCTGAACAGGGTCTCGGCGGAGGCGATCAGTGCCAGCGCGATCACGGTCCCGACCGCTCCGACGGACGCCAGTACGCCGAAGTCGCCCCAGGCGGGCGGCGACACGGCGTCCAGCACCCCGGTCACCCGCACCTTCTCCACGGGCAGCCGCAGCAGCGCGGCCACGGCGGTGGCGGCCGCCACCGCCACCAGCGCCCCGGGCACCAGGCGCAGCCGGGCCGGCACGCGGCGCCACAGCGACATGAGGGCGATGGTCCCGACGCCGAGCGCCACGGCGGCCCAGTCGGCCTGCGCCGCCAGCCCGTGCATCCCGCCCAGTTTGGCCAGGGTCCGTCCCGGAGCCTGGACCCCGCCCAGCGCGTAGAGCTGCCCGGCGATCAGCACCATCCCGATGCCGGCCAGCATCCCGTGCACAACGGCGACGGAGATGGCCCGGAACCACCGCCCGAGCCGCAGCACCCCCATGCCCAGCTGCGCCACCCCGGCCACCAGCACCAGGACGCCCAGCGCGGCCAGGCCGTACGCCTGCACCGCCTCGTAGACCAGCACGGTGAGCCCGGCCGCGGGCCCGCTCACCTGGAGCGAGCTGCCCCGGAACCATCCGGTGACCAGCCCGCCGATCACCCCGGTGACGATTCCCAGCTCGGCCGGCACCCCGGATGCGACGGCCACTCCCACACAGAGCGGCAGCGCGACCAGCGCGACGACGACGGACGCCCCGAAGTCTTCGCGAAACGTGCCGGCCCCAGGCATGCGAGAACCCCCTGCCACTCGGTGATGGAATGCCACCCAGCCTGGTGGGCGCACCCGGGCCGCCCAAGTGACCACGGAAGCCCGCGGTGGCGCACGCGCCGCACACGCCCCGCACACACTCCGCGCAACCGCCGCGGCCCGGCGGTCCGTGAGGACCGCCGGGCCGGCGTGCGGACAGGTCGGGGACCTGGGTCAGCGGTAGTTCACGAACTGGATCGCGAAGTCGAGGTCCTTGCCCTTGAGCAGCGCCTGGACCTCCTGGAGGTCGTCGCGGCTCTTGGAGCTGACGCGCAGCTCCTCACCCTGGACCTGGGCCTTGACGCCCTTGGGACCCTCGTCACGGATGATCTTCGCGACCTTCTTGGCGTTCTCCTGGGAGATGCCTTCCTCGATCGTGGCGAAGATCTTGTACTCCTTGCCGGACAGCTGCGGCTCGCCGGCGTCCAGCGCCTTGAGCGAGATCCCGCGCTTGACCAGCTTGGTCTCGAAGACGTCGAGGACGGCCTTGACGCGCTCCTCGGAGTTCGCCTCCATCAGGATCTTGTCGCCGGACCAGGCGATCGTGGCGCCGGTGCCCTTGAAGTCGTATCGCTGCGACAGTTCCTTGGCGGCCTGGTTGAGGGCGTTGTCGACCTCCTGCCGCTCGACCTTCGAGACGATGTCGAAACTGGAGTCGGCCATGTGCTGTGGCTCCTTGAAGTCGGTTGCGATCGCCCCGAAGGGCACGGCGGGACATCCCGGCCCGCGCGGCAAAGCCTAGCCATCGCATCCGCTCGCGGCGCTGATCAATCCGGTGGCGAAGCACCCCCGCCCATCAGGTATCGTTTACGTCGTTGCCAGGGAGCGCCGCCGAAAGGCGGAGAAATGGCAGCGATCATGGCGGTGTGCCCGAGTGGCCAAAGGGAGCAGACTGTAAATCTGCCGGCTCAGCCTACCCAGGTTCGAACCCTGGCGCCGCCACGCGATGTGAGACCCCCGTTTACTGCGGAAACGCAGTCGGCGGGGGTCTTCTCGTACGCGTTCAGCGGGTCTCCGGGAGGGCCGCCTGCCAGGACCACGAGGTGCGGCGGCTGCGGTCGGGAAGGGCGAGGCGGCCCGCGGACCAGAGCAGCGCCTGGGCGGGCGGAGCCTGCGGGGAGTCCGGGAACAGGCGGGCCAGCACCGGGGCCGCGAGGTCGGGCGGCGGCAGCCAGGGGAGGGACAGGCCCTGGGCGATGTCGTACGTGTGGAGCAGCAGCTCAGCCACCCCCATCGCCGCGAAGCCCCCTGGATCGCAGGGCCCCCAGTGCCAGGCCCGGTCCGCCGGCTCGGCGGCCGCGACCGCCGCGCTGAGCAGGCGGGCGCTCGCCGACACCACCGTCAGCACCTCGGCCGGGGGAGTGCCCGGGCGCACCCGCAGGTCCAGCGGCAGGTAGTGCGACGGCGCGCGGGAGGCCACCTGCGCGGCGTACGCCGTCAGGTCGTGCGCGACGTGCGCCGCAGTCGTCCAGCAGGACCAGTCGAGGGAACCGGCCGGCACCTCCCAGTCCAGGCCGCTGTGCGGTCCGAGGGCCGCTACCGCCTCGGCTGCCGCCCGTTCGACGTCCGGGCCCGTCATCAACCGCATCGTCGGGGTCTCCTGGTCGTTCACCTTGAGTGAAATGGACATCTGACATGCGGGGGAAAGTAGGCGGCGGGGTGCTCGTCGCCCTGCTCGGCGCCGGGATCCCGGCCCTGGTCGGGGCGGCGCTCCACACGGACGTGGGGCAGCCCTACCAGGAGACCCGGCTGTACTTCGGCACCGAGCGGACCGACGGCCACAGCCCGGTCGGGGAGCAGGAGTTCATGCGGTTCCTGGACCGCGAGATCACCCCGGCCTTCCCCGAGGGCCTGACCGTCCACGACGGGTACGGGCAGTGGCGCGGGCAGGACGGCAAGGCCGTCCGCGAGTCCTCGTACGAGGTGGTGCTGCTGTACCCCGAGAAGGAGGCCGGCGAGCGCAGCGGGCGCATCGAGCGGATTCGCCGGGCGTACGAGGACCAGTACCAGCAGGACTCCGTCGGACGGTCCGACGACAAGCTGACCGCCGAGTTCTGACACCCGGTCGGCTTCAGTTGCCCGCCACGTCCTTGACCGCCACCGCGACGGGGGTCGAACCGGAGGTCAGTTCCAGGGTCAGCCCCGCCGTCGCCGGGGTCTCGATCAGTTCGGCGAGCACTGCCGCCACGTCGTCGCGCGGGACGGACCCGCCGCCCGCCCGCACTTCCAGGCGGACCAGGCCCGTTCCCGCGTCGTCGACCAGCGAGCCGGGCCGCAGGACCGTCCACTCGAGGCCCAGCCGGGTGCGCACGTGGTCGTCGGCCTCGCCCTTCGCCCGGAGGTAGGCGTCGAAGACCTCGTCGCCCTCGTGCCATGCGTCCGCGCCCATCGAAGAGACGATCAGGAACCGCCGTACACCGGCCCGTTCGGCCGCGTCGGCGAACAGCACCGCCGCGCCCCGGTCCACGGTGTCCTTGCGCCCGATCCCGCTGCCCGGACCCGCGCCCGCGGCGAAGACGGCCACCTCCGCGCCCTGCAGGATGCCCGCCACGATCTCCACCGTGGCCGACTCCAGATCGCACAGCACCGGTTCGGCGCCCGCCTCCCTGAGGTCGTTGCCCTGCGCCGGATCGCGGATGATCCCCGCGACCTCGTACCCGCGCGCGGCGAGCAGTCGCTCCAGCCGCAGCGCGATCTGACCGTGTCCACCCGCGATGACGATGCGCATGACCCGACCGTACGACGAGCCGGGCCGCAGCGCCCGCGAAGGACCGGCGGACTTCAGGGGCCGGGCTCCGTACGGCCCTGCCGGGGCAGGTCCAGGGCCACGGCGACGGCCGAGTCGCAGTACTCCCGGACGGCACTCGTACGGGCTACCACCCGCCCCCGGTGGATCACGATCCGGCTGTACGCGAGGGACAGCACGCCCGCGATCCGGTCTCCGCGTACGGCGAGCAGCTCCGCAGGGAAGCCGGCCTCCACCCGGACCTCCGGCAGCCCCATGGCCTCCCGGGCGGCGGCGCTGACCGACTCGTAGGCCTCGCCCGCCCGCAGCCCGCCCTGGGAGGCCAGCAGGTACGCGGCCTCCAGGGGGTCGCCGCGGCCGACCGGGTTCCCGGCGTCCCGCAGGGCCCCGCTGCCGGCCGTGACTCGCACCCCGGAGGCCCGCAGCAGGCGTACGGGGGCGGTGCGCAGACCACGGCGTTCCAGGGCCGCGCAGTCGCCCTGGGGAAGGCAGGTCACGCGTACCCCGGCCGCCGCGAGCTGGTCGGCGGCGCGGGCCGCCACGTCCAGCGGGAGCCGGGCGAGCCCGCCGCAGGGGCCGATGCTCACGCCGGGGCGCAGCCCGCCGGCCATCGCGGTGAGCCGGGCCAGGCGGCCCGGGTCGTCACCGTCCGTGTGCAGGTCCACCGGGCAGCCGTGCTCGTCGGCGAGTTCCAGTACGGCTTCGAGGAAGCCCGTCGGATCGGGGTCCAGGTCGGGGCAGCCGCCGATCACGGAGGCGCCCATCTTGACCGCGTCGCGCAGCATGGCGAGCCCGTCGGCGCCGGCCACCCCGGTCAGCAGCCGGGGGACGGCCACGGTGGTCAGGTCGGTCAGCCCGCGCAGTGAGCGGCGGGCCTGGAGCACGGCCTCCAGGGGGCCGAGGCCGTGCACATCGCCGATCCGGACGTGCGAGCGCACGGCGGTGGCCCCGTGGCCGAGCTGGAGCAGGGCGGCTTCGGTGGCCCGGCGCTGGACCTCGTCAGGGGTGTACGAGACCGGCCCCTCGCCGTCGGCGGTCAGGGCGGTGTCCCCGTGGGCGTGGGGCTCGGCGGGCGCGGGCAGCAGCAGGTACCCGCTGAGGTCCAGCCGGGACAGGGCCGGCGAAGGGAGGCTGCCCGCGGTGCCGACGGCCTGGATCCGGCCGCCGCTGAGGCGGACGTCGACGGTCCGGCCGTCGGTGAGGCGCGCCCCGGCGAGCAGCAGGGTGGTGGCCTCGGCTGCGGCCGCGTGGCCCTGGCCGAGGGAGTTCCCGACGGAGGGTCCGGCGGAAGGGCCGACGGAGGGGCCGGCGGAGGGGCCGGCTGAGCGGCCGGGGAGCCGGCCCTGGTCATCCCGATCGGAGAGGTGGCTGCGGCTGCGGGAGGGGCTGTGCGAGGGGCTCTGGGAAGGGCCGTGTGCGGGTCCGTGTCCTCCGCCCTCGCCGCGGCCGCTGCGCGGGGAGTGGAACGGCTCCTGCGGCTGGCTGTCGGACATCGCGCTCCTGCGGTGGCTCGGGCGGTCCTGGGCCGTGGCCGCGGCCCGCGGCCCAAGATCACGCAGCGTGCTCAGAGCCTAGGGCGCGGCGCACCCCGCTTCACGGAAGAGCGCAATAGTCGTACCGGTGTGGTGCCCGTGCGCCGCAGCGCACGGGCGCGCGCCCGTCGGGGCGGACCGGCCCCAAGTGGCTTCCGTACGCGGGCGACGGGATGTGAGCCCGCACACAATCCGGGCCCGAAGTGGCCGGTGAGGTCTCGGCGGGCTGATCAAGAAAGACATCCGAACCCCCTCGGAGCCCGGTCCCCGCAAAGGATTTGGGCGATCGGCGGGCAACCGTGTAATGTCTTCATCGCTCGCCCCAATAGCTCAGTCGGTAGAGCGTCTCCATGGTAAGGAGAAGGTCTGCGGTTCGATTCCGCATTGGGGCTCTGGTGAGAGAGGTCCCCCACCCTCGGGTGGGGAGCTGATCACATCAAAGCGGCGTAGCTCAGTCGGTAGAGCAAGCGGCTCATAATCGCTGTGTCACCGGTTCAAGTCCGGTCGCCGCTACACACAGTAGCCGATTGCGGGGTCGGTCTCCCGATCGGCTACTCTTTTATGCGTTCATCCGTCCCATAGTCCGTCAAGGAGCACTCACGTGGCTGCCACCGACGTCCGCCCGAAGATCACGCTGGCCTGCGTGGAGTGCAAGGAGCGGAACTACATCACCAAGAAGAACCGGCGTAACAACCCGGACCGACTTGAGATGAAGAAGCACTGCCCGCGTTGCAACTCGCACACCGCGCACCGCGAGACCCGCTGACCCCAGCGAAGTCTCGTATAACAGGCACCGTCATGAGGTCGTCCCCTTCTTTGGGGGGCGGCCTCGTGTCGTTTCCGCTCGTCTTTCGTGTCCCTTCATCAGGAGGTAGTGAGTCATGGCTCTCGACCAGTCCTTCGTGGGGCGGAGTTACCCCCCCACCGATCCGTACGAGGTCGGCCGGGAGAAGATCCGCGAATTCGCGGTAGCCGTGGGTGACGCCAATCCCGTGTACACCGACCCCGAAGCCGCCAAGGGGTACGGCTACCCCGATGTGATCGCGCCGCCGACTTTTGTGTTTGCGATCACTTTCGCGGCGGCGGGCCAGGTCGTCGAGGACCCGCAGCTGGGGCTGGACTACAGCCGCGTCGTGCACGGCGACCAGAAGTTCGCGTACTCCCGCCCCGTGCGGGCCGGTGACCGGCTCTCCGTGACCTCGACCATCGAGGCCGTGAAGTCCCTCGCGGGCAACGACATCATCGACATCCGCGGCGAGGTCCACGACGAGACCGGCGAGCACGTGGTGACGGCGTGGACGAAGCTCGTCTCCCGCGCCCCCGAGGAGGCCTGACATGGCAGCGCAGATCCAGTACGCGGACGTCGAGGTCGGCACCGAGCTGCCGGCGGCGTCCTTCCCCGTGACGCGCGCCACGCTGGTCCGTTACGCCGGCGCCTCGGGCGACTTCAACCCGATCCACTGGAACGAGAAGTTCGCCAAGGAGGTCGGACTGCCGGACGTGATCGCGCACGGCATGTTCACCATGGCCGAGGCGATCCGCGTGGTCACCGACTGGGTCGGCGACCCCGGCGCGGTGGTCGAGTACGGCGTGCGCTTCACCAAGCCGGTCGTGGTCCCGAACGACGACCAGGGCGGCCTGATCGAGGTCACGGCCAAGGTCGCGGCCAAGCTGGGAGACCACCGCGTCCGCGTCGACCTGACGGCGATGAGCGCCGGCCAGAAGGTCCTGGGCATGTCCCGCGCGGTGGTGGAACTGGCGTGACGGGGACGGGGGCTCCGCTGGAGCGGGCCCCCTCCACCGCGCATTTCCGGGCGGGGAGTCCGCCCCTTGCGTAGTTAGTGATTGAGTACTAACTTTGATGCCATGCCGAGGATGAGCGCAGAGGAGCGACGCGAGAGCGTCATTCGGGCGGCGGTGCACGAGTTCGCGCGGGGCGGTTACTACGGGACCTCCACCGAGGCGATCGCCAAGCGGGTGGGTGTCTCGCAGCCGTACCTCTTCCGGCTCTTCCCGAACAAGCTCGCCATCTTCCTCGCCGCCGCCGAGCGCTGCCTGCTGGAGACCCGCGAGGTCTTCGCCGCCGCCGGCGAGGGGCTGCAGGGGGAAGAGGCCGTGCAGGCCATGGCCAACGCCTACACCCGGCTCATCGCCGAGGATCCCGACAAGCTCCAGATGCAGCTCCAGATGTACGTCACCGTCGCCGCCGCCGAGGCGGCCGGGGACCACGAGCTCGGCGAGCTCGTCCGGAAGGGCTGGATGGAGCTCTGGGACACGATCCGCGTGCCGTTCGGCGGGGACGTGGGCGAGACCACGACCTTCATGGCGTACGGGATGCTGATCAACACCCTCGCCGCCATGGGCTTCCCGCCCGAGCACCGCGTCTGGGAGGGGCTGTATCCCTCGGCCCGCCACAAGGGCCGCCTGGAGAAGTGAGGCGGCACGCCGCCTGTTCGGCGGGCCACTCGTGCGCACGAAAGTTAGTCAGCAATAACTAACAACCATCAGGGGGAAATCGTGAACAGGAAAGCCACCGGCACGGGGACCGATACCGTCAGCGACACCGGCACGGACACCAGGCTCCGCGGGCCCGCCGTCTGGGCCCTCGTCCTGACCGGCGTCGCCGGCTTCATGGCCGCCCTCGACAACCTCGTCGTCACCACCGCCCTGCCCGCCGTCCGCGAGGACCTCGGCGGCCGGCTGGAGGACCTGGAATGGACGGTGAACGCGTACACGCTCACCTTCGCCGTCCTCCTCATGTTCGGCGCCGCCCTCGGCGACCGGTTCGGGCGCCGCCGGCTGTTCATCGTCGGCCTCACGGTCTTCACCGGCGCTTCCGCCGCGGCCGCCCTCTCGCCCGGCATCGACGCGCTCATCGCCGCCCGCGCCGTCCAGGGCGTCGGCGCCGCGATCATGATGCCGCTCACCCTGACCCTGCTCACCGCCGCCGTCCCGGCCGCCCGCCGGGGCACGGCCCTCGGCATCTACGGAGCCGTCACCGGCCTCGCCGTGGCCAGCGGCCCCCTGATCGGCGGCAGCCTCACCGAGCACATCTCCTGGCAGTGGATCTTCTGGCTGAACGTCCCGATAGGCCTGGCCCTGATCCCGCTCGCCCGCCTGCGCCTCGCCGAGTCCACCGCCCCCGGGTCCCGCCTCGACCTCCCGGGCACCCTGCTCATCAGCGGCGGCCTCTTCGGCATCGTCTACGCCCTGGTCAACGCCAATGCCGAGGGCTGGACCAGCGCTCCCGTGCTCACCGGCCTCATCGCCGGAACCGCGCTCGTCGGGGGCTTCGTCCACCACGGCATCCGCAGCACGAACCCCGTGCTCCCCATGCGACTCTTCCGGAACCGGGGCTTCCTGGGGATCAACCTCGCCGGCCTGCTGATGTTCCTGGGCATGTTCGGCTCGATCTTCCTGCTCAGCCAGTTCCTCCAGGGCGTCGCCGGCTACTCGCCCACCGAGGCCGGCCTGCGCATGCTCCCCTGGACCGGCATGCCGATGATCGTCGCGCCGATCTCGGGCATCCTCTCCGACCGGATCGGCGGCCGCCCCGTCATCGCCGCCGGGCTCGCGCTCCAGGCCCTCGGCCTCGGCTGGTTCGCGGTGGTCCTGAGCGCGGACGTCTCGTACGCCGCCCAGCTCCCGGCGCTGATCCTCAGCGGCATCGGCATGGGGCTGTACTTCGCCCCCGCCTCCAGCGTCCTGATGTCCACCGTGGCCCCCGCCGACCAGGGCAAGGCCTCCGGCACCAACACCGCCCTGCGCGAGGTCGGCGGAGCCCTCGGTGTCGCCGTCCTGGCCTCGGTCTTCTCCGCCCAGGGCGGCTACCGGTCCCCGCAGTCCTTCACCGACGGCACCATCCCCGCCCTGTGGATCGGAGCCGCCGCGGTCGCGCTGGCCGCCGCATTCGCCCTGCTGCTCCCGGGCCGCGGTGCCGTGTCCCCCGCCGCCACCACCGCCCCCACCGCCGGCTCGGCGCCCGTGACCCGGAAGAAGGTGTCCGCCGTCCGCTGATCCCGCTCGCCGGCCGGGCCCGCGCGCGGATCCGGCAGTGGGGACCGCAGCACCGCCCGCGCACGAAGTCCCGTACGACTCATCGCGAAGGAGCCTCCGCCATGCCCGACATCCCCTGGTCGACCCCCACCCGGCCCGCTCCCGACGCCGAGGTCTACGTCATGGCCTCCCGCTTCGAGACCGCCACCCTCGCCGGAGCCTTCCGCTTCCTCCTCAAGTCCCCCGGCATCATCGGCCAGATCCGCAAGGCTCCCGGCGCGCACGGCGTCGCCCTCCGCGCCCGCGTCTTCCGCCGCACCTTCCTCACCCTCTCCGCCTGGGAGGACCGCGACGCGCTCTACCGGTTCGCCCGCAGCGAGCCGCACCGCTCCAGCTCCCGGGCCGCCGCCGCGTTCATGAAGGAGTCGGCCTTCACCTTCTGGACCGTACGGGCCTGCGAGCTCCCCGTCGGCTGGGCCGAGGCGGAGCGCCGTCTGGCCGAGCAGCGGGGCGCCTCCTGAGTCACGGTCCGTGGCCCCGCCGGGACGCGAGGGGCACGGACCGTACTCTTGTCCACGTGCAGGAACTCCACGACGCCCCCCTCGCCCCGCTGACCACCTTCCGCCTCGGTGGCCCCGCCGCCCGTCTGGTCACCGCGACCACCGACGCCGAGGTGGTCGCCGCCGTCAGGGCCGCGGACGAGAGCGGCACCCCGCTCCTGGTCATCGGCGGCGGCAGCAACCTGGTCATCGGGGACCGCGGCTTCGACGGCACCGCCCTGCTCATCGCGACCACCGGCTTCACCCTCGACGGCACCACCCTGGAGCTGGCCGCGGGCGAGAACTGGAGCGATGCAGTCGCCCGCACCGTCGAGGCCGGCCTGGCCGGGATCGAGTGCCTCGCCGGAATCCCCGGATCCGCGGGCGCCACCCCGATCCAGAACGTCGGTGCGTACGGCCAGGAGGTCTGCGACACCATCACCGAGGTCGTCGCCTACGACCGCACCAGCGGCGAGACGGTCACGCTGAGCGCCGCCGAGTGCGCCTTCCGCTACCGCAACAGCACCTTCAAGGACCAGCCCGACCGCTACGTCGTCCTGCGCGTGCGCTTCGCCCTGGAGGACGCGGGCGGGCTGTCCGCGCCGATCAAGTACCCCGAGACCGCCCGCGCCCTCGGCGTCGAGGCCGGGGACCGGGTCCCGGCCGCCACCGCCCGCGAGACCGTCCTGCGCCTGCGCGCCGGCAAGGGCATGGTCCTCGACCCCGCCGACCACGACACCTGGTCGGCCGGCTCCTTCTTCCACAACCCGATCCTGACCGACGAGGCCTACACCGCCTTCCTCGCCCGCGTTCAGGACCGCCTCGGCCCCGACACCGCCCCGCCCGCCTACCCCGCGGGTGACGGCCGTACGAAGACCAGCGCGGCCTGGCTGATCGACAAGGCCGGTTTCACCAAGGGCTACGGCACCGGCCCCGCCCGCATCTCCACCAAGCACACGCTGGCCCTCACCAACCGCGGCGAGGCCACCACCGAGGACCTCCTCGCCCTGGCCCGCGAGGTCGTCGCGGGTGTCCACGCGGCCTTCGGCGTCACCCTGGTCAACGAGCCGGTGACGGTCGGCGTCAGCATCTGAGGAGTCCCGGCCGCCCATGCTCTGTCCGCTGCACGGGGCCGGTACGGACCCCACCCGCCTCGTGGGCCGCACGCTCAGCAGAGTCGTCGCGTCGTGGCACATCAGCGACGGCGAGCGCTCCGAGGCCCCCCTGGACGTCTGGCTGATCGACAGCGTCGGCGACTCCATCCGGATCACCACCGGGTCCGACCAGTGCCTCATCGTCGAGTCCGCCGCACCCCACGAGCCGTACGACATGGGGGAGTGGGGCCGCATCGAGGTCGGCGAGGACCTCGGCGACCACCCCTTCCTGCGCCACCTCGGGAAGACGGTCGCCTCGGTCGCCGAGTTCGCCCTGCCCGAGCAGGGCCGCACCCACCTCGAGATCGGCTTCCAGGACGGGCACCGGGTCCGGGCCGACTGCTACGAGGGGGACCTGCGGCTCACCCGGTGAGCCAGTGGTCGATCCCGGCGAGCAGCTTCTCCTGTACGCCGGCGGGCGCGGCCGAACCACGGACCGACTGGCGGGCCAGCTCGGCGAGCTCCGCGTCCGTGAAGGCGTGGTGGCGGCGGGCGATCTCGTACTGGGCGGCCAGCCGGGATCCGAAGAGCAGGGGGTCGTCGGCGCCCAGCGCCATGGGGACGCCGGCCTCGAAGAGGGTGCGCAGCGGCACGTCCTCGGGCCGCTCGTAGACCCCCAGGGCCACGTTGGAGGCCGGGCAGACCTCGCAGGTGATCTGCCGGTCGGCGAGGCGCTGGAGGAGGCGGGGGTCCTCGGCCGCCCGCACGCCGTGCCCGATGCGGGAGGCGTGCAGGTCGTCGAGGCAGTCGCGCACCGAGGAGGGGCCGGTGAGCTCGCCGCCGTGCGGGGCGGCGAGGAGGCCGCCCTCGCGGGCGATCGCGAAGGCCCGGTCGAAGTCGCGGGCCATGCCGCGGCGCTCGTCGTTGGACAGGCCGAAGCCGACGATGCCGCGGTCGGCGTAGCGGACGGCCAGGCGGGCCAGGGTCCGGGCGTCGAGGGGGTGCTTCATGCGGTTCGCGGCGATGAGGACGCGCATCCCGAGGCCGGTCTCGCGGGACGCGGTGTCGACGGCGTCGAGGATGATCTCGACGGCCGGGATCATCCCGCCGAGGAGGGGGGCGTAGGAGGTGGGATCCACCTGGATCTCCAGCCAGCCGCTGCCGTCCCGCACGTCCTCCTCCGCGGCCTCGCGGACCAGGCGGCGGATGTCGTCGGGCTCGCGCAGGCAGGAGCGGGCGGCGTCGTAGAGCCGCTGGAAGCGGAACCAGCCGCGCTCGTCGGTGGCGCGGAGCTTGGGCGGCTCGCCGGCGGTCAGGGCGTCCGGGAGGCGGACGCCGTACTTGTCGGCGAGCTCCAGGAGGGTCGACGGGCGCATCGAGCCGGTGAAGTGCAGGTGGAGGTGGGCCTTCGGCAGAAGCGTCAGATCGCGTGCGTGCGGGGGGTTCGGGGGGTGCCCCCCTGAATGGGCCAGCATCTGGTGATCCTGCCGTACCGCTGCGCTCGGCGGGAGGGGGTTTTACCGATCGGGGGCTTGCCCGAACGCCCGAGCGGGGCCGGATACGGCCGAGCGGCGGCGCCCCCCGGGGGGGGGGGGGGCCCCCGCGGGGGGGGGGGGCGGGGGCCCCCGGGGGGGGGCGGGGGGGCGTCGGGGCCAACCCCGCGGGGTGGGTGGGGGTGGGGGGCGGCCCGCCCGCCCGCGGCCGGCTCATCCCGCTGACCCTGATCCCGCTGTGGGACGCCGGCCTCGCGGCCGCGGAGGTCCGCCGCAACGCGGCGCGCG